>NZ_JBEOPE010000007.1:0-152297 GCF_040309845.1 Psychrobacter sp. S1-30-MNA-CIBAN-0213 | reverse complement strand
CTTTATGATTATGTTTGATGATCGTATCAGCAAGCATTTAATCTAAATGGCAGTTACACAGAATCAGGGATGGTCTCTAATAAAGTTCAGGATAGATATATCAAAGATACGCTATAGATTATTCTTATTATTGAGACCAACAGGGAAATGATAAATAATGCTTCTATACTGATACTTCGATACTTCGATACTTCGATACTTCGATACTTCGATACTTCGATACTTCGATACTTCGATGCTTAATTGTTTGATTACATAAATGACCCTATTCTTATATAGCTGTATCTATTTATTAACTTGATGGACTGAAGACTTTACCATTCATTTTTCATTCATTTAATCACGGTGTTACACCGCATAGGGACGGCATGCAATTCCAGTCTATACGGCGCCTGCGTCATTTTGTCTATGATATTTTACAAAATGATGACCACGACACCCTATTTAGTCGTTATGTCGATTACTTTCTGATTTTTTTAATTATGACGAACGTAGCTGCCGTAATTGCTGAATCTGTTGACCAATGGTATTACCCTTATCAAGAATATTTTACTTTATTTGAAAACTTCTCAATAGTCGTATTCTCTATTGAGTATTTGCTACGTTTTTGGAGTATTGCTGAAGCCAAGCCAGATAACACTACATGGCGTCAACGCTGGGACTGGGTAAGAAGCCCATCAGCTTTGATTGATTTGGTAGCGATTGTACCCGCGTTCTTAAACTTCTTTGTCAGCTTCGATCTGCGTTTCCTCAGAATTCTACGCCTGTTTAGAATTTTAAAGCTTACACGTTATTTTGTCTCAATGCGTATCTTGCTAGTGGTCATCAGTAAAGAGAAAGGCTCATTCCAAGCCGTTATTTTTATCTTAATTATCATGATTGTGACTGCCTCTAGTGGTATTTATTTAGTAGAAAACCACGCGCAGCCAGAAGAATTTGAATCGATACCGAAAGCAATGTGGTGGGCCGTGGTAACGCTAACGACTGTCGGTTATGGTGATGTGACGCCAATAACCAATGCAGGCAAGATATTAGGTGCAGTTATTACTATCTTGGGTGTGGGTTTGGCGGCTCTGCCAGCTGGTATTTTAGCGACAGGTCTTGCTAACGAGCTTGCCCAACGCCGTGATGAGTTGGAGCAAGATTTTCGTGAACAGTTGGTGGATAGTGATTTTGACTTAGTGCAGAATCAAACGATGATTGATAAGATTCGTCGTGAGCTTGGACTGGATAAAGAACAAGCACAAGATATTGTATTACAAGTATTACGTGAACAAGAGCTTGAACGCCGCGAGCAAGAAGTTCGTAAAAAGAACTTTTGTCCCCATTGCGGTGAGGCGTTAGAGTAGAAAAAAATTGACGTAAAGTCATACGGTAAAACGACAACTATCGAAAACTAAAAAAGCTGGCGACCTACAAGATCGCCAGCTTTTTTATCTATAATTCTCAGCTAAGTGGGCAAAATTTGCGGTGAGAGGATAGGTAAAGAACGTGCTAATTCATGCGCGACTTGTTGAGCTGCTTTTTGTAAGTCATTTTCAGAAAGCGGTAAGTTTTGTAGAGTGAGATGCCAATCATCTATTTGGCGGCGCAAACTAGCAATCCAAATCGCACTACAGTCGCGCGGAACTTGCTTTAAATTAACCTCAAAAGCACGGTTACCTTCGTCATCGCTAAGATGTACTTCACCTGCTTTTACTTTGCCTAATGGCTGTCCATAGTATGAGCTAGCAAGCAGACCAATATGGCTAATATGAGCAGGAATCTTGTCTAGATAAAGACGAATTTGCTCCTGATCTACTGGTGCATCATATAAGGCTTGCTCGCCACGATCTTTTCCATTAAGACTATCGCCTTGATGACAGACAGACTCAGCTTTATCACGCAGTTGTTTAAACCATACAATATCGTTAATCGTACAATTATCATCGTATAGTACGCAAGCAATATCGATATCAATCGCACTTTGGTTTTTTTTAAAGCGCTTCATCATGCCTTTAGGTTCGGTTTTAGTAAACTCATAATTTAGCGAAAAAAACAACATATCGGCCGTTAAGCCTAAGGCGCTTAAGCTTTCTGAAAGTAGGGGTAATGAGGCAGTGGATGGCATGGTATTCCTTGTTGATGCTTAAGTTTCTTATTAGTTAATTTGACTATTGCTCATCATCTAGTTGTTTATCCAACACTACTTGATGAAGAAGTTGCGGCTTGGCATCCAATAAACCTTTGCCAAAACCACGTAGCCACCAGACCAATTGTGACGTTAGATTAACTGTCGCATGGATAGTTAAGGTGTCATCGTCGTTGAACATTACTGTCTGATCATCACTAAGCTTGCTTTCAGTCAGGCTTTTACCAGCTCTCGTAGTAAATTTTAGCTCAATCGCGGTATTTTTACCGTGATCAGGCAATTGGCTCAATAATGGATGAGTAAAGCCCATACTACCAGCGTCCAAATAGCTATCCAAATGGAAGTTCTCTGGTGTTAGTGCTGTGCTTTTAAGTATCTCCACACTAGCAAATCGATGCAGGGCAAAAGTGCGGATAATAGCTTCTGGATCATCAGTACGAGTCGCTAGCAAATAAATAATTACGCCACGCTGAATGATAGCAATAGGGTTTAATATATATTCGCTAGCCTCTGACTTATTACTGCGTGTATAACAGGCTTTGATTTGTAATTGATAAAACAGAGCATGATAAATATTATCTTTACTGTCCAAATCAATATGTGGGGCAATCAACGGCTGAGTTGCAGTCTCAATGCGTACACGATCAATCCAAGAATGCGTGACTTTACTATTTTTAAGCTGTCGCCGTGCCAAGTCAAACCATGGAAATAACTCATCTAAAATAGCAGGAGGAAGTAGCTGAGTGAGATTGGCCTCGACCATATTAAAGGCGACCGCTTGCGATAGATTCATATGTGGCAGGCTTTGTAGTGGCGCGTCATCTTTCCAGCGCCAGCCTTGCGGGTTGGCATTATTTTTCTCAATTGGGAAGCGTTTAGCCAAAGCATTTAAGTCTCTTTGTACCGTACGTAAGCTAATATCAAATCCTGCAAGCTTAAGCTGTTCATAGATATGCGTCGTACCAACCCAACGGTTACGCTGAAGCTGTGAGAGTACTTGCCATTGACGCGCAGTAGTCGCTGCCCCATGACGGCTAGCTGCTGTATCGGCAGCCACATTGTCAGCCTCCTCAGTAGATGATACGGAAGGCTTATCTTCCTGTATATCCTGAGCATTGGAGGTAGATCCGTCTGTTGCGTTAGCGTTTTGCACAGTCATTAAGAGATAACCTATATAGAGTCTGTCATAATGTTGAATCGATATTATCGATTACAGGGTGTCATACTAAAAACAGTATTATATTAAAGCATATCTTGCTTGCTCAGCATCGAAGACATTTATCATCGCAGAAAATAGCCGTAGCGTCTAGGAAGTTTAGATGCAGCTTTTAGGGTTCAATCATCTGGCAATTTTCTAAAAGTTTTATCTGAAAATATGAGCAAAGAGGGTTCTTTAGAAGAACGATATTGAATCCCAATCACTACTGTTCAATTCCATCACGAATTATGCTTTCTTTGCTATTGTCTTTTTTATACTGATCTTTCTTCTTATCATCTTTTTTTTGACGTTTGGCTTTTCGCTTCTTTTTGGCTTTCTTTTTTGACTTCTTATCGTCAATAACATCATCTGTATCTTGATTTTCATCCCACAACATCAAACGCTGCAAGACTTTGCCAAATAGAGTGTCCTTACGATAACGACCTTTTTTATTCATCGTATCAATGGGTAGGCCTGTCATCAGTGTCAAGGCCTCATTAATCGTGCTCACACCATAAATATGAAAGCTACTTGCTTCGACTGCTGCGATAATGTCGTCACGCAGCATTAACTGTTTGACGTTGGCCATTGGGATAACGACGCCTTGTTGCTCCGTCATACCTTGCTCGCGACAAGCATCGAAGAAACCAGCAATCTTAGCGTTAATACCACCGACTGCTTGTACTTCTCCCAGCTGATTCATTGAGCCAGTGATAGCGAAGGACTGATTAATAGGCGCGTTGGCTAAGGCCGAGAGGAGCGCACAAGCTTCACTAACTGTCGCGCTATCGCCATCAATATGAGCATAGCTTTGTTCAAAGGCTAGAGAGGCACTAAAATTCAGTGCATGATGTTGGCTAAATAGAGCACGCAAGTAGCTGGTCATAATTAACATGCCTTTCGCATGTAAACTGCCGCCCAAATCGACATCACGTTCAATATCGAGAATCTCACCAGCACCAATATTAGGCTGAATCACAGCAGTAAGACGTGCTGGCATGCCAAATTCACTATCAGCATAGCTGACGACAGTCAAGGCGTTGACCTGTCCGACGGCCTCACCTTGAGTATTGATCAGCTGTTGACCATTTTTGAGCTCATCCCAATATAAATCGCGCAAGTAGCCTGAACGTTCATCCATATCACTGATAGCTTGAGCAACATGACTGGCATCGACAATATCGTTTTCACTAAGACGTGCGTGGCGATTGGATTCATGCAAAAGCTTAATAAGGCGGTCACTGTGTAGGCTTAGACGATCTTGGTCTTCAGCCTGTAAGCTTAGGTGTTCAAGAAGTGCTGCTTGCGCACTATTATCGAAAGGATAAAGGTCTGCATAATCGATAATATCCGCCATTTTGGCAATGAGGGCCAGCTCATGCTCAGGTGTGCGAGTGACATCATCATGGAAGTCGGCACGAACTTTGAATACCGCATCAAACTCTGGTTCTAGCTCTAATAGCTCATAATATAAATCTGCTTCTCCGAGCAAAACTACTTTAATATCAAGGTCAATTGGAGCAGGCGCTAATGACAAGCTGCCCGTTAACGTCAACATTTGCTCAAGGCTAGATAGCTTAATTTTACGTGATTGTAGGGCACGTTTTAGACCTTGCCAAGCGTAAGGGTGCTCAAGTACATGGCTGGCTTCTAACAATAGATAGCCGCCATTCGCTCGGTGTAGTGCGCCAGCACGTATCATACTGACATCAGTTGTCACGGTACCTAACTGAGTAATTTGCTCGACATGTCCTAACAAGTTAAGGTGAGTCGGCAAGTCTTCAAATATGACAGGTGCGCCGCTTTCAGGCTCATGACTGACCATGACATTGACTGCATATCGGCTAGGAGTTGTTGCTAGCACGGCAGTGACAAACTCTTCATCATCACCATTAACGATACGCTCTACATGGGTAACCATGTCAGCAAATATCGCATCAAGATAAGTAACGATAGCTGGAAGTTCGGCAAACTGCTCACGTATAGGTGTAAATAAAGGTTGTAGGGCTCGGCGGGCAATATTGCGATGTAGATCTTCTATGGCGTCATTGGCCTCATCTTCTAGTTGTTCTAAGGCAATGGTCAGTTGACTAAGTCGCTTTTGCATGTGGTTTTTTTGCGTAAAATTACTCAGCTCAGACTCATAGTCACTCTGCGTGTTAGTGTCTGTTAGATTGGTAGCGTCAGGGCTGTTTTCTATTGAATCATGATTTATTGTAGCCCCATCTATGGCCTCATTATTTTCAGGTATATTAGTGGACGCAGATATAGAAGTGGCAAATGTTGTTTTATTATTTTCATCTACTGGCAGTTGGCTTGGATGTACAAACATCGCTTTATTATCGAACGAGCGAAACGTCAGCGCCAAATCATACTGTTTACCTTCAGCGTTTAGGGCATCATAAGCAAGGCTTTCTTTTTGATGAGTATCGTTTTTGATCGCTTCGATTTTGCTTTGATACTGATCACTACGAAAACGTTGGCTCAAACGTTTTTTTGCCTGTAACCATAAATCATTAATTTGCTGCTGTAACACTACCGCTTGTCCAGCAGGTAAGTGCATTGCTAAAGGCGTACGAGGGTCAGTAAAATTGTGTACATAAACCCAATCATTTGGCGTTGGTGCATCCATAGCAATACGCTGTAATAGACGACTAATAACTGTGCGTTTACCAAGCCCGTTTTCACCAGCTGCAAAGACATGATAGCCGCTAGCTTTGATATCAAGTGCAGTGTGCAAGGCTTTGAGCGCACGCTGCTGCCCAAAGCTAATATCTAAATCTGGTGCAGTACGTGTATCAGTAGGCAAGTTACTAGCAGCACTATAACGCTTTAGCTGCTTAGCGGTGATAAGGCAGCGTTGATTAACCGCTTCGAATATTGGATGGGGTGATGAGATATCCTGTTTGTCTTCTGCAGTATCTGTTTTTACTGATACCTTGTCTGTCACAATAGTAGTCGCAATCATTAAGTCGGTATCTTCTGAAGTTTGCATGTTAGGAGCAATGGGCTGTTCGGTCATAGGCGTATGGTAAGTCATCTTATAGAAGTTGAAGAAAGTGAATAATTTAATAGATACATCTTACAAGATGTCTTAACATTTTTAATCAGTCATTAGACGCAGTTTTGTATCATGTAGATATGAATCTTTAAACCAACAATGATAAAACTGCGGTTATATCCAAAGCCATATTTAACAGTAGAAAGGAAGAATAAAGCCTCAATGCTAGTGCAGATAGTATAAGATGACGGACATTAGCGCAATCTGCAACTATTCAATATGCAGCCTGCATGATAAAATAAAAGGTTCACATGCCAAAACTGGATGATTCGTCGTATGTCAGCTTCTGCTAAAATCGCTTCACCTTCTACTAGCACGGATAATATCAGTGTTGATCCGACTGGCTTTACAAAGCTTGGGTCGCAGTTGCCAACGCTTGCAAATATATTAGTACAAGCAACGCAAGAGCTCGGCTTATCACTAAGTGGAACGCAGCAACGCACGTTATTATTATACTTAGACCAGCTTTTATTATGGAATAAAGCGTATAATCTGACCGCCATTACTGATCCGGTAGAAGCCTTGATCAAACACGTCATCGATTGTTTGGCTATTATACCGCATTTGCCGCAAGGGTCACTGCTAGATATCGGTACAGGAGCAGGGTTGCCTGCGGTTATCATCGCGATTTGTCAGCCTGAACGCTCGTGTACTGCGCTTGATAGCAATCAGAAAAAAATCCGCTTTATTAAGCAAATTAGTAGTGAGCTTGGTTTGAGCAATGTGCAACCTATTGCTTCACGCATTGAAGCGCATGAGACTAGCTATGAAGTGGTCACCTCTAGAGCGTTTGCAAGCCTTATAGATTTTGTCGAAGTTGCACAGCCACGTCTGGCAAATGGTGGTCGACTATGTGCGATGAAAGGTAAAGCGCCAACCGATGAAGAGCTACAGGCGCTAAATCAGGAATGGCAAATTAAAACGATTGAGCTTAAAGTGCCACGTTTATATGATAGTCGTCATTTAATTGAATTATCTTCCAAAAATGTCTAAGCTATGAGCACCTGAGTAGCTATGAAACAATTAACGTAGCTAATTGGACTCAAACTAGAAATAATGCATGAAATAATTAGTCTAGTGTTCGCAAGGTTTTCATTCGTTATCGCATCTATAATATATTAAAATGACTATCAGATTTTTTGTGAAACATGATAATAAAAATTTAGAGTTAAAGACTGTCAGAGTGGAAATCAGTAATAGACCCTAATCAAATTGAGTAAGTGTATGGAAATCATAGCAATTGCGAATCAAAAAGGCGGCGTTGGAAAAACGACGACGGCAGTAAATTTGACTGCTAGCTTAGCTGCAAAGCGTAAACGCGTACTGTTGATTGACTTAGACCCACAAGGTAATGCTACTAGTGGCACCGGTCTAGATAAAAACGATTTAGAGCTGACAATAGCAGATGTGTTACTTGATGGCGTTTCACTGCAGGATGCTACTGTTATGAGCCCGGCAGGTTTCGATGTTATCGGAGCCAATCGTGAGCTGGCAGGTATGGACGTTACCTTGATGGGTCAAACCAATAGTCATGAGCTATTAAAGAAAGCAATGACTCATTTAGTCGATGCGCAAGTTAGCTCCAAAGAGGGGCATTACGACTATATCGTTATGGATTGTGCACCCAGTTTAAACTTACTAACCATCAATGCTTTGGTGGCAACCGATAGCGTCATTATTCCTATGCAGTGTGAATATTATGCATTGGAAGGTCTAGCCGATTTATCACAGACAATTGAGCGCTTAACTGAGCTTAATCCTAAGCTGTATATTCGTGGTGTGGTAAGAACATTGTTCGATGCACGTAACACGCTAGCCCGCGATGTATCCGCCGAACTTGAGGCTCACTTTGGCGATATTATGTATAAAACCCATATTCCAAGAAACATTCGCTTGGCAGAAGCGCCCGCGCACGGTCTACCAGTAATTGCGTATGAGAGGTGGTCAAAAGGTGCGCGCGCGTATCAAAAATTAGCAGCTGAAGTTATCAAACAGAGCTGCTAACAGACGCCAGTCACTGTCGTAAAAGCTAGCAAGTGAATAGACACTAGCTAGCCAATAAAGCATTAGATACCATATTTATCAGTAAGTACTTATTAACAACCATTTGGCTTTTATTTTAGCGTTAGAGGATAGGTAATCATGGCGAAAAAACGAGGATTGGCTTCCAATCGAGGTTTAGATGCCTTATTAGGATCAATCAAAAAAGAAAAGCAAATTACCGCCTCTGCTTTGCAAGACGATACCGTTGTGCGTGATATCGACGCAACGGTTGATGCTAAGTCTATTGCTCAAATACCAGACTTATCTGCTACACAGGTCAATAATGATCCTGCGAAAACCAGTGCAAAAGCCGTTACTGGTGCAAGTAGTCGTGCACCACGTACTATCCGCAACAGCACAAAAATCCGCCACCATGCTAAAAATAGTACTAGAACAGCTAATGAGAGTATCGATAGTAATACGTCTGAAGATCAGATAAGTTTGGTGCAAATCGCGGTGACACAATTGCAAGCTGGTAAATATCAACCGCGCCGCGATATGAGCGAAACAGCACTAGCAGAGCTAGCATCTTCTATTGAGCAGCATGGAATCATGCAGCCTATTGTTATTCGGCCACTATTGGCAAACGAAGATAAAAGTACAGCAGATGTCACTCATGAAATTATCGCTGGTGAGCGACGCTGGCGTGCCGCAAAAATGGCAGGTAAATCGGTTATTCCAGCAATTGAACGCGCATTATCGGACGAACTAGCTATTGCATTAGCGCTGATTGAAAATATTCAACGCGAAGATTTGTCAGTGATTGAGCAAGCTGCGGCATTGCAGCGCTTTCATACTGAATTTGGCATGAGTCATGCAATGATTGCAGATGTAGTCGGTAAAGCACGAACGACAGTTTCGAACTTACTGCGTCTCAATCAGCTGCACGATACGGTAAAAGACCATTTAGCGAACAGTGCTTTAGATATGGGTCATGCGCGTACACTGCTTGCCTTATCTTCTGAACAGCAGCCTATCATTGCACAGAAAATAATTGATGGTGGGATGACTGTACGGGAGGCTGAGAAGCTAGTTAAGTCAATCTTAAATCCTGCACCTAAAGCTGATCGTACTGAACAATCACAGTCTCATGATGCTGAACGTTTAACACAGCGCCTGACAGATATGTTGGGAGCAGAAGTAAAGCTTAAACATAAAAAAGATGGTCAGGGTAGTGTGGAGATATTTTTTCACAACCAAGATGAGTTATCAGCGTTAATAAAACATCTAGAAGCGCAACGTTAATACACTCATTAGACCAACGTACTTAAATAACGTGCTTGAATAACATACTTATTAAGTCTAAAAGACTTTTGCTATTGTACGCGATATATTATACATGGCTTTCATTATGTAATAGTTGCAATATTTTGAGCATTTTAAACGATACACAAGAGAGTCATTATGTGGGAATTGGTAAAAGCAGGTGGTTGGTTAATGATGCCAATCGTCGTATGTTCGATAGTCGCGCTTATCATTATTATTGAGCGCAGTAGTACGCTACAGTTTAACAAAATCGTACCTGGTAGACTACGTGAACAGCTCATAACCCGCCTACGTGAAAACGGTGACATCGGTCGTACCCAGTTGATGAATGTCAAAGAGAAAACGCCATTAGGTGACATCTTAGCGACGGGATTGATGTATCGTCAGTATGGTCTAGACTCTATGACTATGCATATGCAAAATAGAGCGAGCGTACAGATCCATCAATTGGAAAAAAATATCAATATGCTAGGTACGATAGGAGCAATTGCCCCACTACTTGGCCTATTAGGTACTGTATTGGGCATTATATCTTCATTTTTAGCCATTACAGATGGTGCAATGCAAGATCCTACCTTGCTTGCCGCAGGAGTCTCGCAAGCATTGATTACAACTGCCGCAGGTATGGTTGTTGCGATACCAGCACTAGTAGCTTACCGTTATTTTCAGCGCCGAGTTGTAGATGTTAATGCCAGATTTGAGACTGAAGCTGGGCTTATGATTCAAGAGCTTTACGATTATCAGCTACTAGCAGATGCTCATCTACCACTGACTAATTTGCCTACTACGACAGTGCAAAGCGCAGAGACAAGTGATGAGCAGTTGAGTGATACGTTAGGGTTTGACTCTGAAACCAAGCATCAACCTGCATAGAGAAACCTAATATTTTTATCTTCCAGCCTTAGGCCATCAGAGAAATAGCTATGCGTTTTAGAAAGCCTACCGTTGAACCGCTAGAAATCAATTTAACGCCAATGATTGACTGTTTGCTATTTTTGATTGTGTTTTTGCTATTAGCGACGTCATTTAATCATTTTAGCCGTTTAAATATTGTTTTGCCTGAAGCGGAAGGCGTTGCACTTGTCGAGCAGAAGAACAGTATTGAGGTGGCAGTACAAGAAGATGGCAGTTACATGGTTAATGGTATTAGCCTTGCTAACAACAGTGAGGCTGAGCTGACCAACATGCTACAGCAAGAAGCGGGCAGTGAGCGTGACATCCTATTTGTAATTGCTGCTGATGCTAATGCTACCCATCAATCTGTGGTACAGGTAATGGACATCGCTGGCAAACTGGGCTTTTTAAATTTAAATATCAGCACTGTAATGCCACTTGGACAAGCACTACCGCACTAGGTAGTAGACAGTTAAGCTAACTACTGGGTTCTATCTCGCCGTTATACCTCTTCTTTATGCAGTGGCGCTGCCTGTTTAATAAATTCATCTATTAATACTTGACCTGAGGCTTTTATGAGCCAATCTGATACAACTCAAACTCCTATTAACACTAAGCTTGTGCCACCGTCAAGTCCGCCTAAGCGTAGGACGCTATTGCGTCTTCTGAGCTATTTGAAGCCTTATTGGTGGGCGCTACTGCTAACAGTAGTAGGGTTTGCTATTAATGCAGCAACAGAGATCTGGATTGCCAAATTATTACAATATATCACCGACGCTATTAATCAAAATGATCAAGCGAAACAAAACCTGTTTCCAGTCTTGATTATCGCGTTGTTCTTTATACGCGGTGTTGGTAGCTTTTTGGGTAACTATTACTCTGCTTTAGTCTCACGAAATTTGGTGTATGAGTTGAGAGTGCAGGTATTTAACAAGCTGTTACGTCTACCAAGCTCGTTCTATTTAGCCAATCCTGCTGGAACTATCTCATCCAAGCTGATTTTCGATGTAGAGCAAGTGACGGCTGCTAGTACCGATTCCATGAAGACCTTGTTGCGTGATGGCTTAACAGTTGTCGCTTTGCTTGGTTTTTTACTTTATAGCAACTGGCGTTTAACCTTGATTTTGTTTTTAGTACTGCCACCGATTTTATGGCTGATTCGTTTTGCCTCTAAGCGTTATTTAAAGCTATCCAAAGGTATTCAAGAAACCATGGGCGATGTCAGCCATATTACCAATGAGGTAATCGGCGGCTACCAAGTGGTCAAAAATTACGGCGGCCAAGCGTATGAAGCTCAGCGCTTTAACGCTACTTCAAAAAAGAACTTGCGCCAAGGTATGAAAGTGGTAGTTACCAATAGTATTAATACACCCGCTGTACAGTTATTGATGGCAATGGCGATGTCAGTGGTAGTATGGCTCGCTTTACGTCCATCGGTGATCGACAATATCTCGGCAGGTGAGTTTATCTCCTATATTGCAGCAGCAGGGCTACTCAGTAAACCTGTGCGCTCATTAACCGATATCAATCAAAAACTGCAAAAAGGTATTGCGGCGGGTGAGTCTATATTTGCATTGCTTGATGAGCCTGAAGAGAAAGATACTGGTACGCTCAGCCCATCGTTGTCAGGTGAGATTCAATTGGATAAGGTTAGCTTGGTCTATCCCGATTCAACTGTGGCGTTACATGACTTTAGCTTAGATGTACGTGCAGGTGAGACAGTAGCTTTGGTTGGGCGTAGTGGCGCTGGTAAGTCATCACTGGTTAATCTGTTAACGCGTACCTTAACCCCGACCTCAGGGCAAATTACGATGGATAGTATGCCCATCGAAGACATTACTTTAGAGAGTCTACGCGCACAGATTGCGATGGTTAATCAACAAGTCGTGCTGTTTAACACTACGGTCTTTAATAATATCGCCTATGGTAGTTTGGCAGGCAAGTCACAAGCTGAGGTTGAAGCTGCTGCTAAAGATGCCTTTGCTCATGATTTTATTATGAAAATGCCACAAGGCTATCAAAGTCAGATTGGGGCAGAAGGCTTACAGTTATCTGGTGGTCAACGTCAGCGTTTATCGATAGCACGCGCACTATTAAAAGACGCACCGATTTTGATATTGGATGAAGCGACCAGTGCTCTTGATAATGAGTCAGAGTATTATATTCAGCAAGCACTCGACAATGTAATGAAAGACCGTACCACCTTAGTCATTGCGCATCGCTTAACGACGATTGAATCTGCTGACCGCATTGCAGTCCTAGATGGTGGGCAAATCGTTGAGATTGGTACTCATACTGAGCTCATGCAAAAGCAAGGCCATTATGCCCAAATGTATGCGCGCGATTTTGAATCGTGAAGGCGAGATGAGCTTTGAGTTTCTATTTAAAAGGTATCGCTATTGATATCATTAAATCTTTTACTTTTATACTATTCAACAACGCACTATATTAAGCAACAAATCATTGGCAAAATTGGATGGATGCTAAACAATGAGTATTGAGACCGCGATTACTCGTGCTTGGCAACGAAAAGCAGCTTGGTTATGGTTATTACTGCCTATCAGCTGGCTATATGGTTTGCTTACTTTATTGCGTCGTCAGGCTTATAAAATAGGGGTGTTTGCAAGTTACCGTGCGCCTGTACCCATTATGGTCATAGGTAATATTACGGTTGGCGGTAGTGGTAAAACACCTTTAATTATTACTTTGGTCAGTTATTTGCAGCAACAGGGTATAAAGGTTGGTGTTATAAGTCGCGGTTATGGCGGTGATAGTAGTCAGATGCCAGCATTGGTAACTAAAGATAGTTTGCCAAGTACGGTAGGCGATGAGCCTTGTTTAATCGTCAATGTGACGGCCGTACCGATGGCAGTGTGCCCGAACCGAGAACAAGCGATCACTACCTTGCTAAACGCGTATCCTGACTTGCAACTCATTATTGCCGATGACGGTTTGCAGCATTATGCCCTACAGCGAGATATTGAATGGATTGTGGTCGATGTGGCGCGCGGATTTGGTAATCAGCAGCTCCTACCGACTGGGTTTTTACGTGAGCCGATGGCACGATTAACAGATGCAATCGTCATTTATCATGAAAAACCAGAGGTAGTATCCGCTCTTAATAATAATGAAAATCTAGCTCAGCGTTTGACCATGCAGTTACAGCCAAGTAGCTTATATCCTTTATTATCTGACGATGACATACATGATTTAGACATACTTACCTCTTCATCAGATGCGGTAGTGCCAATGCAGGGTAGCGTGCATGCAGTTAGTGGAATCGGCTATCCGCAGCGTTTTTTTGCAACGCTCAGGACGCTTGGTTTTGATGTGATAGAACATCCTTATCCTGATCATTATGACTTTAGTCTGGTCGAGTTACTACAATATACCGAGCATCCTATTATTGTGACGACTAAAGATGCTGTAAAAATCCGTACGTTACTATTAGCAGAACTCAACAAAATTAATTCTATAAAACCTGATGAATTAATTAATGATGATATTAAAGCCTTAGTGAATAGACTATGGGTACTACCCGTAACCGCAGAACTCTCTAATGCTTGCTATCAAACGTTACAGCAGCAATTAACAGCATTTGGTATTGATATGCCTGCATCAGATTTTAGGGATAAGTAAAACTAACCCAATTTTTTAAGATATTGTTTAAGCCATCTCTCAAGTTTATATATTGCCTGTTATAGGAATTATCTATGTCGACTACACCTGTGCTTGCCAAAACTCATATTGTGATTCCTGCGCGTTTTAAAAGTACTCGTCTGCCGGGTAAACCGTTATTAAATATTCATAGTAAACCTATGATACTTTGGGTCGCTGAAAAGGCTCAGGCAGCGTACTTCGCTGATGATATGTGTATCGCTACCGATGATGAACGCATTGCCAAGGTTTGTCTGGATGCAGGGTATGAGGTAGTGATGACGAGCGCTGATCACGCATCAGGGACGGATCGCTTAGCTGAAGTTGCGGCGATTAAGGGTTGGGAAGAGCATGATATTATTATCAATATGCAAGGCGATGAGCCACTGGTACCGCCTTTATTATTAGAACAAGTTAAAAATTTGTTAGTACAAGATAGCGATAGCGTTATGGCAACATTGTACGAACCTATTGAAGACTATCATACCTTTACAAGACCATCAGTAGTCAAGGTCGTGAGTGCAACGGTTAATGATAGACAGCGCGCGCTATATTTTAGTCGTGCGCCGATTCCTTGTGATCGTGATGTGGCGCTAGCAGTAGAAGCTGGTAATCTAGACACAACTGAACTACTTGCACCAAAAGATGCTTACCGACATTTAGGACTGTATGCTTATCGGGTAAGCTTACTACAGCAATTCGTCCATTGGCCACAAACACCGCTCGAAACGCTTGAGAGCTTAGAACAACTGCGCGTCTTAGAAAACGGTGGCAATATTGCTATCGCAGCAGCAGAAGTTCAGCTACCTGCTGGCGTGGATACGCAAGAAGATTTGGATCGCTTAAACGCTATGAGCCTTAACGAATTTAAAAGTGATATATAATAAATAGCCTAAGCAATAGTTTAAAAGTTAGCATTTAAAGGTTAACGTTTAAAAGTTACCTACAAGATAAGTGTTAAGCTCAATAAATTCTAAAAAACAGTAGGCAATAAGCGTGAATCATATGACAGACAGTATTTACTTTGCGCCGCTATTACCATGGCAGCAAGCGCTGTGGACGCAGCTCACTAGTCGTGTGCTATCACCGCCACACAATCTGCCGCATGCATTACTCGCTGCTGGTATGCAAGGGATGGGCAAGCGTGCCTTCGTTTGGCGTTTGGTTGCTTGGCTGTTGTGCCGTGAGCACGATCAGCATCCGCTTGGCGCATGTGGTGGTTGTCAGAGTTGCCAGTGGCTTAGATCTGGTACGCATCCAAGCTTACAAGTATTGCCTATTACTAGCATGCCTGTCAGTGCCGAGAGTCGAGAGATTAATGAGGCCTCAAGTAGTACTGCTAAAAAGACGAAAGCTGATACTAAATCTGCAAAAGCAACCAGCAATGCTGCGCTGACAATAAAAGTGGATGATATCCGCGCATTACAACCATTCATCTATCAAGGTGGGCAGGGGATGCGTATTTGCGTATTAGATCATGCTGAAAAAATGACCATTGCAGCGGCTAATGCGCTCTTAAAAACGCTAGAGGAGCCGCAAGCACAAGTCCATTTATTTTTGATTAGTGACATGCCAGCAAAGCTGCTACCAACGATTAAAAGTCGCGTGCAGCAGTTACCATTACAGACTATTGTGTCCTCTACGGCAAATGATTATGTTGCACATGAGCTTGGCAGTACGATTAATCGTGAAGTGGTGAGTCCGATACAAATTGCGCAGTTACTACAGCTAGCAAACGGTGCACCGCTCGCTGCAATAGATTTGGCAAAGGCTACATGGTATGGCAAGCGTGCCCTATGGTTGACTACGTGGCAAGCACTACGTAGCGGCAAGCGTAGCAGTACAGCGGCCAGCGACTATTGGCAAGCTGAGCTTAGTCTGCCAGATTTTCTCAAGCTTACTGAGCTAATGCTAATCGATATCCGGCGCGTCTGTCTCGGTCTTGATAGTAGCCAAAAAGATATTGCTTTATCAGCGGCTTTAGTAAAATATCAGCCGACAGATAGCGCATTAGAAGCATTGGTAAGCCAATTGCAGCAAACAAAAACGGCGCTGCAACAGAATGTGCAAGAAAAATTCGCCTATGATAAGCTGATGCAAGACTTAGCGTATCTTTAAGCTAAAGCTTACAGACACGCTATATTAAAAATATAAAGACCACCAACCGCTATCTAACCGTATATTTGAACTAAGGATTTGATTATGGCAATGCCAGGACGTGGCGGTATTATTACCTGTCATATTGAAGATGTCGAAAAGTTATATGCTAGCTATTTATCTTTCGTAGATAATGGCGCACTGTTCGTGCCTACCAGTCGTGTACAGGAAATGGGTGACGAGGTCTTTATTGCGATTACTTTACCTAATTCTAGCGAACGCTTACCGATGAATGGTAAAGTGGTTTGGATTAATCATAAAGCCCAAGCTAATCGTCCTGCAGGCTTCGCAGTGCAGATTGGTACCGATGCGGCTGGTCAAAAAATAAAACATGAAGTAGAGCGCTTGCTAGCAGGTAAAATTGATAGCCAGCAAGCGACTTATACCATGTAAACTTATTATTGGTTTAGTAGCTGCTATATCCTAATAATCTAGTAACGTGGCGGCACGTACATATCGTCTGGAATAGGTTCACGATAATACTCATCGTCGCGCTTACGCTCAGGTAATTCTACTTCTTCACGCGGTACTTCTTTATATGGTATCTGCTCAAGCAGATGAGCGATACAATTGAGGCGCGCACGCTTTTTATTATTACCTTCAACTACCCACCAAGGCGCTTCTGGGATATGAGTGCGCTCAAACATAGTCTCTTTGGCTTTGGTGTAGTCTTCCCAGCGACGCCGTGATTGTAAGTCCATTGGCGACAGCTTCCATTGTTTAAGCGGGTCATGAATCCGGCTCATAAAGCGCGAGTGCTGCTCATCATCAGTGATAGAAAACCAATATTTAACTAACCTAATACCGGAACGTACTAACATACGCTCAAACTCTGGGACGGATTGAAAAAACTCCTCGTATTGCGCATCGGTACAAAATCCCATTACACGCTCGACACCGACACGGTTGTACCAACTTCGATCAAATAATACAATCTCACCAGCCGCTGGCAAGTGTGCCACATAGCGCTGAAAGTACCATTGTGACTGTTCGCGCTCAGTTGGTGCGGGCAGAGCAGCCACTCTACAAACGCGTGGATTGAGACGTTGAGTGATGCGTTTGATCGCACCGCCTTTGCCTGCTGAGTCGCGCCCTTCAAATATAACTACAATGCGCTCACCGCGATCGACTACCCAATCTTGTAGTTTAATTAGCTCACGCTGCAGGCGCACCAGTTCTTGAAAGTAGGTACGACGATCAAGCTTCTCTTGCTCCGTCATCTCAAGCCCATCAAAACGAAAATCACGTACATAATCGTCTATTTCATTTTCAAGCTCTTCATCATAAGCATCGATTAAGTCTTGATGCATCTTGCGGCGTAGCTCATCATTGAAGACTTCTTTATCCATGCGTCCAATGAAGTTTCCTTGTTCAGGCTTAGTTAGTTCATGATGTTCTTGCGGTGTTAAGGATTTTGGATCAATTGCCGAAGGTATCTTTGCCATGCCAAACTCCTTTTCATTTATGTATGGTCATTCACATTAATTTTTAGTTCTTCTAAGCCTCTACTTTATCATATTAATATACCGTTTCATTAATAGGTTAAACGCTTTAAAGCCTTATTACATCCAATTTTTAGCATAATAATAACAGTTAATAACTAATAAAAAATGGACAAAAAAACACCCTCTAATCAAAAAATTAAAGGGTGTTTATCGCTAATTAAAGGTTAACCTATTAATGTAGCTAGGACAACTTAATCTATAACTTATTTTTCTAAGATACAAGTCACACCTTGGCCACCAGCTGCGCAGATAGAGATAAGCACGCGACCTGAACCTTTTTGATCTAGCAATTTAGCTGCTGTCGCTAAAATACGTCCACCAGTTGCGGCAAATGGGTGTCCAGCGGCAAGTGATGAGCCATTAACGTTCAACTTACTACGGTCAATAGAGCCTAATGGCGCATCAAGGCCTAGGCGCTCTTGGCAGAATGTCTCATCTTCCCAAGCAGCAAGGGTTGAAAGCACTTGTGAGGCAAATGCTTCATGAATCTCGTAAAAGTCAAAGTCTTGTAGAGTAAGACCAGCACGCTCAAGCATACGTGGTACCGCATAGGCTGGCGCCATTAACAGACCTTCTTTGTTGCCAGATTTACCAATGAAATCAACAGCGGCAGTTTCCTGATGAACGATGTACGCTAATGGCTTAAGTCCACGTGCTTCTGCCCATTCATCATTTGCTAATAGTACACAAGAGGCACCATCAGTTAATGGGGTAGAATTAGCGGCAGTCATGGTTGGATTAGCGTTCTTTTTGCCAAATGCTGGCTTAAGCTTACCCATTTTTTCAAGAGTAGAATCTGGACGCAGATTGTTGTCGCGAGTCAAACCTTTATATGGAGTGATGAGGTCATCAAAGAAGCCTTCATCATAGGCGCGCGCCAAGTTTTTATGACTATTAAAAGCCAATTCATCTTGTGCTTCACGGCTGATATTCCACTCAAGAGCAGTGATTGCTTGATGATCACCCATAGATAGACCAGTGCGCGGCTCGCCGTTTTGTGGTGATTCGATTAAGTCTTTTGGATTTAAACCCATTAATGCTTGCAAGCGTTGCTTGTTATTTTTCGCAGCACCTAACTTTAAAATCACTTTGCGAAGGCCATCACCAACGGCGAGAGGGGCGTCTGAAGTCGTATCGACACCACCAGTAATAGCTGAGTCGATCACGCCTAAGGCAATTTTGTTTGCAGCAGCAAAAGTAGACTGTAAGCCAGTACCGCAAGCTTGAGAGACATCATAAGTAGGTGTGTGCGGGTCTAAGGCAGTATTTAATGCTGCTTCACGGGTCAGGTTTAAATCGCGGCTAAGCTTTAATACTGCGCCAGCAACCACTTCGCCCATACGCTCATCTTGCAAGTTGTAGCGTTCGATTAGGCCATTAAGGGCGGCAGTCAACATATCAATATTGCTAGCATCCGCATAAGGACCGTTTGAGCGTGCGAATGGAATACGGTTACCTCCTAAGATAGCAACGCGATGCTGGCCTGAGCTTAATGTAGTAGCACTGCTCTTTTTGGGCGCTGCGCTTGGTTTTTTAGCCTTAGCCGCTGCTTCATCAGCTTTCTTGTCATCTTGACTGCTGTCTTTTTTGCTGCTCTTAGTCGACTTTTCCGCTGTATTAGATTCAGCTGTAGTATCAAACACATTAAGATCTTCTGACTCGCTCATATTAGATTCGTCAATTAAATCTTCTTTGATTTTCGCTTTTTTCTGAGCTTGCGCGTCATTCTGAGCGTTTTTAGAGTCGTCATCGACTGGGTTGCCATCGGCATCAACGATAGCAGTTGCTTTTTTAAGCTCAGCAATTGAATCATAATGAGCATTACTATCTTGGTCATTATTTTTGGTTTGAGTGTTTTTTTGGGTATTATCAGTTGCTGTGCCGTTGCCCTTAACGACAGTACTTTCGATAACAGGGCTATTTTTTTTGTTACTCATGGAATTATCCTTAAAACGAGTGAATGTAGTAAATGATAAGGCAATAAAATATTGTGATAAATAAGTTAGATCACCAATATATAAGATGTTAGCGGTTTATCGTCGTAATTTTTACCATGTTATTGTATGCCTTTGGCAAGCCAGGTAACAGGTGTTCAGGTTTGAGTAAACAATGAACATGTAGACTGGACAGTATTACTTATTAGTATTGCCTAGATAGTTATTTGATAATATATTGTTATCGGTATTCAATTAAGCTATAACTTCTAGATTTTATTTTAACATATACATTTGTTTTTTAAATATAGAGAAAGTAACTGCTGCGTTTGTAAGTAAGCTCGTTAATCCTTGTTTATATCGTTGACTTTTGGACTTGTTTACCCTAGGCGTGTATAGTTGTGGCAGGTTAAAGCTCACTTACTAAAGACTAATAATTATTCATTATTATGATAGCAGTGAGCCTTTATAATAAGTGTATTCATAATAGGTATGTTTATTTATACCAAGCGCATTCATTAGACACATTCTTTTTTCTATTCGTTATTGATTGTTTAAATTTTCAAATACAGGAGTATTTTATGTCAGACCGTTATGGTGATTTTGTTCAATCTTCTATTGGTAAAAAAGTCGCTAAAAATTTAGGTTTACCGCTACCAGTAAGTCTCGATCGTTTTGAGAGTGGTCAGCGCCTTGTACGAGGTAGTGTATTAGTAGGTTCAGCTACCGGCAATGATAACCGCGTTAGCGAATCTATTGCCCGTATTTTGTCTGAGCTGCATGCTGAAGTCTTTGTTAATAGCAGCGATAGTATTAAAGATACGCTTGCCGATGCCAATGTTGAAGCAAAAGCCAATACAGGTAGCGAAGATAAGTTTAAGGTGTTGTTGTTTGATGCTAGCAATATCAGTAATGCAGATGAGCTAAAGCAAGTATACGAGTTCTTTCATTTTGTCGCACGCCGCGTAGAGAAGTCAGGTCGCGTCATTATCGTTGGTCGTCCACCTGAAGAGATTACTGATGTAGAGACAGCACTAGCTCAACGTGCACTTGAAGGCTTTGTGAAGTCTGTCGGCAAAGAGTTTAAACGTGGTATTACCGCGCAGCTAATCTATGTCGCTGAAGGCTCAGAAAGCAATCTTGATTCAACATTGCGCTTCTTTACCTCAGCACGTTCAGCTTATGTATCAGGACAAGTAGTACGTGTTGGCAAGGGTAGTGCAGTTGAAGTCGACTGGACGCAGCCTTTAGGCGGCAAAACCATGCTAGTCACTGGCGCAAGCCGTGGTATCGGCGAAGCGATTGCTCGTGTTCTAGCTCGTGAAGGCGCGCATGTTATCTGTTTAGATGTACCGCAACAACAAGCCGACTTACAAAAAGTTGCAAGCGAGATTAGCGGATCTACTTTAATGGTTGATATCACTAGCGATGAGGCAGGCGTACAGATCGCAGAAGCTGCTGAAAAGCGTGGTGGTCTGGATTCTATCATTCACAATGCTGGCGTGACTCGTGATAAAACGCTTGCCAAAATGGATGAGCAAAAATGGGATATGGTAATTAATATTAATCTTGCCAGTATTGCCAAGCTTAATCGTTACTTACTTGAAAATGATGTATTAAAAGATGATGCGCGCATCGTTTGTGTGTCTTCAATCTCGGGTATCGCAGGCAATCTTGGTCAGACCAACTATGCTACTTCTAAAGCTGGGGTAATTGGATTGGTCGATGCGACTGCTAAACAGTTAGCAAGCAATGACAAAGGTATGACGATCAATGCGGTCGCTCCTGGTTTTATCGAGACTCAAATGACTGAAGCCATTCCATTTGCGATTCGTGAAGCTGGTCGTCGCATGAACTCAATGAGTCAAGGTGGACTACCAGTCGATGTTGCTGAAACCATCGCGTGGCTAGCGTCTCCTGCTTCTGCTGGTCTCAATGGCAACACGGTACGTGTCTGTGGTCAAAGCTTGCTCGGTGCATAATATTTTCGTACTGTATCAAAACAATGGTGACGTTAGTCAGATTATAAATCATTGATATCACTATTGATTTGTTGTAATTATAATAAGTGCTTACGAAAAATTTGCTGATTTATTGTAATAAAGCTGCCTATGGGTGGCTTTTTTATGATAAAACCACAAGACAAATAAAATAAGCAGAAAGATTTGTTGTTTAACCATTACTTTTATATATGTTTATTTAGTAACTTTTTTGTCCTGTATTTTTGGGGCAAGATGCTGCAAAATAGGCGACTCAGTAGCCAATGGATGTGCTAAGAAAATTTGCTTAAGCCCCAATCAGGATAGATTTATGTCAGATAAACACTATGATGCGTTGCCAAAAGCGCATACCACTTACGCCAATATTATCAAAAGCCTATTACCTATCGGTGATAATGCGAAAGTCGGCAAAGATGAGTTGCCACAAGCGACTTACTATGTGGACGATCTGCACATTGATCAGGGTAACTTAAAAGATTACCGTAAGATTTGCGGTTTCGCTGATGATGGTAAAATTCCGATTACTTACTTTTCGGTGCTATCACAAGCGCTACAGATGAATATGATGGTCAAAGAGCCATTTCCTTTTGCGATGTTGGGGCTAGTGCATGTAGATAATAGTGTCACGCAGTATCGTCCTATTGGCGAACGTGAGACAGTTGCTATGTCCGTGGCGTTCGATAACTTGCGCGATCATGCCCAAGGTCAACAGTTCGACTTTGTCACTACTGTTAAATCGCAAGAAAATGTTATTTGGGAAGGGATTTCAACCTATTTGGCTCGTGGTAAAAAGCCTGATAGTAACGCCAGTAGTAAAAGCAAACCACGTCCGTTGACTGTCAAGCCTATGATTGATGAAGAAGGCACACATGCTATCTTTGAAGTGCCAGAAGATATTGGCCGTCGTTATGCCTTTATATCTGGGGATTTTAATCTTATCCATTTACATCCATTATCCGCACGTGCTTTTGGTTTTCCTAAAGCAATCGCTCATGGTATGTGGTCTAAGGCTAAGTGTTTAGCAATGATGGGTGAATTACCTGATGCGTATACTGCTGAGGTATCATTCAAGCTCCCTATATTTTTGCCATCTGAGGTCGAGTTGATTGCTGAATCGGTAGCAAAACTTGAAAGCAGTGATAACACCTGTAATTTTGGGTTATATAGTGCCAAAAATGATAAGCCGCATCTTGCTGGTGTTGTTAAATTAATCGCAGAAGATTAATCAGTATAAGCTTAACTTTAATCCTAATATCTAACTAACATATATACGACTATGACTCTAAATTCAAATGCCCAACCCCTTACTGATGCAGATGATAATCAAGCTTCGATAGCTGACAATGGTATTAATCTCGCTACAATACTTGAGCCTTATTTTCGCCCTGATGAACAGACGATCGTTTGCGGAGCACTTGATGAAGCCAAAGTGAAAGCTCTAGCAGATGCAGGGGTTGAGCTAATCATTAATTTGCAGCCTGATGACGAGTTGAGCTTTGATGAATCAGCAGCGGTTGAGCGGGCAGGTATGTTTTATGAGCAGCTGCCTATCAGCGGTGTTGCAGATTTAAAGCAGCTTAAAATATTGGCATTTGACAATATTTTGCGTCAGCATCATGGTAAAAAAATAGCCATGCACTGTGGTTCTGGTAACAGAGCAGGAGCAGCGATTGCTCTGCGTGCAGGTTGGCTACGTGGGCGTAAGATGGATACTGCTATGGAACGTGGTCGCAGTCATGGGTTGACGAAGCTGGAAGACGAAGTTTATAAGCGTCTGTTAGTACCGCGTTAGAATATGACTGAGTAACGAAAAGGCGACCAATAGGTGGCCTTTTTTATTAGCAAATAATATATTTGTATTTATGATATGAATCATCAGTATTCAATGCTAAAAAGTTTTATAACCTTTAGCGATTCTAAAAAGAACGGAGCAGGACAACCATGATCGTCAATAATAAAAAAAACAATCAGAATCTTGATAAACAGATCAATAGTGAGTTTCAACAGCGCCTACAACAATTATTGACAGATTTACAATTAGATGATGCGCCAGCAGGTGGCTCATTAGTCGTCTATCAAGCTGGCAGGTGTATTGTGCAAGCAAATGTTGGTATGGCGCAGGCTAACATACCATGGCAGCCGGAAACTTTATCTTTGAATTTTTCAACAGGTAAGGGAGTATTGGCAACACTGGTTCATGTGTTGGTTTCGCAGCAGCTGCTGGATTATGATAAGCCGATTGCTAGTTATTGGCCTGAATTTTCCTCTAATGGTAAAGCAAATATCACGCTACGCACGCTAATGTCCCATCAAGCCAATTTGTTTTCGATTACCAGTATTGATGCTGATAGCGAGGTTTTGCTTGATTGGGATACCATGCTAGATAAGATTGCTGCGATGCCCACAACCTTACCTGAAGACTCATCATTGTATAGTAGTGCTTACAGTGCTTTAGTTTATGGCTGGGTGTTAGGAGGCGTAATAGAATCGGTCACTGACATGTCTCTAGCTGGGGCGCTGTGCTATTATTTAACTGAGCCCTTAGATATTGCAGACAGTTGCTATTTTGGCGTTCCAGGCGACAAAGTAGATAGAGTTGCCCGATTGGTAAAAAACTTCAACATCTCGTATCAAGGTCATACGGCAGAACAACCTCAACTTCGTTCTCGTCGGAACAAGCCAGTATTGAAAGCTGATTCTGAAAATACATTGCGTATTTATGCAAATCTACCAAACTATCGTTGCTGGGAGCAGCATGCTGCAACACCTCATGCAGTTGTAGAGAGTAATAATGACAAAAATATAGATGAATTACCTACATTAGATACGGCACAGATTAATCGCTTGTATCTCAATACCAGCCAGCTAAATTTAAAAAATTATAAGTCAGCACTCATACCTGCCAACAAACAACCTATTGATTACTATAATCGACAGACACTGCAAGCAGTCATTCCAGCGGCTAACGGTGTGGCTTCAGCAAATGCATTAGCGACTATCTATGCCATGCTAGCCAATGGCGGTACATGGCAAGGACAGACCTTAATCGACGCGGCAACATTCGAGCAGCTATCTACTCCGCAAGTCATGGGAATGGATGCGGTAATGCCAGCGCATATGAATTGGCGCTTGGGATATCATCGATTATTTAGCGTTTGCACTGATACTGAATCGGGTTTTGGGCACATGGGCTATAACGGTTCAGTCGCATGGTGTGATCCTACACGACAACTGTCTTTTGCCTTTATACATAATTTTGATGTGACTATGTTAAATGATATCCGTCAGTTTGCGCTAACAGAGGCTATATTAAATCTAGTTGATAAAAATATAGCTTAAATATATTTTATGCATGTGGCTTAGTTGATGTCATCTGTAATAATTTCGGGGCACTTAACCCATGCATAAAAATAGACGCCAAGATAACAATAGAGCATACAACCCAAAGTTTTAGAGCATCTTCTTCACCGAAAAAACCCTGATTAAGCGCATACGATAAATAATACAGGGTACCAATACCCCGAATACCGAGAGCGGATATCGCATATTTTTCTGTTCGGGGTAGGTTTAATCCTGATAACGCAATAATGCCGCCAATCGGACGTATCAATAGCAAAAAGGTAAAGCTAACTATATAGACTCGCCATGTCAACTCAACACCTGACTGCAAACCTTGACCAATTAGCATGCCAAAAGCTACCAGTACTAAAGACATTAACAGACCTTCTGACTGTTCAGCAAAATCATGTAATTTTTCATGATAGCTATGCTTATGCTCTGAGCGACGAAACGCAAATGCAGCGACAAATACAGCAATAAAGCCATAACTGTGCACATACTCAGCTAAGCCATAAGCCAGTAATGTCAATGCAATGACCACATAGCCTTGAGAGATAGTAGTCTCACGAGTATGTTTTGAAAACACCAGTTTTGCCAAGACTTTTCCAACGACAATACCGACTACTAGACCGGCACCAATCTTCCATAACACGTCATGTGTAAACCATGACCACAGCATCTCGCTGGTAAAGCGTTTATCTTCGCTAAACGCCTCTGCTATTTTAATTGCCAAATAAACGAATGGAAAAGCCAGTCCATCGTTCAAACCTGCTTCTGACGTTAAGGTAAAGCGCGGCGTATCTTCACCGCCCGTGTTCGGCGGGCCTACCTGAATGCTTGACGCTAATACGGGATCGGTAGGCGCAAGTACTGCTCCCAACAAAATCGCTGCACCCATGCTTAGACCAAACGCATAATAGCCCAAAAAAGCCATTGCAAAAATACCAATAGGCATAGTAATCAGCAGTAAACGTATAGTAGGGCGCCACAAGCGCCATGATAATGGTGTATCAATCTTGATACCAGCGCCAACGAGCGATACGAGCACTACAATCTCAGTGATTTTCTCAATAACGACGCCATTCTCCATAGGATCCAGAAATGACAATGAGAGCCATAAATAACCGACTATGATGCCAAAGCTTACTTGAAGCATAGGTAGAGATATGGGTAGGCGCTTAAACATAATTGGGAACAATGCCCCAAATAAAAAAGCGATACCGCAGACCAATAAGAATAAATTATAATTTTCAATCATTAGGTTTGTGTATGCCCCTAGAACCATCTAAAACATTATTTCGTCTTTCAATGGAAGGTTAATGATAGTTATCGGTGAAAGTAGAAAGTTATAAGATTTCCAACACGGCTAATAAGGCGGCTGAAAAAATCTATCATGACTGGAAAATAGAATTAGTTCCGCAAAAAATCGTTATCAAAACGATAGCTGCGTTGTTTTTTGGTGAAAAAAAAGCCTGCATAGCGCAGGCTTGATTTAAAAAATTAAATTGTTTGTCTGCAATTAACGCTCGACTTGACTCACATCACGTACCGCGCCAGTATCAGCGCTGGTAGTCATGGCAGCATAAGCACGTAGGGCAGGAGAGACATGACGTTCACGACTTACTGGCTTCCAAGCATCGCGACCGCGAGCTTCCATGGCTTCGCGGCGAGTGGCCAAATCTGCATCGCTGACCTGCATATTGATGGTACGGTTTGGAATGTCGATATGAATAGTATCGCCTTCTTCAACCAGACCAATCGCACCGCCTTCAGCCGCTTCAGGGCTGGCATGACCAATTGATAAACCTGATGTGCCACCAGAAAAACGGCCATCGGTGAGTAGGGCGCATTCTTTACCTAGACCTTTAGATTTAAGATAAGTCGTTGGATACAGCATCTCTTGCATACCAGGACCGCCTTTTGGTCCTTCATAGCGGATGATAACGACGTCACCTGCTACGATGTTGTCAGCCAATACGGCGGCGACGGCATCATCTTGTGACTCAAAGAGTCGTGCGCGACCGGTAAAAGTTAAGATGCTCTCATCGACGCCTGCGGTTTTAACCACGCAGCCACGCTCAGCGATATTGCCATACAACACTGCAAGGCCACCATCTTCTGAATAGGCATGCTGAGCACTGCGGATACAGCCTGACTCACGGTTAACGTCTAGATTTGACCATTCTTTTGACTGAGAGAACGCTTCGGTTGTACGTACGCCACCAGGGGCGGCGATATATCGTGCACGCGCCTCAGAATTATCAGGATTCATAATATCCCACTTATCGATAGCTTCTTTCATCGTCGCACTATGAATGGTCGGCACGTCAGTCTTCAGTAATCCTGCACGATCAAGCTCGGCCAATAATGCAAAGACACCGCCGGCACGATGCACATCTTCCATATGGTATTTTTGTGAGGCAGGCGCAACTTTTGCAAGGCAAGGCACACCGCGACTTAGGCGATCAATATCTGACATTTTAAAATCGACTTCTGCTTCGTTAGCTGCTGCTAATAAATGCAAAATAGTATTGGTCGAGCCGCCCATCGCGATATCTAATGTCATCGCATTTTCAAAAGCCGCCTTGCTGGCGATGGAGCGCGGTAATACCGAATCATCATCTTGCTCATAACGACGTTTGGCAAGCGAGACAATGGTACGCCCAGCTTCTAAAAACAGCTCGCGACGCAGCGAATGAGTCGCCAACAGCGAGCCATTACCCGGTAAGGCCAATCCTAAGGCTTCGGTCAAACAGTTCATCGAGTTGGCAGTAAACATACCAGAGCACGAACCGCAAGTAGGGCAGGCTGAGGCTTCAATAGCCGCCACATCTTCATCACTAATGCTATCATCAGCGGCGTCCATCATCGCATCAACAAGGTCAAGTTTACGAACCGCACTGCCGTTACTGTCTTCATTATTGTGACTTTTACCAACCGTACTGGCTAGAATTTTGCCCGCTTCCATCGGCCCACCTGAAATAAACACTACTGGAATATTTAGACGCATTGCAGCCATTAACATACCAGGAGTGATTTTATCGCAGTTGGAAATACAAACTAACGCATCAGCGCAGTGAGCGTTGACCATGTATTCGACAGAGTCGGCAATCAAGTCGCGACTTGGCAGTGAATACAACATACCGCTATGACCCATCGCAATACCATCATCGACCGCAATAGTATTAAACTCTTTTGCGACACCGCCAGCTTTTTCAATCTCGCGTGCGACCAGTTGTCCAAGGTCTTTTAAATGCACGTGACCGGGTACAAACTGGGTGAATGAGTTGGCAATGGCAATAATAGGCTTGCCAAAGTCGCCATCAGTCATGCCAGTTGCGCGCCATAGTGCGCGTGCACCTGCCATATTACGACCGCCGGTAGAGGTTTTTGAGCGATAATCCATTTGATATTCCTTACAAATAGGCGAGGTTTATTGAAAAATTTAGCCTCAGCTTTGATGTTGATAGTGTGCTTTTTTAAAGTGTGCTTTTTATAGCCTCTGAGTACTAGTGAATAATACTAGGCCGTTACCATACCATTAGATATGAGTAACTAAAAACAATTCGTCGATAATGATACTTCGATTGTAATATCATAATAAGGAGCCTGAAGGTAAGGTGCTACCCAACCCGTTCTAAAATTGCCGTTTCAAACCAAGGTAATTCTGTTTTGTCGGCTTCTAATTTGGTAATAATTGCTAAAGCGTGAGGGGCTAATAGCTGTTGATAATCAGTACTAGCATCAATAGTGAGTAGCGGCTCATCGCTTGTACTCTGCTCATCAATACTGACTAGGGTTTGCTTAGCATTTTTATAAAGAACATCTACACGGCCAAAAAACTGCCAGTCTTTAAAAGCAGCTGTCATAGCATCATCCGCGTCCTTGGTGTATACCTGCTGCGTCGCTTTGCCTGTATTCGTCCAATGTAGGTGTACGGCTAATTGCAGGGCTTCACTAAAGACAACCAGCGAGCCGATTACTTTGACGTGCCAAGGGCTTGCTAATAAACCGTCTGCAATCCCAATAAGCTTGGCAGCAGCATCGGCCGTCATAGGCGTATTAAATTGTGCAAGCAGAGCAGGTGTCAACGGATGGGTCTGTTTGACACTATCATCTAAACTATCGTAATGATACAAGAACAGCATTGGAACATCTTGTGTAACCGTCTTTTCACTGATTTTGCAGTTGTGAATTTGCCAACTGATAGTCGTATCGGTTAGTGCTTCAGCTAGGATAATGGTGTTTGGGGCGATAGTTTTTGGACTGGCGCTATTTTCCAGTGATTCTACATGATCTGACACTGCAGATAATGGTGTATCAGAATCAGAATTAGATGATGACTGAGTAGGTAAGGTAGTCAAATTCATAAACCTAACATTAACAAAGTGAGGGCTTAATATAGCATTGAATAGGGCTTGCACGCCAATAAAATAGAGTGTTTAGATTGCTAATATTGTTAGAAGATAGCTATCAAGTAGCGACTTGCCTGCACGTTAACAGTTTTAGATGTGTCTTGTACTCAGACTATATTTCGTCCACTATATATGGCAGGTAATATGTAACCAGATACGATGATGCATTAACCATTAATAAATATTTAAGGAAAAAATAATGACACAAGCTAATCAGAAAACCAAATACGATGAAAACAATATTTTTGCCAAAATGCTAAACGGTGATATTCCATATCACAAGGTTTATGAAGATGATAAAACCCTCGCCTTTATGGATATTATGCCGCAAGCAGAGGGTCATGTACTGGTAATACCTAAGCAAAAAGCCGTTGATTTAGTGGATCTTGAACCAGAATATGCCGCAGCTGTTTTGATGACGTCTAAAAAGGTCATGCAAGCGCAACGTCAGGTATTTGAGCGTGAAGGTATTATTCAAATGCAATTGAATGGATCGCAAGCTGGGCAGACGGTATTTCATTACCATGTACATCTGATTCCATCAAGCATCCATGAGCTAGGTCGCCATGCAGTTAAGCAGGCAGATAGTGAAAAACTTGCTGAAACTGCCAAACAACTTGCAGCGATAATTTCCGATTCATAAAATAAAAACACTGTTTTTTAATCTGGTAAAGCCAGTTTGATCGTTATATATTAAGGTTTTCTCAATAAGTATAACTAGGCAGCTAGCAAGCTGCCTTTTTTATTGCTTGGTAATAGTCATGTAACAATCGTTAAAGTAGTGTTACAAGTCAGTGCTACATCTGGGGTTCAGACAAAGAGTATGGTACAAACTATATTTTGTTGGGCGCATCGGTTCTACATTGCTTCTACGAATGACCTTTTTATTCAATAACGCTGCATTAATTTGAGGACATTATTTTTTATGAGTAAATTACCTCGCTCTACCATTTTGCTGCCAGTATTTTTACCAGCAGCTGCCATCATGCTGTTGCTGGTGATTGGCACAGCGATTAATCCAGTAGCTGCTGGCGAGTTATTTAGTACAGTACTGGCTTTTACCACCGATACTTTCGGTTGGTTTTATATGTTAGCAGTCGCTATATTCTTAGTGTTTATTGTTGCCTTAGCATTTTCATCTTATGGCAGTATTAAGCTGGGTCCTGACCATGCAGAGGCTGAGTATAAGTTTCTTGAATGGTTTGCCATGTTGTTTTCGGCAGGCTACGGTATTGCCTTGCTATTCTATGGTGTCGCCGAACCTGTGCTACATTTTGCAACGCCGCCATTGTCAGAGCCTCAAACCATAGCTGCGGCCAAAGAAGCCATGCAAATTGCTTATTTTCACTGGGGTTTTCATATTTGGGCTATTTATGGCGTGGTAGGTTTATCACTGGCGTATTTTTCCTTTCGTCATGGCTTGCCATTGTCAGTGCGCTCAACCTTATATCCATTAATTGGTGACAAGATCTATGGCCCTATTGGCCATACCGTCGATGTGTTTGCGATTGTGGGTACCATGTTCGGTATCGCCACTAGCCTAGGTCTATCGGTGGCGCAAATTAACGCTGGGCTAAATTATTTGCTACCAAATATGGTTCCAGTTAGTACGACTGTGCAGGTTATTATCATTGCCTTAGTGACAGCTGCTGCCTTGGTATCTGTGTTAGCAGGTATGGATAAAGGCGTAAAGCGGTTGTCTATCTTAAACATGTTGCTAGCAACGGCACTGATGCTATTTGTATTTATCGTTGGCCCTACTGTTTTTCTTCTAAATGCTTTTATGGAAAATACAGGCAGCTATTTGGGTAATATCGTTGAGCGTACCTTTAGCTTGCAAGCTTATCAATCGAGTGATTGGATTGGTAGCTGGACACTATTTATCTTTGCATGGACGATTGCATGGGCGCCTTTTGTCGGTTTATTTATTGCTAAGATTAGTCGTGGTCGCACCATTCGTGAGTTTGTGTTAGGCGTAATGTTGGTGCCAACGCTATTTACTTTCTTTTGGTTCTCGGTATTTGGTGATACCGCGTTACATATGATTATGGTTGATGGTTACGACGCCTTGATTAGTGAAGTGCAGAATAACCAAGCGATAGCGTTATTTAAATTGTTAGAGAATTTGCCATTCACCCAGATAGTGTCATCATTGACAGTAATATTAATTATTACCTTTTTTGTGACTTCATCGGATTCAGGGTCATTGGTTATTGACTCGCTTGCTGCGGGCGGGCGTAGTGATACGCCATGGTGGCAGCGCTCGTTTTGGGTGATAACTGAAGGGGCAGTCGCCGCAGCTCTACTCATCGCTGGTGGTCTAAGCGCTTTGCAAACAGCCGCTATCGTCAGCGCCTTACCCTTTGCAGTCATTATATTGATTTCGACATTTGGTATGTGGCGTGCGCTACGTATTGAAGGACATCGCAATCAGAGTCTAGCCAATGACAATCATCTTCCGCCACATCTACTCAAACTCGACGCCTGGCGTGACCGTATTGATTATATAACCAATCAGCCAACGCGTGATAAAGTGCTTGGTTATATAAAAGGCACGGTTCTATCGTCAATGCGTGAAGTTGCAGAGAAGTTTGCCGAAACAGGTTGGTTACCTGATGTTAACTATGATGAGGTTAATGATCGTGCTGTATTGGAGTTAAGACGTGGTGATAACGTTGAATTCTGGTACGAAGTTCGTTTGTCAGAGCATGAGATTCCTGACTATTATACTGAGGATATGGCCAATGAATTACCGCAAGAGCACCATCATCGTGCTGAGGTATATCTACGCCGTGGCGGTCAAACCTATGATTTATATGGTTATCAATCAGAATCGGTGATTAATGATATCATTGATCAGTTTGAAAAATACCTACACTTCTTAAATGTCTCGCCAGATAGTTTACCGTGGCGCATGCAAGAGCATGATGAAGATATCACTTTAGAGCAGGGTAGTGTGTTTGATAAATAGTTGGTTTAATTATTAAAACTGAGTATTTATTGTTGCAAGTTATTCATCTGAATGGCTTGCAATAAAGTCAAGAACCCTTAGAATAACGGCTTGTTTTCACCATGAATCAAGCCGTTTTTTATGCCTATAAATAATCCAGTTTCTTCTGAGTCGTCAGCACAAATCGCTAATGATCATCCGTTGTTACAACCGTTAACTATCGGTGGTCTGACGATTGAAAACCGTCTGATGGTGGCGCCGATGGCAGGTGTGACGGACAATCCCTTTCGCAGATTATGCAAATCATTTGGTGCCGGTCACGCAGTCAGCGAGATGATAATCGCTGATACGGCGCTTTATGCTCGCAAAAAATCTCTCTATCGTGCCAATTTTGATAACGAAATCGCGCCAATTTCTGCCCAAATAGCTGGGGCTGAGCCGGATAAGCTTGCTGAGGCGGCACGTTATCAGATTGATAATGGTGCGCAGATTATCGATATCAATATGGGCTGTCCCGCCAAAAAAGTCTGTCGCAAGCTAGCGGGTTCTGCATTGCTGCAAGACGAAGATTTGGTCGCGCGTTTATTAGATGCTGCGGTAAATAGCGTAAATGCACCTGTGACATTAAAAACGCGCTTGGGTTTTGAGAATGGACGCGAGAATATTTTGCGCGTGGCGAAGCGAGCAGAGCAAGCGGGTATTGCTGCCATTGCTATTCATGGGCGCACTCGTGAGGATATGTATACAGGCGAAGCGCGTTATGAGCTGATACGTGAAGTTAAAGAAAGCATCAGCATTCCGGTCATTGCCAATGGTGATATTGATAGCGCGCAAAAGGCTCAGCGTGTTTACGAGTTAACAGGCTGCGATGCGGTGATGATTGGCCGTGCTGCTCAAGGGCAACCGTGGTTATTTCGTGATATCGGGCATTTTTTGCGTACTGGTGAGAGTCTATCTGCGCCAAGTGTTAGCGAAATCAAAGAGATTGTACTGGCACATCTGCAAGAGCTATATGGCTTTTACGGTGAATACTCTGGTTGCCGTATCGCCCGCAAGCATATTGCTTGGTATACCACGGGTATTCCTAACTCTAATGCTTTTCGCCAAGCGATGTATGGTGAGGAGAGCACCGCTGGGCAGTTTCGCGTGGTCGAGGCTTTTTTGCAAGCGCACGAATGACTTAAATAGCTGTCATACCAATAGCATTATCTACAATGCGTCTTTTGAGTTTGAGGTCAAGGGTCTAAATCTGGATTTGAGTTATCAAAGGTTTCATTGTGAAGTTTTTGATTCACACGCTGTGACCCCTGTGGTGATTTTTCTTTTTGCCAAGGGAAGCGTCCTTCTAGCTCGACTTGTAGTGACAAGCTCAAAAAAGTTCGAATAAGTACGATAAAGCCTAATACTAGAACACTGCGTAACGTAGGTTCTGTAACGACAGTTGCCATAATGTCGGCAGCGATGAGTACCTCTAAACCTAGCAAAATAGACTTGCCAACGGTCTGCCTAATCTGGACGTAGGTATCATGATTGAAACCGCCAGTTAAGCGAATGCCTCGATAAAAAGCAAAAAATAATCCAAAGAACATAATAAGTACACCAATGACTTCGACTATCTTGGCAATCACATCAATGTAATGGGCTAACATTTCTATCAAAATATTCATCCTCATCATTAAGCAGGGTTAATTAGCTTGAATATAGGCAATACTCTACAATCCAGATATTCGCTTAACTTAAATTGTTATGTTATTTGTTAATAGTTTGAAGTGTTAGCCAAATACGCGCCATAGTATCCAAAACAATCCTGCCATAATGGCCGCAATGACTATCAGCCGCTTAGCCCAATAAGGGAGGAGCGGTTTTTTATAGCCTATATCATTTAATTTACTATCAACGCCTTTTTGTAAGCTTTTAAATCCTTGTTCAGATTTCGTTGTTTTGACGCGATGCTTGATTAATGATTCAGGCATGGTTTCTACTTCTGGTTCTCTATCAAAGCTGAGGGCTTCGTTTGGAATGCCTTGTTTATTAGCAATAGTGGTAAGGTTTTGCTGTTGTTTGTTCTTAAGCTCGGTCTCATAAGCATCGATACGCAACTTTGCTTCGTCCATACTGATATTCTCATCTTCCGCTAAAGACTTAATCGCCATGACTAAATTGCCTTTTTCGACCATCATAATGATAGCTTTTGGCAGCTTTGCACTGATAGGTTTTAAGTTTGGGTCGGAGTTAAACATGGTAGTCCTTGCTATTTAATGACGTTAAAGCGCTGGTAAAGAATGATGACCATTATAGCAATGTTATCTCTATAAAATTATTGTTGGATGGTACAGTTGATACTAGATTAAATGGATACACTAGCTTATGACGCGAGACTGGGAAAAATTTTTCTTGCGTGCTGTGTCTACGCTGACAAAGGCTGCGCAAAATTTGTCCCAGTCTCACTGAATCTCTTTTATATTGACCTGACTATAAGGTAAAACCTTTATAACTTGATAGTTTTTCAATACGACCTAAATTTACACAAAAAAATACCGCCGTCATGACGATGATTGCGGTATTTTAAATAATGCTTACTTATCACCTAAAGCGATAATTTACATATCTTTCCAGCGTTGGATAGACTCTTTAATCACTTCTTTCGCTTCTGCGACATCACCCCATGATTCAACCACAGTAGTACCTGGTTTTTTAAGGTCTTTATAATGGCTAAAATGGAACTCTAACTGTTTGATGATTTGCTCAGGTAGGTCTGCTAAGCTGTTATAGGCATTACCATTGTTGCGATCATCAGCTGGTACAACGACGATTTTGTCATCAACTTCACCATCATCAACGAACTTCATCACACCGATAACTTTGGCTTTTAAGAAGATACCAGTCGTTAAAGGCTGCTCAGTAAGAATTAGCGCATCAAGCTCATCACCATCTTCATCAAGCGTTTGTGGGATAAAACCATAGTTGCAAGGTTTGGCGAAAATCTGTGGGTCAATACGGTCAAGCTCAAATACGGCTAACTCGCGATTCCATTCGATTTTGTGACTGCTACCAGTTGGGATTTCGATTACGACATTAATAATGCCGCCATCAACGTCGCCTGCGTCTAAGATTTTATTGAAGTCTGCCATAGAATGCTCCTATTTGCTTTTGTTATAAATGCTTGGTTAGCGGAAAATAATTAAAGGGTCATATATTGGCGTAGTATGTTTATCGCTATGCCTAATCTGTGCCGCCTGCGAGTATAACAAGTTTGGCTTAAATTTTCTCATTAAGCTTAAGTCCAAGAAGGCACGATATTATGCAAAATAAGACTCAATAACGCAAATTGACACGAGACGATTAACTCAAGACGTTAAGTCCAGCTGCTATTTATAGGAGGCGATTGGACGTAATTCAATCAGGCCTGCATGACGTTTGGCAATGTTATCGATGAGCTTTTGGGTAATTTGCTCATAACCTAATGCTTCGTTTGTTTGCTTATTCTGTTTCTCACTCATCGCTACAAAGTCAGCCAATCGCAACATCTGCATGCCAGCATAACCGCAAGGGTTAATCGCATTAAATGCTGATAAATCACAATTTAGATTTAACGCAATGCCATGATAGCTAAAGCCATGCTTAATCTTAAAACCTAGTGAAGCGATTTTACCTAACATAATGGCGTCTTCTGCTGGCGAGACAGACTGGTTGTCACCATTTCTATCAATATCAACGTCAGCATCGCCATTTTGCGTATGAGACATGTTGGCATATAAATAGACACCTGGCGCATCGCGACGCGAATGAGCGCTGATATTGCCATTAATATTGTCATTATTAATGTCAGATGATGCCAGACTTTTTAAACAGTCGTTGACTACATCTTCTATCGCTTGCTCGGCATGTGACACGAGATTGCGGACGCTCCAGCCGAGACTATGTAGGTCAAATAGCCAGTAGACGACCAGTTGTCCATGTCCATGCCACGTCACCTGTCCACCGCGATCGGTCTTAATGATGGGTGTGTCTGTATGCTGCAAAATATGTTCTTCTTTACCTGCCTGCCCAAGGGTATAGACATCGTTATGATCAATTACCCATAACTCGTCAGGCGTACGCAAGCTTTGTTCTTTCTTTAAGGCGATACGTTCCAGTGTGCGCTCTAGCATCGCGTCATGAGTAGGATTGTAGTCAGCAGAGGATAACGATTTTCTGACGAGCATATCGCTTATTTGTTGTGAGGTTTGTTGCGACGTTTCTGATGATGTTATTTGCATCGTTTCTGGTATGGGTTTTTGCATGACGGTCAGCATCTTATTGTTGTATGAGCAATTTGCTTTAGGTAAGATAGATAATGATACTAAATAGGTAATAATATTAAATAATTAATGATAATAACGAGTTTAGCAGTTTTTGCTATTATCACCCAACCTTAAATAGGCGAATGCTTCCTTCTTAGATAATACAGATGCTGCTTCAAAAAATAATTTATGCAAACCTACCAGTATGTGAATCGACCTTTTCATTCATTGATCAATGCGCTACATTAAATAGCAACTGGCTAGGGTGCTTTCACTTTAGCGTGTACGACAAGGACGACACATGACAGATCATGACCAAACTATAAACGACCAAGCTATAAATACTCAAATGACAAGCAGCTCTGATACCTCGCTGAGCACTATTACTACTATAGAACAATTACAGGCGAAATTTTCACACCTGCAAACCCTAAGTCGCACCCATCCTATTACTGATTGGGCAACTCGTGAGGCTCAGTTAGACAATCTAGAAGCTCTACTTAGCGATAATCAAAAAAACTTGGCCAAGGCTATCAGTGCAGATTTTGGCTATCGTAGCGAGTCAGAAACTCAGTTTGCAGAGCTATTCCCTAGCTTTACTGGTATCAGTCATGCCAAAAAACATGGCAAGGCATGGATGAAAACCCGCCGCGTTTCTATTTCAGCATTATATATGCCCGCGCACAATGAGATTCAGCCGCAGCCATTAGGAGTGGTTGGCATTATGGTGCCATGGAATTATCCGCTATTTTTGGCAATAGGACCGATGATTGATGCACTTACCGCTGGTAATCGGGTAATGGTTAAAATGAGTGAGGCCGCGCCCAAATTTGCCGAAGCTTTTGCTAAAGCAGTCGCGCATTATTTTTCACCAGATATGGTCTGTGTGGTACTGGGAGAAGTCGATATTGCTGAGGCTTTTAGTAAGTTACCTTTTGATCATCTACTCTATACTGGCTCTACTGCAGTGGGCAAAAAAGTCATGGCGGCTGCGGCACCGAATTTAACGCCAGTGACTCTTGAGCTTGGTGGTAAATCACCGGTCATCGTGCTTGATGATGTGAATCTTGAAAATGCGGTTAATCGGGTAATGATGGGTAAAACCCTTAATGCGGGTCAGACTTGTATCGCGCCTGATTATGTATTGATTCAACGTCAACATCACGAGCGCTTTATTAGCCTAGCAAAAGAGTGGATGCAAAAACACTATCCCAATATTGACAATAACCAAGACTATAGCCACATTATCAATGATGAGCAGTTTAAGCGTGTAGCAGGTTATCTGCAAAAGTTGCCAGCTGATAGTGTGCAGCCGCTTACTGATGTTGAGGCAAGCTCTGAGACGCGCTTAATGCCACCAGTTGTCGTTGCTGATCCTGAGGCGGATAGTGAAGTAATGCAAAATGAGATTTTTGCACCGATTTTGCCACTGATGCATTATGAGACGCTTGATGATGCGATTCATTTTATCAATGCGCGTCCACGTCCATTGGCGCTATATGTGTTTGGTAACAATGATCGCGATATCGACAAGGTGCGTACGCATACGGTGTCGGGCGGAGTCTGTATTAATGAGGTCATCTTGCATGTGACCCAGCATGATTTGCCGTTTGGCGGAGTAGGACATTCAGGTGTCGGTGCGTATCATGGCAAAGCAGGGTTTGAGCGCTTAAGTCATATGAAGCCTGTCTTCGTACAATCTAAACTTAATGGTATGAACTTGCTGTTACCGCCTTATGGCGAGCTGTTTAGAAAAGGTATGGCTCTGCTGTTAAAGTAACCAATATTTGAGTTTTGCCATTCAAAGTATCATAGCGTCTATTAACATAGGCGCTATTTTTTGTTTGAAATACAGTCAGTATTCAAGAAAAAGCTATAGCCATTAGAACGTGCTATTGGTATAAATTTACCTTGCTTGCTGTGCGCTATGCCAGACAGAGACTGCGCAAAATTCATTTAAGCAGCACTGTATTTGTTTTATCGTGGATTGCTGTATCGATTTTGCGATGTTATTCATCTCAGTAGTATTTGAGATTCCATATGCACAACGGTCTAAGGATTAGCGTTAGTGATTGATAAATAAGCATTTGTCATCAATACTATAAATCGCTACACTTCGTAATATTACTAGACGGTAGTTGTGGTAAATTTATATTTCTGATTAGAAACAAACTTCAATAATAATGACCAGCTAAAGTAACGACAAATAGGACATAACATGCGCCAATGGATTGCGTTAAGTTTACTGTGTATGAGCGCGTTGTTATTGCCGGTGTCGGCGTCAGCAGCTTGCGAATCACCAATCAAATTTGGCGCACTGACATGGGAGAGCGGTCAATTCATCTCTGGAGTGCTCAAGTACATCGCTGAAGATGGCTATGATTGTACGATCGAAGAGGTGCCGGGTGCTGGTCCTGCGCTTGAAACTGCATTGTCTCAAAACGACATCCAAGTAATTGGGGAGCAATGGGTTGGACGCTCACCAATCATGGAACAAGCCATTGAACAAAATAAAGTGGCGGTCATTGGCGATACGCTCAAGGGCGGCGCAACTCAAGGTTGGTATGTTCCTAAATATGTACTAGAAGAAAACCCAGGTCTACGCAGTCATCAAGATTTGCCTAAGTATGCTGAGCTATTTAAAGACCCCGAAGAACCCGGTAAGTCACGCTTTATGAATTGTCCGTCTGGTTGGACGTGTGAGATTTTTAACACTCGTTTGCTTAAGAATACTGGTTTGGATAGTGTTTTTAACAACGCCCATCCTGGAACGGGTGCTGCTCTCGATGCCGAGATTGCCTCCGCTTTTGAACAGCATAAACCGCTATTATTCTACTACTGGCAGCCTACGGGCTTGATGGCAAAGTATGACTTTGCATCATTAGAATTCCCTGCCCATAATGACGTCTGTTGGCAAGATTTGCTACGAGCTGATGGCACAGCCGACTGTGTCTCTGGCTTCCCTGTATCACCTTTAGGTATCGCCGTATCTACACCATTTATTGAGTCTAATCCTGAGCTGGCCGATGTCTTCAAAAACATACAGTTCACCTCTGATGAACTCAATGGTGCTATTTTGGAGATGAGCGAAAGCAAACGTAGTGGGGATGAGCAAGCATTAACATTCTTGCGTGAAAATCCAGATGTCTGGCAATCATGGTTATCTGATGAAGCGGCCACAAGTCTTGCTGCTAAGTTAGGTATTAGCCTAACAGGTACTGCTGTTGCTAATACTGGTATTGTTAATAAAAGTGCAGCCGGTGATAATCGATTTGGCTTATCATCAAGCTTCCCTTCATGGTCACTTGAGACTCCGCTTAATAACACATTAGCAAACGTTGTCCAAAATTACGGTGATGTGTTTCGTACCATTAGCACGATGGCATTAACCTATTTACTGTTACCCATTGAGCGTCTATTAACCATTATGCCACCTTGGCTGATTATTGCGCTTGTGACGGTATTGGCATGGTTTGGTGTGCGCAAGATATGGTTTGCGCTAGCATGCGGGGCAGGGTTATTTCTCATTGGCGCGTTTGGACTGTGGGGCGCGTTGATTGATACCTTTGCTCTGCTTATTGTATCGGTGTTGGTCACGGTGGTGATTGGTATACCTATTGGCATTGCTATGTCGGGTAGTAAGGTGCTGCGTAAAATCGTCACACCTATACTAGATGTCATGCAGACCATGCCCAGTTTTGTTTATCTCATTCCAGTGCTTATGCTGTTCGGTATTGGTAAAGTGCCAGCGCTATTTGCTACGGTCATTTATGCACTGCCGCCACTCATTCGTCTGACGACTTTGGGTATTACACAAGTCAATCACGAGATGGTCGAGGCAGGGCGTTCGTTTGGTAGTACGCATTTACAGCTGCTCATCTGGATTAAATTGCCGCAAGCGCTACCCAGTATCATGGCAGGGATTAATCAGGCAGTAATGATGTCGCTTGCCATGGTAGTACTTGCCTCCATGATTGGCGCACCTGGTCTTGGTGAAGATGTCTTGCAATCTATCCAAACGCTCAATATCGGCCAAGGCTTACAAGCAGGTACCGCTATCGTCATTGTCGCCATTATTATTGACCGTATTACTCAAGCATTTGGTCAGGGCAAGCGTGCGCGTCAAAAAACCATTGACGCAGGTAAACGCCCGATTGGTTAGTCGTTTGCTTAATGTTAAAAGTGAGCATGACCAGTTAAAAGTGAGCGTAACAAACAGCGAAAACCACAATAACGAAAATAAAAAAATATAAACAGCGAGAGCAATGATGAATCATATCCAGCTAGAGAACATCAGTAAGATTTATAATGCCAGCAGCACACAAGCACAGGCTGCTCTGGCACTACTGTCTGAGGGTATGGATAGCATTGCGGTTAAAGAGCAAACTGGCTATTCGGTTGGGTTATATGATATTAATTTGAATATTAAGGCAGGCGAGCTGCATTGTATTATGGGGTTGTCAGGCTCTGGGAAATCAACGTTGATACGGCATATCAATCGCTTAATTGATCCAACCAGCGGTAAAATATGGGTTGATACCTCTATCAATGCAAAAAGTCCTACTAATACAAAAAATCCTGCCAATATGAAAAAACCTACCACTGACATTCAGTCAACTGCAACGACTACCGATATCAATAAAGATCCAGTGGGAAACGAAAAGTCACCTTCTGCGATTAATGTGTTAGAGCTTGATGACAAAGAGTTGCAGCACTATCGCCAGCAAACGGTCAGCATGGTGTTTCAGCATTTTGGCCTAGTGCCACATATGACCGTCATGCAAAACGTCGCTTATGGTCTGCGTGTGCGTAAGATGAGTATTAGCGAACGCCATGAAGTTGCAAGACATTGGCTTAACGAAGTTGGATTGCCAAACTTAGAGCATAGCTATCCTGATGAGCTGTCAGGTGGTATGCAGCAGCGTGTCGGGCTGGCACGCGCACTGGCAACAGATAATCCAATCTTGCTGATGGATGAGGCGTTCTCCGCGCTTGATCCGCTCATTCGTGCCCAGCTGCAAGATCAGTTGCTTGAGCTACAAGAACGGCTGAATAAGACTATTGTCTTTATCACCCATGATATCGATGAAGCGGTAAAAGTCGGTCAGCGTATCAGTATCTTGAATGGTGGGCGTTTAGTGCAAACGGGTACACCTAATGAGTTACGCCATAATCCGGCTGATGATTATGTGGCGCAATTTATGAGTGCTAAAGCCTAGAGTGAGTTAAACATTTATAACCGTTAAAAATTTTGAATCACAAGAAGCTCTTTTATGTAATCTTTGGTACGACTTAAAGGCTTTGGGACGACGTACAGCCAGCGAATGAATTTTTCTCAGTTACACATTGTTATACCTTTTTTATTTAGGAGTGTCTGTATGTGATACTGAATCTTCTAAAATGAAAATTAAGGAGACCATAATGAGTAATTTTAAAAAATTAAGACAGCAAATGGTAAATGACCAACTTGTGGCTCGCGGCTTACATGATCAAACAGTACTTAATGCGCTAAATGCGGTACCACGTGAAGCATTTACGCCTACCGATCTCATTGAATCTGCTTACAGAGATTCACCTTTACCTATTGAGGAAAATCAGACCATTTCACAGCCTTATATTGTTGCATTGATGACTGCGGCACTTGAGTTGAAGTCAGATGACCGCGTACTTGAAGTCGGTACAGGGTCGGGATATGCCGCAGCCGTGCTTGGGGAGATCTGTAAGACTGTCTATACGATTGAGCGCCACAAAGCTTTGGCAGATACTGCTCAGGTAAAACTTAAAGAAACGGGCTATACCAATGTTCAGGTCAAGCATGGCGATGGTACCCTTGGATGGCCTGAAAAAGCACCTTTTGATGCCATCATAGTGGCAGCAGGAGGGCCTGAAGTACCGCAAACACTTAAAGAACAATTAGTCATTGGCGGACGCATGGTCATTCCCGTTGGTAAGTCCTTGAAGTCACAAAAACTTGTACGTATTCGGCGTATCAGTAAAGATGAATATAAGACAGAAGATTTGGGAGGCGTTCGTTTTGTACCTCTGATTGGTGCAGCAGGTTGGGGAGAGTAAAGTAATGAAAAATTATAGGACTTTGCCTGAATTAATTGATCAATCAAGTGAACATTTTGCAAATATTGATGACGTCAATCTAGATAATCTCATGGAGCGTATTGGAGACAGCCGTGTTGTGTTGCTTGGCGAGGCATCACATGGAACGGCTGAATTTTATGAAATGCGGGCACGTATAACTAAAGAACTCATAGAAAAGAAAGATTTTACTATTATCACTGCTGAAGCTGACTGGCCAGATGCCGCGCATATCCATCGTTATATTCATGGCAGAGAACAGGATGCTTTGCTTCAAAATAAGCCTTTTTCCAGATTTCCTACTTGGATGTGGGCCAATCAATCCATGCTTGAATTTACCCATTGGCTTCATGCATACAATGATAAAACAGAATCTTCAGAAGAAAAAGTAGGATTTTATGGTCTGGATTTATACAGCTTATACAGTTCTATTGAAGCGGTATTGGACTATTTACAGCAAGTAGATCCTAAGACTGCAGAAATTGCCCGCGAGCGTTATGGCTGTCTGATGCCTTGGGCAAATGACCCTGCTTTGTACAGCCGTGCGGTGATGACCGAGCAGCATAAAAGTTGTGAAGCAGAAGTACTAAAAAACCTACAGGATTTACTGAAGAAATATTTAGAGTATTCTATAGCCAATAAAGAACAATTTTTTGACGCCGAACAAAATGCCAAGCTGATAGTCAATGCCGAACGTTATTACCGCACTATGTATTACGATGAAAAGTATTCTGCTGAAAACAACTCATGGAATCAGCGTGATCAACATATGTTTGAAACACTATAGGCGGTACTTGAGTTTAGAGGCTCCAAATCAAAGGCGGTCGTTTGGGCGCATAATTCCCATATTGGTGATGCTCGGGCAACTCAAATGAGCGCACGTGGCGAATTAAATATAGGCCAATTGGCACGGCAAGAATATGGCGACGAAGCCTATAATATAGGTTTTGGCACCGATCACGGTACCGTTGCCGCTGCATCTAGATGGGGAGGGCCAATGGAGGTAAAACAAGTACAGCCCTCACACATTGACAGTTATGAACGTATTTTTCATGAGGTATCTACTGATAATTTTCTTTTACCATTGCGTTATCCACTTAATGAAGACATCCGTAAAGAATTACTCCCAGAGCGATTAGAACGAGCGATAGGCGTCATTTATAGACCTGAAACTGAGCGACAGAGTCATTATTTTTATGCCTCTTTGCCCTCTCAGTTTGATGAGTATATCTGGTTTGATAAAACGCGTGCGGTTGAAGCTTTGACAAAAGAGATAGGGGAAGGAACATTCGATACCTTCCCGTTTGGTTTATAAATATTAATGTATTAGACCTCTTGCATAAATCAGTGCTAAGCCTTGAAGCTTTGTTCATAAAGCTCAATGAAGTGCTACTTTTGCAAGAGGTCTAGCTTAAGGTGCAGATTGAGGACAAGCCCGCCATAGGCAAGCGTAGTAATTTTGCTGCAATCAAGAGCGAATTCTGAAAAAAACAACAAACTTCGTTATACTTAACTTTTTACTGATAACTCACGCTTAGTAGGCGTTGTAAGCTTATCGCCCTTATATTATGTCGCTTTACGTATTGGTGACGTTTATTTCTTATTTTTGCGTTTTTAAGGCCATAGCATGACCGTTACCTATGCACCTATTATTACCTCGTTACTCGATAACGATTTGTATAAATTTACGATGTTACAAGCCATGTTGCATCAGTTTCCGCAGACGCATGGCGTTTATCGCTTTCGCTGCCGCAATAATAAAGACACGGCTTATCCGTTAGCCGACATCAAAGACTCGTTAGAGCATCAACTAGATAGCTTGTGTGAGTTACGATTTTTAGAAGATGAATTGGAATATTTGCGTGGTTTGCGCTTTATTCGTTCAGACTTCGTTGATTATTTGGAATTGTTTAAGCTGAAGCGTCGTTTTATTACTGTCAGTACCGATGGCAAAGGCCGTTTATGCATCGATATCGAAGGGCCTATGATTCAGGCGATGTTCTTCGAAGTTTTTGTATTAGCGATAGTAAATGAGTTATATTTCAATGCCTTATCAGATCCTAGTGTCATTGAAGAAGGACAGCGTAGACTGGACGCAAAAGTTGCGTTGTTGCATCAATATGCAGAGGAACAAGCAAAGTATAGTCATGATACACCACCATTTATCGTCGCTGATTTTGGTACTCGTAGACGCTTTAGTAAAGTTTGGCAAGCTCATGTGGTTGAGACCTTGCACAAAGCTGAACCAAATATCGTTAGCGGTACATCAAATGTTTATTTGGCAAAAAAGCTAGGAATGACACCCATCGGTACCATGGCGCATGAGTTTATGCAGGCATTTCAGGCATTGGATGTGCGTTTGCGTGATTCACAAAAAGCCGCCCTTGAAGCGTGGGTGCATGAGTATCGTGGCGATTTAGGCATTGCGCTGACAGATGTTGTCGGAATGGACGCGTTCTTACGTGACTTTGACTTGTATTTTGCCAAGCTATTTGATGGTTTGCGTCATGATAGCGGCGACCCATATATCTGGGGTGATAAGGCAATTGCTCATTATAAAAAGTTAAAGATAGATCCTAAGACTAAGATTTTGACCTTTAGTGACGGTTTGAATCTTGAAAATGCTTGGGAGTTGCATCAATACTTTAAGGGTCAAATCAAGACCAGCTTTGGCATTGGTACCAATCTCACCAATGATATGGGCATCACACCGATAAATATCGTCCTCAAACTGGTTGAGTGCAATGGGCAGCCAGTCGCTAAATTGTCTGACAGCCCAGGCAAGACCATGATCAATAATGATACCTATCTTGCCTATCTGCGCCAAGTCTTTGAGGTTGATGAGCCAGAGTAGATATAATTTAGCTATCTATTTCCTCAGATTTTACTTCTTCTGCAAAAGCTGCATCTAGTGCTTGTTGTACGGCATTGATACGGGTTTCGCAAACGCGATAAGCAGCAATCGACTCTTCAACCGTGGTCATCAAATTATCGATATCCGGCTCATCTTGCTGCTGTAGTTCAGCAGCATTAGTTTTTAGAATATCGTAAGCCGCCTTAAAGGTTTTTGGGGCGGCTTTTTTGCGTCGGCGAGTAGGGGTTGTCATAAGGTTTCCTAATATTCAAGTCTAAGGTTAAGAAAAAAGGTGGATAAATAGTCATTAAAAGTTTTGATTTCAATGGTTGTTGATATTACTTATTATGGTTGATCCTAAATAAAAGAAGTACACCCATTGTAATCGGCTGCTGGTACAAATTTTCCTTGATTGCTGTGCGACTTCGTCACTCCAGAGGCTGCGCAAAATTTATCCCAGTAGACCTGTGTCTTTTATAGTAAATAGACTATAACTACTTGGCCACCACATCAATAATTTGTGCTTTTGCTTTACCATCTTTTAAGACAATATGTACCGTTTGCTCAGGATAAAGCTGCGCACTGCTGGTCAGTATTTGCTTGTCTTTTGCATCAGTAAGCATGGTATAGCCTTGTTTGAGCACGCGAGAAGGACGATGCAAGAGTACAATGTCACGTAGATGTTCGCTGTCACGCTGTGCTTGTATGACGTGTTGCTGAGCACTTTGCATCACAGTTTTTCGATAGTCTTGACTATAAGTAGCAGCGATTGCTAACTGCTGATAAGCAGAGGATTGAGTCTGCGCGCGCAGATCGCTTGTTAGTCTTACTGCTTGCTTAACTTGGCGCTGTGCGCTTTGCTGAATGCTACGCCACGCATAATCACTGTCTTTTTGCAGTGCGGTTAGCTGACCAATCGTTTGTGATTGTATTTGGCTTAACTGGCGTGACGTTTTTTGCTCAGCCATATTCAACTGCCGTTGAGCAGCTTGTTTGATTTGTGCTTGGTATTGCAGCGTCTGAGTGACTAGCTGGGCTAAATGCGCCATGATAGCTGCAATCACTTTAGATGGCGTATCAAAGCTAGTATGCGCGACCTCATCTAAGATAACTTTGTCACGCTCGTGACCAATGCCAACCCACACAGGGATAGGTTGCTCGGCAACTAGGGCGGCGAGTTCATAATCATTGAGATAAGCCAAGTCACCTACCGCACCACCACCGCGAATAATTACTAATAAATCTGGCAACCGCTGATAAGTATCTTGGAATTGCTGTTGGGCGCTGACGATTGCTTGACGGATCTCGCTCGGGGCGTGATTGCCTTGAAAGGTAGCATTATGATAATGAAAATGACAAGCACCTGTACTGGCTAAGCGATCTGCATCGGCTTGGAAGTCGCCCAATCCGGCAGCCTTTTCAGGGGCGATGACCAGCACATGTTCGATATCAAATGGGGTAGGCAACTGCTGGTTCAGGTGTAATAGTCCTTCACCCGTCAAACGGTCGACCATTTCCGCATATTGACGCGCCAAGTCTCCCAGTGTATAGCTGGGGTCAATATCTTCAATGGTGAGCGAGAAGCCATATTGCGCATGAAAACCTGCCGATACTTTAAGGAGTACCGTCAAATCACGGTCAAGCGGCATACCGGTTGCACGCTCAAACTTCGCTAAGACGCGTGCGGCTTTAAAGCGCCAGAGGTTACCACGGCAGCTGGCAATGACTTTACCATCGTCATCTTTTTCTGCCAATTCAAAGTAATAATGTCCACCTTTGCTAGACAGATTACGAATTTCTGCTTTTACCCATACACGATGGTCAAAGGTCTGCTTGATAACCATCTCAACCGCTGACAAGTAGTCACTTAAACGCAGGACAGTGTCTTCTAATTCTAGACTATTCTCTTGCTCAGCGAGTTCGGCCTCTAGAGTCGCTAAATCTTTTGCGGGCGCTAAGACCTTAGCTTGTTTAACATTTGAAAGATTGGGTTTACGCATAATAGTAGACCAAAGGTAGTTAAGACTTACAGGTTGACTAGGGGGTGCTAAACATTGAACAGGATAGTTTAACTTAAAAATGCACACACAAAAAGAGAAGCCAACAAACCTGCGATTAATATATTATTATTCTCGCAGACTTATTGGCTAAATGCTAAATCACAGTGTTTTTCTGAGCAATGTTAACGTTATTGGCAACGGAAGTTGATCGTATACTCATAGTCGTCGCTACGTGACAAGTCTGGCGAGCCAGTACCAAAAATTGAACCGAGGACTGCACCGGCCTGCCCAACCATGCGGCCAGCACGTTCATCTAAAATACCGTTATATTTGACTTTGTCATCGACAATAATAACTTGCTTGCTTCGGCAAGTTTTTTGCGCACTGTCTATCGCATTTTTTTGAGCTTTTACTTTGGTATCTGCAATGCCAGTTGTCTCATAAATAGAGTTGGCACGCTGGATAACAGGAGATGAAGGCGTACTTTGACAAGCGCTCAATGCGAGAGCTGCGGCTAAAGTAGCCGTTAAGGTTGCGGTCTTATTAAAAGTATTCATAAATTATTCCTAGTTCCTGTAAATTAAACATGAAAATCAAACATTAAAACTTAAGTATAAAAATCAAATATGAGTTAGGCAACTATCTCGTCATCTAATCAGTTTATTCATAGACAGCGTAAATCTAACCTATTCGACTCTTAAGTGTCTAGGCGGTTATTGTGTTCGATATTGCAGTGATATTGCATTTTGCCGTTGAATTAATTGAAAACGCGATAAGATTGCTAATTGTGATAGAGCAAAAACAAGACAAACACCACCAGTACACAGCAAATCACTTGAAATATAAATCATATCTAGGATAATTAACGTATCCATTCTTAATTAGTAAGTAAGTCTATGCAATTGATTCCTGCTCCTGCTGGCGTGCTCGAAGTTGACGCACTATGGCAACAAGATAATCCGAATGATGCGAATACTGATACGGTGGCACTACTTTGTCATCCCAATCCGCTGTTCGACGGCACGATGAATAATAAAGTAGTCACGACTATGTACCGTTTTGCACGCGATAATGGCATGCATGTGGTGCGTTTTAACTTCCGCGGTGTGGGGCAGTCAACTGGTGCGCATGATTATGCTGAAGGTGAAGTAGTGGACGCAATGACCGTGCTACAATGGATTGCAGAACAAACCAATGCCCGCAAACTGTGGCTTGGTGGTTTTTCTTTTGGCGGTTATGTCACAGCGCGCGTTGCTGAGCAGGTGCTTGATGCCTCGCATATTTGGGGGTTGAGTGATTTTGAGATTTCAAAAGTTGCCCTTATTGCGCCATCAGTAGAAAAGAACGACAGTAGTGATTTGAGCTTACCAGTTGATAAAACTTTTGAGATTTACGGTAATGCTGATGAGGTTATTGACCCTGAGAATATGCAGGCTTTTGCTGACCGCTTAGGGCTTGCTGTCAGTGTCGTGGACGGCGCAGGACATTTTTTCCATGGACGCTTATCCGAATTGAAGAAGCTGCTTGAACAGCACAGTTTTAGTCAGTAAATATGGTTTAAATTAAGCCGTGTCAACTGTATAGAGTAGTCCAAACACAATTAATTATTTTGTCTAACGATGAGTCGCATTATGAGATTATCCCCATTGCAACGCTATGAGCAAGCTATCAGTACTGATGAGTTTACTCGAGATGAGCAGCAATATCAGGCCATGAGCTACCTTGATGAGCTTTATCATCAGCTCAATAGTAGTGCAGAACAGAAAAAAGGCTTTTTTAGCTTTCTAAAATCCAAGCCTGCCGCACCAAAAGGTCTGTATATGTGGGGCGGGGTTGGTCGTGGTAAAACTTGGATGATGGACATGTTTTATGATTCATTGACCATTGATCGCAAGATGCGTCAGCATTTTCATCACTTTATGCAGCGCGTGCATCGCGAGTTAAATGCGATACAAGGCGAGAGTGATCCACTCGAAAAAGTTGCTGATATTATTTATGCAGAAGCAGTGATTATCTGTTTCGATGAGTTTTTTGTCTCCAATGTCTCTGATGCTATGATTTTAGGCGATTTGTTTACCATGTTGTTTAATCGTGGCGTTACTTTAGTGGCGACTTCAAACATTGAACCATCAGGACTGTACAAAGACGGTTTGCATCGTGATCGTTTTATGCCCGCTATCGCTGAAGTTGAGCGTCATACCACTGTAATGAATATCGACTCTGGCATTGATTATCGTTTGCGCGTATTGCAGCAAGCGGAGTTGTACGAGTCGCCTATGACCAAAGCCAATCACCATTGGTTAGCCAACCGTTTTGCCAGCTTATCTAATAATCAAAAAATCAGTAACGAGCCTATCATCATTAATGGTCGTGAAATCAAAATCAATGCCCGCACCGAAGATATCTTATTCTGCGACTTTCGTCATCTATGTATGGAGCCGCGTTCCGCTTCGGACTTTATTGAAATCGCTAAGCAATTTAATACGGTATTGGTCAATGCAGTACCAGCATTAGACGATGACTTACGTGATCCGACGCGCCGTTTTATTTATCTTGTAGATGAGTTCTATGATCGCCGCGTTAAGCTGTTGGTACGCGCGGAGCAGTCAATTCTTGAGTTATATCAAGGGGAGAAGCTGGCGTTTGAGATTGAACGTACGCGTTCACGCTTGCTTGAAATGCAATCAGAAGATTACCTAAGAATGGAGCATCGCGTTGAAGATGTTGACGCTGCGTAATTACTATTCTTTGAAAGACAGCCGTTAAAGGTGGCTGTCTTTGTTTACTGTTGGTCTTAATCTTAACTCATAGCATTTATGAGTGAGTATTTTAAATGATTTTTACAACAATATTACATTCATAATAAAATAGCTTTAATCGATAAAATAGCGCTGGCATTTCACAACAATAAGCAAGGATAAATAATGGAAACTGACGACAATAAAGATAAAAACGATAAAAAAATACTTGTTGAGAATATAGCGACTGATAGCGTCCCGCTCACGAGCGAAGAGATGATAGGCTGGATTAACTCAAGACGCAGTATGGGTAATCTGGATGCTCCAGCGCCGACTCGTTCTCAGATCGAAGCTGCCATTGAGTGCGCTGCAACAGCTCCTGATCACAAAAAGCTGCGTCCATGGCGCTTTATAGTGACTAAAGGTGATGCTCGTCATGAGTTAGGTCGTGCGCTTGTTGAGGCTGCACAAGCAAAAGCGCTGCAAGATGGTGAAGAGTTGTCTGAAAAAACCATAAAAAAAACCCATACGATGCCGTTACGTGCACCGCTTATCATTACTGTCGTCACCCACATGCAGGCGCACAAAAAAGTGCCTCCTTTTGAGCAAATGTTAAGTGCGGGCGCCGCTGTGCAAAATCTAATTTTAGCTTTAAAAGCGCAAGGTTTCAGTACGGTGTGGCGCACTGGATTACTATGTAACGAACCAGCGGTAAAAGCATATTTCGATGTAGGTCCAGATGATTATGTGACGGCTTTTGTTTATACTGGCACCAGTCCTAAGGATGAACCTACACGTAAATCTATTGATATCGAGCCATTAGTACGCTTCGAATCATAAGTGTCAATCTATCAACCTATTGACACTTAATCATAGCTGATATGATTAAGTGTCAAACTCAAAGCCTCACATAACGCTATACCTTTTTAAGCAGACAGTGTAATCTGCCTAAATGAAATAAGCAGTCAACACGGATAACTAGATATGACAAGCTCTACTGAAAACAATACTTCTAATAAAAAGCCTAAGAAAGAGGCTATTGATAAAGTAGTTCCTAATAAAAAGGCCACTGATACAGATTCAGACCAAATCAATGCTGAAAAATCTAGTGGGCTGCTGGCAAGCATTATCGAGCGTGCTACCAAATCAGGGCTTGGACGTAGAAAGCTTAACCCTAGTTCCGTTGAAGCAGATGTCGCTAAGAATATGGAGCAGGTACGTGATAATCCAGCTCAATTGCGCTTAGCATTCTTAGGTGGTGGTAGTTTTGGTACGGCAATGGCAAACTTAGCGGCGCGTAATGGTTGTGATGCGACGCTTTGGGTTCGCGATAAGCGTACGGTTAAAGCCATGGCTAAATCGCAGATGAATAAAAAATATCTGCCAGGTTACAAGTTGGATGATCGCCTTAAGTATAGCCATGATTTAGAGTCAACGGTTAAAGATAAAGATATTATCTTTCTTGCCGTACCGAGCTTAGCTTTCCGTGAAACTCTTAAAAATATCGCCCCATTTATTACGGGGCAATCGATTGTATCTCTAACTAAAGGTATGGAAAAAGATACCTTTGCTCTGATGAGCGACATCATCAAAGATGAGTTGCCAGAAGTAAACTTTGGGGTTATGTCAGGGCCAAACCTTGCTATTGAGATTATGAAAAATATGCCGTCGGCTACGGTAATTGCTAGTCATTCAGAGCCACTGCGTCATGCGGTACAAGCAGCGTTGCATAGTGCATTCTTTCGAGTATTCGCCAGCGATGACATTCATGGGGTAGAGCTTGGCGGTGCGCTCAAAAATATTTATGCGATCGCCATGGGTATGGCTGCTGCATACGATGTAGGCGAGAACACTAAAGCTATGCTGTTGACGCGCGCGTTAGCAGAAATGAGTCGCTTCGGAGTTGAGACTGGTGCTAATCCATTAACTTTCTTAGGCTTATCAGGGGTTGGTGATTTATATGCCACCTGTAGCTCAGAGCTGAGCCGTAACTATCAAATCGGTAATATGCTCGGACGCGGAATGAGCATTGATGCGGCAGTAAAGAAACTTGGACAAACTGCTGAAGGGGTCAATACCATTCAGCAAGTGCATGAAAAAGCGACTAAAGAAGGCATATATATGCCGATTACCCATGCACTCTATGCTGTCATATATGAAGATAAAGCGGCATTAGGTGTTGCATTGCATTTGATGGAAGCAGGGTTCCGTAGCGATGTCGAATTTGTAATGCCACATGATTATAGTAATGCTGCGCTTACTGCCCAGATGCAAGCGGCTGCTAAGAATTCAGATGACCAAGACCAAGAACAAGACTCTGAAAACGTTACTAATACTGATGATGATTCAGCTAAAAATAAAGTTGCTAAAAAAGATACTGCTAACAAAGATGATGTTAATAAAGACAAAAAGTGAGTTCGATAAAACAGCACATAAGAAGCTTTGCTAAAGGAATATTATGAAAATTATATTGATGCGTCATGGGCAAGCAGAAGATGAGACTCGTCCAGACAGTGCACGTCAACTGACCGACTATGGACAACAGCAAGCTTCACAAACAGCTGATTATATTATTGGGCGTTATGCGCCAGACCACTTTGTAGTGAGCCCTTATAAACGAGCGCAGCAAACGTTAGCTGAGTTGCAATCGCGCGCTCCTACAGTGCCAGTTACGATACAAGATAATATTACCCCATCTGATGATGCCCATGTAGCGTTAGCAGATATTGCAAAGATTGAAGCAGAATCTTTGGTCGTGGTTTGCCATATGTCTATCATCGCCTATCTTGCCAGTTTACTGACTGGCGATAGTCCTGAGTCATTTGCTTTGGCTGAAGCGCGCGTTTTTGAGATGGAATTTGTCATGACCGGTATGGCAACAGAAATAGACCGTTTTGTGCCGCAGCAGCCGTATTAATTAATGGTTGGTTTTATTTTAATAATTAGTCTCATAAGTAAGGACACGCTTGGTGTTACATGTTTGGATAAGAGCGCAACATAGTCCGTTAGCAGTTTGGCATGCTGATGCAAAAGAGTGGCAATCTGTTAGCGGCTGGCAGCAACTGTATGATATCTACGGCAATAGTAGAAGTAGCCATACATCACTGTGTCTGTATTTTCCTTCCAGTCATTTATTACAAGTCGATACCAAGCTTAATGCAGCCCAGCTTAAGCAGCTCGGTAGCACAGGCAAACAGTATTTATTTGAAGAGACATCACTAGCACCAGTTGAGCAGTTAGCCGTTCGCCAGATTAGTGATACCCATGCACATCATCTGTACGCATTGGCTGAGAGTGATATAGAAGCATGGAAACAGAGCGCCGCTTTGGTTGGCTTAAGTATCAATGCGTTACTACCAGATTTTTTGCTGTTGCCTATTCCTGAAGAAGGGGCAGGCCAGCAAGTAGTCTTATATCAAGATCAATATACCGCTCTATTGCGACAATCGCAGCGCCAAGGGTTAGCGGTCAGTTATTTACCGTTAATGTTTGAGCGCTTACCGCATTTAAGTGAAGTCTGTTTACTACGCTCAATACAGTCAACTGTTAAGACAACTGTTGGCTCTCCAGCTGATGCATTTAATGATATGGTGGACAATCATGTTGATTTGCAGAAGACTGTTTTAGAACCAGCAACAGAATCGACACTAGACTCTAATATCGCGACAGAAACAGCTGCTTTATTGACTGAACAGCAGATATTATTGACACCGCTATCCACTGTTCCCATGCCAATTGAAACTCCAGAACGGCATGCGCTTAATTTCTTTGTTAAGTCATCAGATACCCAGCTATCACCTTATTTGCGGATAGCTATGATGGTCGCACTGTCAGCATTGGTATTGCAAATGGCAACCGATGGCTTGCAAATCTATCGCTATAATATTGCAACCGATGCCACGCAGACAGCAATCGCAGTTCAGTATCAATCTTGGTTCCCTGATGAAGTGCTCAATACCAGTCGTACTAAGCTGCAAGTGCAGATGCAGCCAAAACTACGTAGCGACAGCCAAGAATCAGCTTCACATTTAGCAGTATTGGCACGGATATCACCGCTTATTAAGCAATCCTCGTTACATGCACAGGCGTTGGTTATGGAACCAACCGCGCTGAGCTTTACATTGATAGCGCCAGAGCGTGGTAGTCTCGATCAGTTTGCTAGCACATTGACTGGCCAAGGTATCGCTGCTAGTTTAGAGCGGGTCAATAGTAATGAGCAGGGGCAGTTTAGTGGCCAGATTACTGTTAATATCGAAAATGATCCTGCTGCCATAGATAGCTCAGCTCAATCTTAAGTTTTTATAGCTTATAAATTTATGAGGGTTTGACGATCATAGTTTTTGACAGTTATAGTCATGCGCCAATTTGGTTGCTACCCATTGTGTTTAATAGTCAGTTACTATTCATTTATTAACTACGAATTCATAGACAAATTTTATACCATCCATCAAGGTCAGGTAATGAAACTATTACAGCGCCGTGCTAAACCTAGCCGTGCTACCCATAATCAGCCAGTCACCAATGCGTTATCAGAACGCGTCGGTAACTACCAAAATGCCCTATGGTCGCGCTGGCAGGCATTATCTCCTCGTGATCAGTTAGCATTAGCTGTTTTGCTATTATTTCTACTATTATTCATTGGTGGTTACGGTGGCTATAGCGTCCATCAAGCTGCTAAAGACAGTAAGTCCGATTACCAAGAGCAGGTCGCTGATTATTTTTGGCTACGTTCGCAGGCAGGTAACATTGATCCAAATGCATTAAATGCTGCCAATAGTCAAGATGGTGCTGATACGATGCCACCAGCTAGTCGTGTGAATGCTACGTTAAATAATTCTGGTATCGATAATGCGCAAGTGGTTGCTAATGGCGAAGGGGTGCAACTGAGCTTTAGTCATCCTAGCCAAGCGATTGTAAGTGCCGCCCTTGGTAAGCTTGAACAGCAAGGGTGGCAGTTCACTCAGCTATCGATGCAGCAGGATTTGGCTACCAAGCAGATGCAAGTGCAAGCGACTGTCACTTCTTAGTACTTTTAAAAGCTACTCTGAAAACTACTTTTAAAAGCTACTCTGAAAACTACTTTTGAAAGCTCTTGTTAAAAACTACTTGTAGATTCATCAATATCAAACGCTCATCGTAGATCAGACCATTCATGAGCATAGCTCAGGCATTAAAGACTTGCATCTTGAAAACGGTCGCATTTGCCACAATTGAGTAGTTAATGGCTACTGTCAGTTATGGATATTTATTATGAACCAGTCTCCTAATCATAATCTCGATGAGCATTCAGGTACTCGGACGCAAACGACTGAATCTTTTATTGAGTCACAGGCGACGCACAGCCTTATGCATGGGCGAGGCCAGCTGTTGACTGAAGAAAAGCAGCGCTCATTAATTACTTATAACCATATAACTTATTTGCTTTACGTGGTCAGTTACTTTACCGCAGGATTATTGTGGGTTGTGCCGATTATAATGAATTACGGCAAACGTCGTGATGCTGATGGCACATGGCTAGCGACACATTTTGACTGGCAGATTAAGACTTTTTGGTACAGTACTGTCTTTTTTGTTATTGGTACTGTTATCATCACCTTTGCATTAGGTGGCTTTGGCGTCAGCATGTTAGCCGATAGCGGCAATATAGCTATTGGTTCGTTTTTATTAGCTGGGTTTGGTGTGTTACTTATGACTTTCACCTTCATCTGGCATTTATACCGTATTGTGAGAGGCTGGATTGCGCTCACTGACAAGCGTCCTGTACCATAAGTTTGTTAATTATTAATGCTGTCATTGATGCTTGTCAAATTAAGTCTAATATTAAGTTTTTGTTAAGAATACTAGGTATGAAACTTTGGTTTTACTCCTGTTAAGCTGATATAATCGCAGCGTTTTATGACGCTCAATGCTTCATTCATGTTATTCCATTCATCATTTTCATCCAAGCAGGGTTTATTGTCATTATGTCCTACGCCTTACTTCGCCCGTTTTTGTTTAAGATGGACCCCGAACACGCTCATGATATGACCTTGTCTCTATTAGCTAAAGCTCATAAAGCACGTGCTTTGGGCTTGGTATATGGTCAATCCATGCAACCAACCGAGTGCATGGGTTTACAGTTCTCTAACCCTGTTGGGTTAGCGGCAGGATTGGATAAAAATGGTGATTATATTGACGCGCTTGCTGAGTTAGGCTTTGGCTTTATTGAAGTGGGCACGGTGACGCCCAAACCACAAGTCGGCAATGACAAGCCGCGGTTATTTAGAATAAAACAGGCAGATGCGATTATTAACCGGATGGGCTTTAATAATCAGGGTGTTGATTATCTAATTGATAATGTCAAACGCTGTAAGTATAAAGGCAATATCGGTATTAATATTGGTAAAAACGCCAGCACGCCTGTTGAACACGCTGCTGATGATTATGTGTATTGTTTAGAGCGTGTCTATCCGCATGCTTCCTATATTACGATTAATATCTCATCGCCGAATACTAAGAATTTGCGTGATTTGCAAAGTGGTGAGGCATTAACTCAGCTGTTAGATGTAATCAAAAACCGCCATAGCCAGCTGGCGACGGAGTATGGTTTTTATGTGCCTCTAGTACTAAAGGTTGCCCCTGATTTAGACCCGCTACAAGTTGATTATATCTCGCAGCAACTATTAGACTTTGAAATTGATGGTTTGATTGCGACCAATACGACCTTGAGCCGAGTAGGTGTTGAGGATCTGATTGATGGTGACCAAGCAGGCGGTTTATCTGGTCGTCCAGTCAGTCATATTAGTACCCAGATTTTGCAACAGTTCTCAGATCAGTTGGATGGTAAAGTTGCTATCATAGGTGTTGGTGGTATTGATAGCGGTGAAAAAGCCGTCAAAAAGATTAAAGCAGGTGCCGATATGGTACAGCTTTATACGGGTCTTATTTATCGTGGCCCAGGGTTAGTACAGTCTTGTATTCAAGCTATTGGCGGCTATTATGATGCGCAAGAGAGTTAATTGAAGTAGGTTCGATAGGATAATAAGGTGGTAAATATGAGTGGTTTAGATATCGTAATTGCCATTGTTGTTCTTATTGGCTTATGGCGCGGCTTTCAAGTAGGTCTGATTAAAACGGCAGTGGGTTTAGTAGGTTGGTTCATTGCCTTGATTGTTGCTACTCGACTAGCAGGTTCGATTGCCCCGCAGTTATCAGGATTGGTACAAAATCCTGTGCTACAAATGGCAACGGCTTTTTTGTTGGTAGTGATCGTTGTATTAGCTGTTATGCATTTGGTAGCGTTTGTATTTTCAGGGGTGCTTAAAACTTTACGCTTGGGCGTGGTAGATAAAATGGCGGGCGGTGTACTAGGTGCTGCCAAAAACGTCCTTGTGGTTTTAGTGGTTCTTAGTGTCAGCGCACCATTATTGGTACAGCTTCCGCAGTGGCAAACTTCTGTATTAGCACCTGAGTTGCTTCCTTACGCACCGATGGCTAAAACGCTAGCATCAGATGTGTTAGGCGGTGCTTGGGAACAGATAAATCAGTCCTAGCTATGATAAAATTAGTTAGCTTCGATAGATAAGCGTTAATAACACACCTTGATAAATTATCATTCAATATCATTTAGCATCCACAATATTTAAAATATAAATTTCTATTGTTGATAATGCATAATCTAAATATTGCCACTTATGTGTCATCATTATAATAGCTATATTCTTAAATTAAACGGTATCTTTATTCTTATATCAATTGAATCTTAAAGATAGTAGCACTCTACTGTCAATGAAGTAATTATCAGTATATAAATATCATCAGGTCATCGGTTAACTGGCACATATCACTGCCACTAAGTTTGCCGTTATTGCGTTACTAATGTATGGTTTTAAATAGGACATAACTATGTGTGGAGTCGTTGGGGTTGCAGCTCATGAGCCAGTCAACCAAATTCTTTATGATGCCTTAACTATGTTGCAACATCGTGGTCAAGATGCCGCCGGTATTGTGACTTTGCAGGATGGGCGCCTATACTTGCGTAAAGAAAACGGTATGGTTCGTGATGTTTTTATGAACCGCCATATGGTCAGACTGGTTGGTAAGTTCGGTATTGGTCATGTTCGCTATCCTACTGCGGGCACGTCAAGCAGTGCGGAGGCGCAGCCATTCTACGTAAACTCTCCTTATGGAATTACCTTGGCACACAATGGTAACTTGACCAATGCAGAGAGCTTGGCTAAATCGTTATATCAAGATGATCGTCGTCATTTAAATACCGATTCTGATTCTGAAGTATTGTTAAACGTGCTTGCCCACGAGATGCAAAACTTAGGCAAAACTCATCCAACGCCTGATGATATTTTTGAAGCGGTAAAAGCAGTTTATGCTCGCTGTGAAGGTGCTTATGGCGTAGTAGCAATGATTACGGGTCATGGCTTATTAGCATTTCGTGACCCTAATGGTATTCGTCCACTTATTTTTGGTGAACGTTTAGCTGCCAACGGTGGCACAGAGTATATGGTTGCCTCTGAGTCAGTCGCATTGACAGGTTGTGGCTTTAGCATCATCCGTGATGTTAAACCTGGCGAAGCTATCTTCATTGATTTAGATCATAAGCTGCATACGTATCAATGCGTAGAGCAACAAGAGTACACGCCTTGTATTTTTGAATACGTTTATTTTGCGCGTCCAGATTCTATTATGGACAATATCTCTGTCTACAAATCTCGCCTACGTATGGGCGAAAAACTGGGTCAGAAAATCCTTAATGAATGGGGCGAAGATCACGATATTGATGTAGTGATTCCAATTCCGGATACTTCGCGTACGTCAGCGATGGAGCTGGCACTTAAGATGAATATTAAGTACCGTGAAGGGTTTATGAAAAACCGCTACATCGGTCGTACCTTTATTATGCCAGGTCAGCAGCAACGTAAAAAGTCGGTACGCCAAAAGCTTAGCGCAGTACCGTTAGAGTTCAAAGACAAAAACGTCTTATTGGTTGATGACTCTATTGTGCGTGGTACTACTTGTCATGAAATCATTCAAATGGCACGTGATGCAGGCGCGAAAAAGGTATTTTTCGCCAGTGCTGCGCCACCGGTAAAATACCCTAACGTGTATGGTATTGATATGCCAGTACGTAGCGAGCTTATCGCTTCAGGGCATAGTGTTGAAGAAGTGCGTAATATCATCGGTGCTGATCGTCTGATTTTCCAAGACTTAGATGATCTTATCGATGCGGTAAAAGATACGAAACATAGCCGAGTGGAAGGCTTTGATTGTGCCGTATTTAACGGTTGCTATATCACTGGTCAAATCAATGAAGCTTACCTTGATCACCTGCAAGAGCAGCGTAGTGAAACCGCTAAAACAGGCAAGAAAGGCGTACAAGTTGTCGCTGATACTCCTGTCGATATGATGGGTGTGGAAGAGTTTTAAGCAGCTATATAGCTTAAGAGATGACGATATTTAAAGACAAAAGGCTGGATTCATTATGAATCCAGCCTTTTTTATTGTGTCTAATTTGAAGTTATTAGTTTAAAAAAACTATTAACTTAAAAAGTTATTTAATAGCCAAAGTAGAGCATTAATCGCTGCGATACCGACGACCATGCTTACCAATAACTGACGGCTGACATGGTACACAATGAGCACTAGCGCTAATGCACCAATCTGAGCCAGTAATAATTGTACTTGTGCGCTATTTAGCCCGGTACTAGCGGATAAGTCTTGATAGGAGAGGCTAGTTAAAATTAATAACACCATGACTGATAGCGGTAGGCTCTCATTTAGTCGATGCAGCCAAGGCGTATCAAGAAGCTTTTTGGGTATCAAGGCGGGAATAGCACGAGTAATAAAAGTAACTCCGGCCATAGCGAAAGTGGCTGCAATCAAATAGCTGCTATTCATTAGTCTCTCCTGTTACTTTACGCTGTACCCAAAAACCACGCGCCAAAATCATCAGCATGCAAATGGTGATTGCTACTAACAACAGCCAGTTGCTAGTAAATAGTGAGGCGATAGCCAAAGCAATGACAGCGATACCAATAGGGAAGTAGCGTTTGATACTTTGGAATTGTTCGTAAGCCAAAATTGCGAATAAACAAACCAATGCAAAGTCTAAGTGTGGCACCAAGTCGCTAAGAGCGCTGCCTATCATTACTCCAATGATAGAGGCCAATACCCACCAGCTTTGGTTAAACAAACTTATCGGTAATATGAGTGCGCGTCGCGTCTCATTAGGTAAGCTAGTCATTACTGAAAATGTCTCATCAGTAAGTGCAAATAAGCAGTAAGCTTTAGCCAGTTTATGCGTAGGGAAATACTGTAGCAGTGGCATCCCGTAGAACACATGACGTAGGTTGATGGCTGCAATGTTGGTCGCGATACTACCAATCGGCAAACCGGCGCTAAGCATCGGTAGACAAGCGTATTGTGCAGCGCCCGCATATAAGACGATACTCAGCATAATAGTTGCCCATATTGGCACTCCAGCGACCTGAGCAAGAACGCCAAAGGCGATACCTGCAGGTAGGTAGCCCATGGCAACTGGAATGCTTTTTTTGAAGCCCTCTGCCCACTGATAGGTAGAGTCTTGATGTTGTTCAGAGTAAGTGTTCACGAGATATCCTAAGATTGTCTGACTTTGCTATTTATTAAAGACTTTTTCGTTACAAATTTTTGTTCACGTAAATGATGACTGTCAAGCTATGTTTCCTTCAAGCTATGTTTCCTTCAAGCTAAGCTTCTTTCAAATTAGGCCTCTTTTGTAGGCTATCAAATTGGCTGTAATTTTTCATAGCTACCTGTTCTATGTGCATGGTATAAAAAGCCACTGAGAATAAACATGCGTAATAATAACAAGCACCAAACACTGAGCCAAATACCCGTCATATCCCACTGCTGATATAGCAGCCAGCTAAGCGGAAAAAAGATAACGGCTAATATCAAGGCGGCATTACGAATGACATGGCCTGCGGTTAGACCAAAAAATATTCCATCGAGCCAATAAGCGCCCACACCAATGAGTGGTAGCAATATCGCATAACCTTGATAAGCATTGGTTAAGGTAAAGACCGTTTCAATATTGGTCATGAGATCTAGATAGGTAGGCATTGCAAGCCACCAAATCGCGCTTAACAGTAAGGCGAGACCGTAGCTGACCACTCCTGTACGCTTTACGATAATACGAAAGCGCGGCCAATCTCGCCGCCCTGCTGCTTGACCACTTAAGGTCTCAGCTGACACTGCCACACCATCAAGTGCGAAGGCTGAAATGCTCAATACTTGCAATAAAATTGCATTGGCTGCCAAAACCAAATCGCCACTTTGAGCGGATAGACGAGTAATCCATGCAAAACTTAAGGTTAAAATGAGCGTACGAATAAAAATATCTTTATTTAGCGAGAATAGCCTAAGCATTTTGTTTTTAGTAAAGTGCTGTGGATCAACCTCAAAAAAGGCTATCCAAGTCAATTGCAAATTCCGGCGACTAAGCCATAACGCTAATACAACCCCTGACCAAAATGCGATAGTAGTCCCTAGAGCAACGCCAGCTATTCCCAACTGCATACCATAGACAAAAAATAGCGTCAGAATGATATTAAGGATGGCAATAAAACCTTGCTGATAGAGCATATAGCGAGTCTTACCTTGCCCTGCAAACCAGCCAATAAAGGCAAAGTTCATTAGCTCAGCTATGACACCCCAAAAGCGCACATCTAGATAAATCTTTGCAGCAGCACCACTATCAGGATTGGCTGACAACGCTTGCAAGCCAAAATCTATGAGCCAAGGCTTCGCTAGTAGGAGCACTAGACCAATGACGACGGCTAGTAAGAGCGCACGCTGCAAAATAGACAGGAGCGGTGATGCTTTATGCTGCAAGTTTATAGAGTCGTTATTATCAGCAAGTTGCCCTAAAGCCTGTGCGGATAAACCAGAAGACGCATACTGCAAAAAGTTAAAGCTAACGAGTAATAGGGACAAAAGCTGTATCGCTAGCCCCATACCTGCAAGCTTTGCTGCATCATTCATATTGCCGACGATAGCCGTATCAATCACGCTTTGTAGTGGCATCGCTAAGTTTGCTAGTAATACTGGAACGGCAATCGCGATAATGCGCGTATAGCGAGTATCAATAGGTAGCATAGCTTTTGGCGGGGTAGTCGTTGGCATAAAATGATCGCTTGTGCATAAAACACAGATGATAGTACCCGTCAGTGTATTGCATAGGTGCGGGATGAGCTTGTACTATTCGATATATTTGGTAATTATATAAAGATAAAAGCACCTAACTAATAGGTGCTTTTATTTGATGCTTTAGTTATGTTTAGGACAATGCTGCTATTGTTAAAAGTCAGCATTATCCAAACAACTTTTTAAGATTAATCTTGTTCAAACATCTTTGGGTCATTGAAAGTAACAATCTCTTCCTCAAACTCAGGCTTCACTTTAACGATGAAATCATCGCGTGATAGACCCATTCGAAGAGGGATAGAGCTAGCGATATAGGTTGATGAATAAGTACCAGCAAGTAGACCAATGAATAGTGCTACTGAGAACCAATACAATCCATCACCGCCCAAGAACATCATTGCTAATACAACTAACAATACCGTTGAAATAGTCATAATAGTACGACGCAGGGTCTCTGTTAATGACAGATCAACCGTCTGATAAGGACTGATGCCACGGACACGACGGAAGTTTTCACGAATACGGTCATAGACGACAATAGTATCGTTCAATGAATAGCCAATCAATGCCAAGATAGCTGCTAATACGGTTAAGTCGAATGGAAAGCCGAATAATGCAAAGACACCGATGGTGACGATAGCATCATGAAATAATGACATTACTGCGCCAAGCGATAGCTTAAATTGGAAGCGTAGGGCCACATAACCAAGCATACAAACCAGTGCCAGCACTAAAGCCATTACTGAGTTTAAGTACACCTCATTACCGACTTGGCTACCGATAATATTAACGTTACTGATATCAGCATTATTATTGGGTAGGGCTAGTGCTTGAGTCAGACTTGCGCTTAGTCCGTCAATATTATCAGATTGTGGTGGCAAACGTACTAATAGCTCTTGACGGGTGCCTAGATACTGTACGACAGCATCATCAAAACCATTATCAGCCAGCGCTTGTACGACTTCGACTTGCTCGGCAGGCTGCTCATAACGCACGTCTGCTGAAACCCCGCCAGTAAAGTCTAAACCTAAGTTAAGGCCATTCACAGCAATCGCAATGATACTACCAATCACCATCAATAGAGATAAAATTGCCATAGGCTTTTCTATCTTCATAAATGGAATAATGCGCTGATTACCAACCGCTTTAATGCCGCCTTCTTTTACAGCAGCGTCATCAGCAGCACTATCAATCAGGTGGTTATGATTGTTATCAACAGCAGCGTTAGATGCTTGGGTGCTCAATGCCTGATTATCTTTAGTGCCTTGAGCACTACGACGAGACTTATCTTTGCCAGTTTTTGCAGTCGTAGGATTATTAGCTTGGGTATTGCTACCTTTACCATCACGGCGTGGCTTGTTACGGCGACGACGTTTGTTGTTTTCGTTAGGACTGTCACCTGCACCGCCACCTGAGCTGCTAGATGTCGGCGTGTTGTCATTCTTTGGGGGATTATTCTGTTCAATCGCCATGTTATTCTCCTAGCCGATGCTCAAACGTTTGATAGATTTACGCTTACCATAAGCAATTTGTACCAGTGCACGTGTTACCAAAATCGCGGTAAACAGCGAGCTGACGATACCAATAGCTAAAGTAATCGCAAAGCCTTTAATCGGACCAGTACCAATCGCAAATAAGATAAATGCGACCAACAACGTGGTGATATTGGCATCGAAAATACTACTAAAAGCACGGTCGAAGCCTGCTACGATTGCAGATTTTGGCCGCACCCCGTTCGCTAGCTCCTCTCGGATACGCTCAAAGATTAGTACGTTGGCATCTACCGCCATACCGATGGTCAAGACCACGCCAGCAATACCCGGTAAGGTAAGCGATGAGCCTAAAATTGACATAATCGCGATGATAATGATGACGTTAACTGCTAGCGCTACGTTGGCAATTACCCCAAACAAGCGATAAAAAATAATCATAAAGGCGAATACTAATAGATAACCGACCTGAGTAGAAAACAGACCTTTAGCAATGTTTTCTTGACCTAATGAAGGTCCAATCGTCCGTTCTTCAACGAAATACATCGGTGCAGCCAGTGCTCCTGAACGTAATAGTAGTGCAAGCTCAGCAGCTTCAGCATTACTATCAAGCCCTGTAATACGGAATGATGAGCCTAATACCGCTTGAATATTAGCGCGGTTAATGACTTTGGTCTCAGCATAAGGAGTGCGTACTTCGACAGATTCACCAGTAGTAGGGTCTTCTTCGTAAGTGATTCTTTGCTTATTTTCAATAAACAATACCGCCATTTGGTCACCAACAGCAGTACGGGTAGCGTTTTGCATGAGCTTCCCGCCAGCGCTATCTAAAGTGATATTGACCTCAGGGCGACCGCTTTCATCAAGACTGGTCTGGGCATTGGTGACCTTATCACCAGTGACGATAGCTTGACGCTCTAGTAATACTGGCGGACCATCAAGCGTTTCGAACGGGAACGATTCAGTACCAGCAGGAGGTATACCACCCATGAAGTTTTCGCTGTCTTTAGCGACTAGGCGGAACTCAAGGTTTGCAGTACGACCAAGTACACGTTTGGCTTCAGCGGTATCCTGTACACCAGGTAACTCGACAACGATACGGCTAGCACCTTGTGACTGTACTAAGGCTTCGGTAACGCCAAGCTCAGCAATACGGTTGCGTAGGGTCGTTAAGTTTTGATTAACTGCATAGCTATTAATCTCATCCAGCGTCGCATCGTTATATGCCATGATTAGCGCAGGGCCTTGGTCATCGATAGAGGACTGCAAACTAAAATTCAACCCCATTGAGCCTTGTAAAACATTTTGCGCACGGTTACGCGCGTCGGTATCAGCAAAATGCAATATGATACCTTGAGCCTCAGTTTTAATGCCTTTGACTGCGACACGCTCGGCCCTTAGCTCACGGCGCACGTCACGACTCGCACTGGTCAGACGCTGCTCTAAGGCTTTGTCCATATCCACTTCTAGAACGAAACGTACCCCGCCACGTAGATCTAGACCCAGCTTCATCGGCTTTGCGCCGATATCACGGAGCCACTGCGGTGTTGTTTGTGCTAAGTTAAGCGCAACCACATAATCATCGCTAAGATTTTTCTTTAGGACTTCTTGTGCTTTGAGCTGAGAGACTGGATTGTCTAAGCGTACCAGTGCGCTGTTGCCCTCAAAAGTGCCATCATGGTAGCTTATACCAGCTTCTTTTAGCAGGCTTTCTGACTCGGTCAAAATGCCTTCAGATAGCTGAGTACCCGCTGCAGCACTAGTAATCTGCACAGCAGGTTCATCAGGATAAAGGTTGGGAGCAGCATACAGACCAGCAATGATCAGCACGACGGTAATGAGTAAGTATTTCCAAGCGGGATATTGCATAATCACTTCTTTAAGTTGATAAAGTACTGGCGACGCAGGCCACAAGTCAGCAGATGGGACGTTCGTGATTACAATGGATAACTACCGCAATTAGTATGAGTAATTATTCACCATTGAGATCATCCGCTATGATAAGAGAACGTAAAGCTAAGCATCATAAAACGACTACACTATGAATCGTAATATATACGATAGAAGGTAAGTCCGCTATCGTCAGTCAGTTAGGTAACTAATTTGACAATCTAGTAGCAGAAAATGACCGTAAAACGTTAACGGCCATTTTTATCAATATACTGGTTGATACTAAGATAATGAATGTTAGGCGTGAAGCTTTACCATTAACATTTATACGCTCTCTATAGTACCTGTAGGCAATACTGAAATAACAGAAGCGCGCTGTACTTTAATGTCGGTATTGTTGTTTAAGCTTACAATAGCGTAGTCGCCTTCAAGGCCTTTGATACGACCCATAAGTCCGCCAGCAAAAATCACTTCGCTACCAACGGTCAAAGCATTTACCATGGCACGATGTTCTTTGGTACGTTTAGACTGTGGACGGATCACTAAAAAGTAAAAAATAGCAAAAAAGGCGACTGGTAATAATATTTGACCGAATGCTTCCATATCTCTCTCAATAAATTATAGATAATAGTAAAATTAAACGCATAGTAACAAAAAATCCCAAGCTTGGTAACTGTTAATCATGGGATGAGTGTATTTTCCTTGGCGCACTGGCATACTAGCAGCCGATATCTATTACGACAATCCTTTTAAAGCATTATCTATAAAAATAAAAGCGGCTGTATATAAGACTATATTACGTAACCAGATATTGAAGTTACATCTGTTTAACACCATGAATAGCCATGCTAACCGCACCACTTTTTATTTATAATGGATTTTTTCTAGACAGGTAGATAGCATGACATTTTATTGTTAAATATAAGCATCGGTGCTAATATCAAATTGTTGATTATGTTTCTTGTCGATGCTGATAGTAGCTGGTTTGTAGCTCTATTACACAGTGCTATTTTTATTAGATGAGAGCTAACTGCTACCAGTCATTATATTTACTAGCAATAAAACTCATTGTATTTTATCCTTTTTCATTCTCTTTTTTGTTTAGGTTACCTAACTTGTTCACCACTTTTTCGTTTATACCTCGTCTATGTCGTCCGCGCGCTTATCGTAAAGAAGCGTCTGCTGAACCTCCCCCGACGACACATGATTACACATGCCCTAGCAATAAGTCCGCATTTGGTTTATCAGCGCTGATAGCTGTACCAATGGTTTTTTTACCTCATTCAGCATTGGCTGTTGAAGCTTCGGCCATAGCTGCCCCAACTGCTGCAAGTATTGCTCTGTTAGTATTCTTTGTTGCTATTGCCATTGGTGTGTCATTTGTCTGCTCCTTAGCAGAGTCAGCATTACTCAGTATGACCCCGTCATATATTGCTGATGTTGAAGAAAGCAATCCCAAAAAAGCAAATATGCTAAGACGCCTGAAGATTGATAATATTGATCAATCGCTAGCGGCTATTTTGACGTTGAATACTGTAGCACACACGTTAGGTTCGATTGGCGCTGGTGCACAGGCAACGATTGTCTTTGGTAGCGCCTGGTTTGGACTGTTTTCTACGATTATGACTTTGGCAATCTTGTTTTTATCTGAGATTATTCCAAAAACATTAGGAACAGTATATTGGCGTCAGTTAAGCGGTATGGTGGCTTACTTTGTACGTGGTATTATTCTTCTTCTATATCCTCTCATTTGGTTCTCAGAGCGTTTGACCAAATTGCTTGTGCGCGGTAAAGAGACTCATGTCTTTAGTCGTCGCGAGTTTGCAGCTCTTGCTAGTATTGGCGAAGAATCAGGTCAAATCGATCCATTAGAATCACGAATCATTCGTAATTTACTCGCGTTTGGCGCGATTAAAGTCGAAGATATCATGACACCGCGTTCGGTGATGCTGGCATTTGAGCAGAACAAAACAGTCGCCGAAGTACTGGCTGATCGTCCAAAACTGACTTTTTCGCGGTTACCTATTTATGATGGTGATCTAGATAATATTACTGGTTTTGTATTAAAAACAGATATGTTGTTAGCGAAAGTCAATCATGCTATGCATAAGCCGTTAACGCAGTTTCAACGCGAGATTACTTTTGTATTCTCAAAAATGAAGCTATTCGATTTATTAGAATTAATGCTAAAAAACCGTATTCATATTGCAATCACGGTAGGTGAATATGGTGAGGTTAAAGGTCTAGTGACTTTAGAGGATGTCTTCGAGACTTTATTAGGGCTTGAGATTGTCGATGAGATAGATCGTGTTGAAGATATGCAAGCATTAGCACGACAAATGATGGACAGACGAGTAGAGCGTTTAGGCATGAAGCTTAACGATGATGAACAGACGATAGATGATAATACGAAACCTTAAAACTCATTGATAAGCTACTGAAAGTTTTTGAAAAAAGTTATTGGCTATATGTAGTAGGAGAATAGGCAGGTATGCACGCAATAATTACACATGACGTTACATGGGTGTGAGGATTTAATGCTAGGCTAAAACTGCCTCTTAAAAAGCTTAAATTAACTTTAAGTAGTGGATTAACTGTACTGTGTAGCTTGTCATGGCAACCTATTATTTCTTATCAGGTACGACGTCAAATAAGTATAGATAATGACTATGCCGATATATCAAAGTTGATATGTCAAACAGCTCATTCGATTATAAAAATATCAATAGAATAGAGCCACTTAACAAAAACTAGATAATAAAAGAGATACCGCTAAGGATCACAATGAAACGATTATGGAATAAAGGGCTATTAGCTCTATTTATTAAAAGTGCTAGCGTAGCTACGCTAGCGGCTGTAGTTGGTACGGTTGCTATTAATGCCCAAGCAGCAACGATGAGTGAAGGCTTGGTGCAGAACTATGCAGCTGCAATGAAATCAGCTGCTAACAATAAAAGCATCAACCAAGTTGCTACCCTAGTGTCTGATGATGCATTGATTTCATTATCTAGAAAAGGAAAATCTACTAGCCTTGACAAAAATGCTTACTTAAAATTACTGCAAGATAGTTGGAATCAAACTTCAAACTATCGCTATGATATCAGCGTTGATAACATTGTCACTACTGGCTCACAAGCTAAAGCAAACGTTAAGACGGTTGAGAGTTGGGTAAAAGACGGCAAAAACGTTTCGTTTGTGACCACATCAAGAGTTACGCTTACTTTATCTACTGGGAACGCTGTGTTATTACGTGCAGTATCACAGGTAACTATTGATTGAAGTAATTGCTAATTAAATTAATTACTGATTGAAGTAATCATCTATTAAAATAGCTGTTAATTTATTACAGTAAATAATGGCTAGGTAATTATTCAACTAGCATTCGTTGGCTGAAAAACTGTTTAATAAGCCAGTTATTGTCACTAGTGATTACTGTCACTAGTGAAGGGTAAGCGCTAAAAATATAGCCAAAAATAAGACATCTAACCGTATTATTCTAAATTTTATAGACAATCTTCTACAGAAGTATAGTTTTTGGTTTGCATTGCATACTATACTGTCGATTAACTTTATTTTTATCACTTTTTGTCGTTAGGAAAATTCTATCATCATGTCTACTGTGTCATTAAAATCCCGCTCATTTATTGCTTTACCACTGACGCTTGCGGTGTCGACTTTGCTTATTAGCGCATGTAGTAATACGTCAGCAGTGAAAGGTACAGGCGCTACCAATAGCTCGCCTGTTGTGACTAAGCGTCCAGCTAATCAGTCTGGAGCTGCTCGGCCAACCACAAGTGATGATTACTCGACTGCATTTTTGGATGCAGAGAGCTTAGATGAGTTGGCGGACTTATTAGAAGCTACTGACATGACGATGGTGGAAGATAACAAACTTGCTATTCAACAGTACGGTGATTTATGGAATCGCTTGCGTGCTGGTTATCGTATGAATGGTGGTCAGCCTATCTATAACCAACGGATTGAAGGACAGAAAAGTTGGTTTACCAGCAGACAAGACTATCTAAACCGCTTAACTGCGCGTGCAAGTCGTTATATTTATCATACGGTACGTGAAGCTGAGCGCCGTAATATTCCCACTGAGCTTGCTTTGCTGCCAGTCATCGAAAGCTCCTATGATCCAAGTGGTACAAGTAGTGCAGCAGCAGCAGGCTTGTGGCAGTTTATTCCAAGTACTGGTCGTATCTATGGTCTGAATCAAAGTAGCACCTACGATGGTCGTCGTGATGTCATTGAATCAACACGTGCAGCTTATGACTTCTTGACTGCGTTACATAATCAGTTTGGTAGTTGGGAATTGGCATTAGCCGCTTATAACGCTGGCCCTGGTCGTGTGCAAAGGGCAATTGATGCCAATGCGGCAAACGGATTACCAACTGACTACTGGTCACTCAGACTGCCTACTGAAACCATGAACTATGTACCGCGTTTTTTGGCTGTTGCCGAAATCGTTGCTAAGCCTGAGCAATATGGTGTTTATTTACCCGCCATTGCCAACCGTCAGCATTTTCGCAGTGTGCCAGTTAACTATGGCGTAAGCTTGGCTGAAGTAGCCCAAGTTACTGGGGTTAGTTATGATGAACTAGAAAGATTGAATACTGCGCTAACGTCAGGACGTATCGATTCATCAGGCCCGCAGCGTATTATTATTCCTAATGACGTTAATACCAACCTTGATGCTAAGCTTATATCGTTGAGAGGGAATGGTACAGGTAATATACTTGCTTCAAGCAGTACGAGTAGCTCAAGCAGTACCACTACGACGCCAAGCTATAATGGCAAACCGTACACCAGCTCATCATTACCTTCTACTGGTAGCGGTTTGGCTGATTATGCTGCTACTGCTAGCGTGCCACAGCAAACAACCAGTTATATTTCGCCAACGCTGACATCGACTAGTAGCTCTGGATATAACAGCAACTCATCTATCCGTAATGAACCACCTATTACTAGTAAAGAGACCAGCAAGATTAATGCTGAGCTACAAAGCAGTAATAGTTTGCCAACTACTTCAGCTCAAATCACACAAAATAATACCATTGTTCAAGAGCCGCCTCTTAGTAAAGAAGAGCGTGATTTCATTGCCAATCAGATTCGAACTAAAACGACTGAAACCAATGTAATCAATGCTGACGGTAATATCAATCTATCAGCGGTACAGACTCAGCAGTCTATCTTAGAAGCGAGTGGGGAAGAGAAAAAACTTAGCTTTGCAAAAACGCCAGTGAGTAAGCCAAAACCTCAAGGCACACGTACCACTTATACCGTAAAACGTGGTGATACCTTATCGAATATTGCTAGTCGTGCTGGGGTAAGCTGGCGCGATATCACTGAGTGGAATCAAATAGATTCCAAAGCAAAGTTATTGTCTGGTAGCACCCTGTATTTGTATAATGCGAAGACTATTGAGCCACTAAGTAGTGCTAATACAACGACTGAAAGCCAGCCAGATAGCTATGTAGTGCAGTCGGGTGATACGCTCATCGGTACGGCTAATCGTTTTGGTTTATCCGTGACACAGCTAGCAAGTTACAATAATTTAAGTAGCCGTTCTGACTTAATGAGAGGGCAGAAGCTATGGTTGATACCCGGTAAAGTAACAGCGCCGACTAGCACACCTGCTGCGCCGTCTTCTAAGCCTAGTAAATCTACCACTGCAACTAAGAACTATAAAGTTAAATCTGGTGATGGTTTGATTGCCTTAGCACGTCAATTTAATATCTCAACTGATGTTCTAGCTAGCCTCAATGGGATACGCACGACAGACTCGTTATACGTGGGTCAGACGTTGAAAATACCTGCCAGTGTTGACTTTACTTCTGCTAGCAACAACTCTAGTAGCACAAGTACAAATAGTAGTGCTAGCAGCTCAACCCCTACTAGTCGCTATACCGTAAAGTCAGGTGAGACGTTAATTGGGATTGCTAATAGCATCGGCGTAAGTGCAGAAGAAGTTGCAGCAGTTAATAGTAACTTTGATGCTAGAGCTCGCTTGCAACGCGGTCAGACGATTAAAGTACCAGTATCTAAGGCAGAAGTGAATCGTCAGTTAAATGATCAACCAATAAGCTATAAAGTACAATCTGGAGATAGTTTAACGGGCGTTGCCAGCCGCTACAATATCGGTGTCAGTGACTTGGCCTCAGCGAATGGTCTGAGTACGACTTCAAACTTGATACTTGGTCGCACTATTACTATTCCTGCTAGTGGCGGTAGTGTCAGTACCTCTAGTAACAGTAGTAGTGCCGCTTCTAGCAGCAGTAGCACCAGTACTGGCAAAAAACTTGGTAACACTGAGAATTACAAAGTACAGTCAGGTGATGGTTTGATCGCTCTAGCGCGCCGTTCTGGTATTTCAGTAGAAGACTTAGCGGCAACTAATAACCTAGCGACTAATGCTCAGTTACAGCGTGGACAGACAATCAAATTGCCTAAGGCGACAGTTAGATATACGGTTGGCTCTGGCGATAGTCTAATTGGGCTGGCACGTAAATATGGAGTCTCAACTCAAGAGCTTGCTGATATGAATAAAATCTCGGCAGATACTATGTTACAACGTGGTCAGCGTTTGACAGTACCTAATCGTTGATTTTAAATAGTATTTACTAAATAGTAAGTACTATTGGCAAAATGTTAACCAAAAAAAGCTGCTCTTAATAATAAGAGCAGCTTTTTTTATGTTTACGCCTTTTATCAACTCAGAGGTTAGGCCTAGACCATACGAGTTTTAATGGTTTCAAGATAACTTCTGATATTACTTACGTAGTGCATCGCTTGACCATATCGGCTATTTGAGGCTCTATTTTCTGATAGATAGGTATAGACGTTCGCCCAGTTTTTATCGTCAATACCTGCGTCACTAAGTTTGCGCTGAATACCTTTAATAGCATTAGGACCCATATTATAAGCAGCGAGTGCAAACCAAATCCGATCGGTCTTTGGCACATCAGCAAAGTCAGTTTTCATCTGCTCTAGATAACGAGCGCCACCGCCGATGCTTTGATAAGGGTCTACACGATCTGAGACCCCCATGGCTTTTGCAGTATTGTTGGTTAACATCATCAAACCACGTACACCTGTTGGCGATACTGCATTGGCATCAAGATGCGACTCTTGATAACCCATTGCCACCAGCAACTCCCAGTCATGATTGTAGTTACGCGCTTGCTCTTTAAAAGAAGACTGATAATCAGGCAGCTTTTCTGTCAGAGTCTTTTTAAAATGGTTTTGACTGTACGCATCTTTTAGCAAGTTCTGATTATAGAATGCTGCAAGCTTTTGCGTATTTTCGAGCTTGATGCTATCACATAAAAAGTAACTGGCCTTTTGTGACAATGGATCATCAGCTTGGTTGAACGTCCAGCTGACTTTTGGATGCAAGCCATTTTTAGTCAGGCTAGTATCATAACCGCAGCTGACATTGACCGACGATAGATTAAGCTGACTTTTTAGCTGCGTGCTAGCCGTGGTTAATGCCATATCAGCATTACCTGATTTTAGCGCTCGCAATGCTGCTTCTTCGCTCGCATAAGCCTTTAGATCAACCTTGACTCCCAGCTCATCAGCGTAGCTACGTACCAGATCATAACCAAAGCCATGTTGGAAACCATCGGTCGCAAAATAGGTGCTATCTCCAGGGACAGCTGCGATAGTTAGCGTCTCCTCCAGCATGACGTGATCATACGCTGGCACTTTTGGGTCCATCATTGTCAGACTCTCAGCAGGTAAAGAGAGTAGGGCAATACTCGATACTTGTGCCATTTTTTTCGTCTTGGCAAAACGGTTTGACTTAGTAGGGGTAACGGATGAAACGATGTTACTTTTGGTGCTAAGTGTGCGCTTAGGACGCAGTAAATAAGAAATACGGCGTTTAGCACCTTGCGCAGATACTTTGACACGATAAGTAATACGCTGCATGGATGTCTCCTGATTTTAGCCATCCTACTTACCGTAAAGCTGCAATTATCGTCATGACTATCCAAACAGCTATTCTAAACAACTAAACAGCAGATAGACGATAAGATTGCATCTTAAATGATGATAGGCTCATTAATAGCACAAGCACTACCGCATCTTGTATCAATATAGATATTATTATCATAAAGGCTTTCCATATAAGGTTTAATAATAAACCCATAAAAAGCCTTATAAACCGTATGCTTAAGCTATAGACGTAACATAAACTAAGCAGCATAAATAAAGGTAACAGGTAATGACAGTTATGTCACCTTTACCGATAACGGACTAAAATATGACTAAAATACTATATTGAACATAGGTAAGGTCATGAATAAGTTATTGAGACAAATGCATAAGTAATAATATTGTTGTAAAAGTAAGGGGCTATATTGATCTTAACCAAAATTAATTCTACTGTACTATCACTAGCAGATTCAGCAGCCTATGAATAACTGATAAGGCAGCATATTGCTAATACACTAATGTCCAGCAATGTTGATCATTAACCATATGAATTTTGTCGTATCAAATGTTTTTAGCGCAAATGACACGTCATTTCTTAAAGTTAATGTACACAATCATTGCAACGTTAAGCTGAGAGAATACTAATTATCCGTAATCTGTCATAGATATACGGATAATCGCTCATTAGCTCAACGTTATAACCGGAGGCCATAGTAAATGGGAAGTTTCATGACAAAACGTTCTTTCGCAAGTTAACTTTATGCGGTTTATAACACCATTATTCAAGTAAAGTTAATAAAAGAGTGATAAAACTTAACAATTAAGGAATAGACGGTCAAAAATAGCCATTATATTCGTATAAGTGAATAAAGTCTATTTTCTCAAAGGTTAAAGGGGTTGAGCTGGTTAAAGATTATAAGCTCGTCAATATCTCGCACTGATAAAAGCTGGTTATCTAGAATGCTGGTCATGTAGAGCTATGCGGGATTGTCGATGTCTATAAATGTGACTGGCAGTCCAAAATGCTCAGTAACCAGTTTACCTAACGCCTGAATGCCGCCTCGTTCTGTCGCATGATGACCACAGGCAAAATAGTCAATCCCAAGCTCTCTAGCACTATGAGTAGTGCGCTCAGATATTTCACCAGAGATATAGGCATCACAGCCCATCGCTGCCGCTTGCTCAATCATATCTTGTGCACCGCCTGTGCAGAGACCCACACGTTCAATCAGTTTTGGTGCTGTAACATTGGTTTGATCTGATTGGTCATTCGCAGAATAGTGATAGTTACCTGAAATATGTAGAGGCATGCGTCCCAATGCTTGAGTAATCGTTTGGATTAATGTTTCAGCACTTTGCGGAGTACAAATGGCGATATTGCCGACAGGGTGCGATTCATGAGGATAAAGCGCTTCGGTAATGGTTAATCCTAGCATCTCAGCGAGCTTGGCATTATTACCGATGGTAGGGTGCGCATCAAGGGGTAGATGATAGCCAATCATAGAGATACCGTGTTGCATCAATTTACGAATGCGTCTACCTTTCATACCAGTGATAGGCTCAGGTTCACCTTTCCAAAAGTAGCCATGATGTACCATGATGGCATCAGCTTTTGCCTCAATTGCAGCATCGATTAAGGCTTCACAGGCAGTAACGCCTGTAACAATGCGTCTGATAGGCTGTCCGCCATCTACTTGCAATCCATTAGGTGCATAGTCTTTAAAGGCACTCGCAGATAGATAGTCATCGCAAAATTGGGTCAAGGCTTGTGCGGTAATCGCTGTATTTGATGGTTCAGTTAAAATATCTTTCGCGGTCATTGTGTGTCCTTATCATTTCAATTGATATAATGATTTCAGTTGGTCAAGCGAGCGTAATTGATAAACAAGTTTTTATGGCAATCATTCTAGCATGATGTTGTAAATGAGGAGATAAACCCCATAACTGAAATGGTACACGATACGTTACTATTTTATGGTGTTGCCAGTTATAATTTACCTACGTGAGCCTGTCTAATAGATAGTGTCTGACTTATTAATAGCTGATTTACAGCAGCTTATCAACCGATTAATAACCGGTTAACAGCACCTACTTAATAACAATTTAATCGCAATCGTCTCACCACATTTATCACTGTCTGTCCGTATCAAATTTATAGAGGTTTATATATGTCGTCATCCCCAAACACCAACAATAAGGCAACTCTGTGGAAGTGGTTGCCTTGGATATTACTGCTGATAATAATCGCAGCGTTTATCTGGTTGTTTATGAGTATGAAGGCACCATCTGAGACAACGTGGGAGCCACCAAGGACGACGGCTGCTGAGCAGGAAGCGTTAGCACCTACTTCTGATAAGCCAGCACCCATCGCTTCTTATCACAATGCGGTGGCGCGAGCCTCGCAGTCAGTGGTAAATATCTATACTACCCAAACGATGGCTGAGCATCCTTATATGGATGATCCAGTCTTACGCCGCTTCTTTGAGTTCCATGGCGGACCGCAAGGTCAAGGGCCGACTAACCTAGGTTCGGGTGTCATCGTGTCAGAGGATGGCTATATCGTCACTAATGCTCATGTGATTGAGAAAGCGGATGAGATTACCGTTGCCTTCAATGACGGCCGTAAAAGCCGCGCCAAAGTTATTGGTACTGACCCAGATAGTGATCTAGCAGTTATCAAGGTTGATATGACCGGACTGACGCCATTAGGCTTTCGTGAAGCGCCTAGTCGCGTTGGTGACTTAGCCTTAGCGATTGGTAATCCATTTGGGGTCGGTCAAACGGTCACTCAAGGGATTATTTCAGCGACTGGTCGTACTGGTCTTGGCGTTAATAAGTTTGAAGATTTTATTCAGACGGATGCGGCTATCAATCCCGGTAACTCAGGTGGCGCGCTCGTCGATGCTCGTGGTGAGCTAGTCGGTATCAACACCGTTATCTTCTCCCGCTCTGGCGGCTCTATGGGTATTGGGTTTGCCATTCCAACCGCTATCGTTGAGCAGGTCATGAATGCGCTCATTAAAGACGGTAGAGTTAGTCGCGGCTGGCTAGGTATCGAAATCCAATCGCAACTACGCGACCCAACGCGTCTTGAGACCTCAACAGGGGTAGAAGTCCTGAATGTCGTCGCTCAAGGCCCTGCTGCCAAAAGTGGTTTAAAAGTCGGTGATGTGATCTTGACGATTGATGGTATCGAGATGACTGATGCAAACAAGCTTATTCAATACGTAGCACGTAAAGCACCAACGACTGAGCTAAATGCACAAGTATTGCGCAATGGTCAAAACAAGCAGGTTAAGATATTGCTTGAAGAACGTCCTGCCCAAGAAGTCGTGGAGGTTGAAGAGCCAAGAATCTTGCATGATGACAGGTTGAATGGTCAAGGTAGTCCAGATAGTCAAGGCGAGCAGCAATATTACGATGATCCAAATGCGCCTATGATGTCGGAAGAAGAGCGTAATCGTATGCGTGAAGAGCTATTAAAGTTGTTTGAACAAGATGCTGCTGCCCAATAGTCAAGACAGATATATATAGCAAGCAGTCATGTATAAAAAAGCGCGCTATCTTATTTAGATAGTGCGCTTTTTATTGATTTTAACTTTTAATAAATGAGGTGTTATTTCACAATAGGTTCATGGTTGATATAAATCACGCCTTGCACACGGCAACAGCAAGGCAATATCTCATCATCCTCAATCATGGCTAATGGCTCAAATGGATAGTCCACCAAGTGTGAGCTGGCAATGCGCTTGACTCGGCAGCTACCACAATAGCCCTCGCGGCATTGATAGTTGACATCGTGTCCTGTACGTAGCAGCCCATCGAGCAGACTTTCATCATCATGCAAATAGAACTGTTTTTTACTGGTCATTACCCAAGTCATAGTTGATCCTATTTTAACTGGTTTGATTGTCCCAGTTTTCTTTGAGTGTTACCTTATTCAATTAAGGCATGTTCATTTAGAGCATATTGAACGCAGCCTAATAAGTCCTTACTAAAACTAAAATGGCTTAAGCTTAAAGGATTAAGGTTAAGCCATAACTATTAAGGTTGAGCGTTGCAAAGTTAAACTATTAAAAGCCTAGCTTTAAAATATTAGTCTTAGAGCATTAGCCTTTAAAATACCAGCCTTTAAAGCTCAAAGTCATCAAAATCACTATTTGATAGATCCGAGTCAATCTGACCGACCAAGTACGAGCTGATTTCCGTCTCTTGTGGGGCGACTTGGACGTTATCAGACGATAGCCATGTATTAATCCATGGAATCGGATTTGACTTAGAGTTCGGGAACGCTGATGGCAAGCCGACCGCTTCCATACGTAAGTTAGTAATGTATTCAATATACTGGCAAAGTATGTCTTTATTCAGACCAATCATCGAGCCATCTTTAAACAGATAGCTGGCCCATTCTTTTTCTTGCTCTGCCGCTTTAACGAAGATCTCAATACTTGCCTCATAGCACTCATGGGCAATCTCTACCATCTCTGGATCGTCCTTGCCGTTACGCATAAGGTTAAGTATATGCTGCGTACCAGTTAAATGCAGCGCCTCATCACGGGCGATAAGCTTAATAATCTTGGCATTACCTTCCATTAATTTACGCTCAGCGAACGCAAACGAGCACGCAAACGACACATAAAAGCGAATAGCCTCTAAGACGTTGACCGCCATAATGCACAGATACATCTGCTTTTTCAGTGACTTTAAATCGACAGTGATTTCTGTACCGTTGATATTGTGCGTACCCGGACCATACAAGCTATAGAGCTGCGAATTGCGGTACAAGTCGTCATAGTATTTGGCAATGTCAGACGCACGCTCTAAAATATGCTCATTTTGCATAATGTCGTCAAAGATAACGCCTGGATCGTTGACGATGTTGCGAATGATATGAGTATAGCTGCGTGAGTGAATGGTTTCTGAAAACGACCAAGTCTCAATCCAAGTTTCCAGCTCTGGAATCGATACCAATGGCAATAGCACCACGTTTGGGCTACGACCTTGGATAGAGTCGAGTAGGGTCTGGTATTTGAGGTTACTCAAAAATATATGCTGCTCATGCGAGGACAGATTGCCAAAGTCCATGCGGTCTTTTGACACATCAACTTCTTCTGGACGCCAAAAGAACGATAGCTGCTTTTCGATCAGCTGCTCAAAGATAGGATGCTTTTGTTGATCGTAGCGGGCAATATTGACCGGCTGACCAAAGAACATCGGCTCTTTCATAGCATTGTTTGGCGTTTGGGAAAAAATCGAGTAAGTCATGGGACTGCCTTTATAATTGATACGGTTATTAATTTATATGGGTTTGACTGGCTTTGATTTGATGTTATTACACGTTTTCGGATTATAGCTTTTTAGCTTAGAGGTTCTCTAGTGATATCTGTGACGACTCTTGTCCGTCGTTCATATAGGCTTTAAAAATTTCGCTCAGTTCACTATCATCGAGTGCTTCTAGTTCATCAAGTGCGCTTTTGCGTAGGGTACTCACATCCATATCTTCCGCTGCTATTTTTGTGTCCTTTTTAGCCGTTCTCGATACTGGCTTTTTGGCTGCTTTTGCCACGCTTTTTTTGGTGATGGCTGTCTTTGATGCTTCATCCACACCTAACTGCTGACGCACCTCTGCAATATCAACCTCGACTTGTACGATATGCGAGCCACCATCGTTTAGGTCTGAAAATACATTTGGGATAAACAAACCACCGTCTTTGATGATTGCGGTATATTGCACATGACCTCCGTCGTTTTTATAAATTATGGTTGGCGTGACACAAGGCTTTCATATACCTTATTGTTTTCTCTTTTGCCTACGGCTAGCACATAAACCACCACTACATCATCTTTTACGGTATAAACCAGACGATAGCCTATGGTGCGTAGTTTGATTTTATAGGCGTCTGTATGTCCCGAGAGTTTTGAAGCAGGAACACGAGGGTTTAATAAGCGCTGCTGTAATTTTTTCTTAAACTGCTGCTGAATACTGGGCGCTAACTTTTTCCATTCTTTTAATGCTAAAGGATGAAACTCAAGATTATAAGTCACCCAACGTTACCTTTACAGGTACTTGCCCGTCATTCATTCGTGCATCAACGGTTTGGCTTAATGCCATATCGTCCATCGCTTCCATCATGCGCTCATACATATCTGTTGAAACTAAGTAAGCCACAGGTTTGTTATGATTTAAAATAGCAATGGATTCACCATCCGACTGTTTAATCAGTGCCGAAGGGTTGGTTTTTAGTTCTGAGATACTGGCTGTCTGTGTCGCAAATATCGGTTGCATGACTCATTCTCCACTAATATTAGGCTCTAAATATAGGTCTAATATTAGCATGAAAATTAGGTCTTATTTGTTATTGTATTAAATTTAAATATTTTGGGTAGCCAATCCCGCCTACCGCTTGTATCTGCCTAGCCGCTGGCGTGCAGTCTATTATGTCTGGCAGTGTTCCAACGTTCGAGCGACCACTCCCAGCCACAGTCTTGAGGAGGGAAAAAGCAAAGCACTGCTTTGCCCCAACGCAAGAGAAAATCTGTGATTTTCTGAGAGCCATCGTCGTTGGCAGGATACCGCTATAGTCGTGGCTAAATGACCTTGTTAGGTCGGCTTTCTTTTTTCTTAACGACTTTTTCGTTTGAGCTTAATTTGTAGGGTGCGCCTCGCACACTTTTAAACACAATTTGAATATCATCGGTGCGTTGGGCGCACCCTACAACTAGATTTTAATGTCAAACTGGTCTTTTAGGATTTTTACAAGATATATAAATTGCGTATCGTCATCAGGTATTAACTTTCTAAATTTTAAAATATTTCTCCTATCAAGAAATATTTTACTGTCTATCATTATTTCATGGGTTTGGTTAATTGTACGGTCAAACTCACCGATTCTCTTAGACCATCTATCAAGTTGACTGCTACTTAAAGAACTGACATTTAGGTTCAATAGCTCATCCAAAGGGTTTTTGAAGCCTTCAGCATACACTCTCAGATTATTCTCATTATATAAAAATGCTAAGCCATCAATAGTGCCTATAGGTATCTCTTTATACCTTGACGGTGCTTTTACTCCACTAGTCTTTAAGGTTTCATATTCTTCTTTGCTAAGCTTTGTAGTCTTATAAATAGTAGGGTTTCTGTTTTTTACCATAAGCTTAATCATCTCAAGGATAAATGAGGGACAGCCTTTTGAAGCATGAGTAAAAAACTGCTGTAGCTTATGAATATGACCAATCTTTCCATACGTATTTTCTATAGCTATTACTCTTTCAAGGTATTGGCTTGAATTACCCTTGAAGCTTGCTATTTTTTCTTTTGCTTGTCTATCTCTATACTCTCTGTTGAAGCTCTTCTCTAAAGTTTGGAAGCTAACACCAAAGTGATTTTTACCACATATATGTCCTACGTTTGTTAGCTTGCCTGTATCAGTTTCAACAATACATCCAATATTATGAGGTGTACGACAATTTGATAAACCGCATCTAACCTTGTTTGGAAGTTCATATCTATTAATAACTTGCTTTAATTTTTCCTTCTTAGAATCTAATGAGTCAGTATATCCACTCATTTTAAAAATATCATCCTCAGTAGTAATTCTCACAAAAGGCTTTTTACTAATTGAAGTATTCAAATTTTTATTCCTCTTAGCAACTTATACTCAATAGTGCTAAGGTGTCGAAACACCCTAACACTAAACCATTTAGGTCAGACTAAACACCTATGCTATTTTTCTAGCACTAGCGTGTTCAATGTTTAAGTTTATGTATCCGTTAAGTCCATTTCCCATTCTAGCTAGTTCTATCATTTTGTTAACATGATTAGAACCAGTTATGGAATAGTCATACAGATACATACCACCTTTCTTGAAACGCACAATTATGAAATCGTCACCGACCTCATATGCGCTTATACCAGAGTTACCATCGATATCACGATATTTTTCCATGCTCATTTCTCCTGAGCTGAAACATTTGTGACTATCACTTCACGGTTTCTTTGGACAAGGGGTAAGTTTTAAATTAGAATAGCTGTCTAAGAACGGAACGTTATTCTATTTGCTTATCACTTGTAAAAGTCGATAGTCTTAACTTCCTGATAACGAATATTGGCGTATTCATTATCTCCAATGGCATATTTAAGTTAACTTGAATATGCCATTTTTATTTTCTTCTATCGTCTACTTCTTGTGCTACCCCCTTATATAGACCTTTCATACCACTCATAAATTGACCTGTATTAGCGTCTCTCTTAAGCGAATGCTTAGGGTTACTAGGATGCTTCATTTGAGTTCGAGCTGTTACCGAACCTTTGCGAGTACTACGGCCTGTATTTTTAGCCATACTTAATTTACCTCTTTGTTAATTGGTTTCAGTGGTTTTCTACTACCTATATTTCTGTTTTACCCCCTTTTGCTAAATCAAAATATCTACCCAACTCTCTAAATTGAATTAGAGAGCTGGATAGTCGAACCTAGATCTTACAAGCACCGCCAGCACAATCATCTTCCATATCCGCTTGGGCATCGTTCGCGCCGTCACGAGTGTTATGGTAGTACAACGTTTTCACGCCCATTTTATAAGCGTTTAGCAGATCTTTTAGCAATATCTTCATCGGTACACGGCCACCAGCATAACGAACTGGATCGTAGTTGGTATTGGCAGAGATACTTTGATCAACGAACTTCTGCATAACAGCCACCAGCTTTAGGTAACCGTCATTGTTTGGCATTTGCCATAGCAGCTCGTACTGATGTCTAAGCGTACCGATATCAGGAACGACTTGCTTTAAGATGCCATCTTTTGATGCTTTGATAGAGACTAGACCACGTGGTGGCTCGATACCGTTAGTCGCGTTGGCAATCTGACTAGAGGTCTCAGACGGCATCAAGGCCGTTAAGGTAGAGTTGCGCAGACCGTGAGTGGTAATCTCAGTACGTAGCGTTTCCCAATCGAGATGTAGCGGCTCTTGGCAGATTTTATCCAAGTCTTTTTTATAGGTATCAATCGGCAAGATACCTTGCGAGTAGGTAGTCTCGTTAAAGGCAGGGCACGCGCCTTGCTCTTTTGCCAATTTGTTTGAGGCTTTTAAGAGATAAAACTGTAGCGCTTCAAACGTTTGATGGGTCAGACCAAGCGCGCTGTCGTCTGAATAGCGTACGCCATTTTTGGCAAGGTAATAAGCATAGTTAATCACGCCCACACCCAATGTACGACGACGCATACTGCCGTTTTGCGCCGCTTTTACCGGATAGTCTTGATAATCGAGTAGGGCATCAAGCGCACGCACGATGAGCTCGGCCGGTTCTTCGATATCGCTGACGTTTTCAACTTTACCTAAATTAACTGCTGATAGCGTACAAAGGGCGATTTCGCCTTCTTCGTCATTGATGTTATCAAGTGGCTTAGTCGGTAGCGCAATTTCCATACATAGGTTTGACTGACGAATCGGCGCGACCGTCGGGTCAAATGGGCTATGAGTGTTGCAATGATCGACGTTTTGGATATAGATACGACCCGTGCTGGCGCGCTCTTGCATCATCAAGCTAAACAAATCTGCCGCTGGGATTTGGCGGCTACGAATGCTGGGGTCATTCTCGTACTTGGTGTATAGCTCTTCGAATTTGTCTTGATCTTCAAAGAACGCATCATACAAGCCAGGGGTATCACCTGGAGAGAATAGCGAGATGTCTTGACCTTTGATGAGGCGGGTATACATCGTTTTATTTAACTGTACGCCGTAATCCATATGACGGACACGGTTGTCTTCAACGCCGCGGTTGTTTTTGAGTACCAATAGCGACTCAACTTCTAAATGCCATAATGGATAAAATAATGTCGCAGCACCACCACGGACGCCGCCTTGTGAGCAGCATTTAACCGCAGTTTGGAATAGTTTATAGAATGGAATACAGCCAGTGTGCTGCGCTTCGCCGCCACGGATAGGGCTACCAAGGGCACGAATACGACCAGCGTTGATGCCGATACCAGCACGCTGTGATACATAACGCACGATGGCGCTGGTGGTAGCATTAATAGAATCTAGGCTATCACCACATTCGATCAAGACGCACGAGCTAAACTGGCGCGATGGCGTACGCACACCAGACATGATTGGCGTTGGTAGAGAGATTTTAAATTGTGAAGTCGCATCATAGAAGCGTTTGACGTAGTCGAGACGCTCTGATTTATCATAACGGCTAAACAGACACATGCCGACGAGCATATATAAGAACTGCGGGCTCTCGTAGACCGTCTTGGTGACGCGATCTTGCACGAGGTATTTACCAGCCATCTGCTCAACGGCAGCATAAGCCAAGTTCATATCGCGCCAGTGATCCATATACTCTTCTAACTCATCGAACTCAGCACGGCTATAATCAGCTAGGATATGCTCGTCATACTTGCCGGCATTGGTCAGGGTGGTTACATGATCAAATAGGTGCGGCGGGGTAAATCTGTTGTAAGCGATTTTGCGTAGGTGGAAGATAGCCAAACGCGCGGCTAAATATTGATAGTCAGGAGTATCTTCAGAGATTAAGTCGGCAGCAGATTTGATGATGGTCTCGTGAATGTCACGAGTTTTGATACCTTCATAAAACTGAATGTGCGACTTTAGCTCAACTTGTGATACAGACACATTATCTAAATCATGAGCTGCCCACGCGATAACCTTATGAATTTTATCTAAATCAATAGGCTCTAAACGTCCGTCGCGTTTGGTCACTTGAATCTTATCGATATGTGTCATGTTACCCTCTATTATTGATTGCTGATATTTACCCTGCGTAGATTAAATCTAGCAAAGTTTTTTATTACGCTATAACAAGGTGTTACGGTCGCTGAAGTTTTTTTAGACAAAAGCATACCGCTGCTCATAGTGATGAATAAAACCACTGAGCACTAGATATAGCGTGTTTGTTAGTAAGTAGGCACAATATAGCGGGAAAATTTTGAAAATGCTATATTGATTTTAGAGTGAAACTATGTTGCTGTGAGGTTGTAGCGTGTCCAAAATTTAGCAAAGGACGATGGGATAAGGGTTAGACGCGATTGACTCAAATAATAAAATTTTTTGTAAAAAAGTAGTTGTCATTTTATTTTTATTACTCGACAAACTAACTACTAATAATAGCCGTAATCACGATAATAATAGCGGTGGTGATTGTACCTGAGACTACAAAAAATCGCCACCCATATGAGTGACGATTGCGGTATTGAAACGTTAAATTTGTTTTTTAACTTTAGCGTACGAGTTTATACCACCATGCGTACGGTTTTTGCTTCATCAAGTGAGGCATATAAGATGTTCACTTGCTCAACGGTAGTTAAATATAAATTGACCCGTACCGAATGAAAACGACCTGTTTTTGAAGGTTTTACTTCCATAGATGCCAAATCGAACTCTGGGAACTGGCTACCAAGGATAAGCTTGACTTCATTGAGTAAGGTCTCATGCTCGCCTTCATGACCGATGATGCTCATTGGGTAGTCCATCGGGAACTCCCAAAGCTCAGGGTTTTGCACGTCAGTTTTTTTACCTTTTAAGATACCGTCGTTGGCGACTAGCTCAGTGACTTTGACATCTTTTTTGGGCGCTTGGTTTTGATTACTGGTGTCTTTTGGGTCATCAGTCATGATGGTATCCTTATTTTTTATGAAAATATTGGTTTTAATATTGGTTTCCGCAAAATCAAAAAAGCTGAGACTCGCTCAGTTCTTTGGTTGATGTAATTTTTGGATTAGTACATTTGTTATGTGCGGTAGCTGTATTCACTATTTATAGTGGCATTTGGATATTATTCAAGTGCTGGGAGGGCTAGGGTAATACATTATTAATGTAGCAGAAGTGTTGGCGTTTACGCGCGCGCTGTTCTATCAATTTTTTTGAGGAGATAGGAATAGTCAAACAGGTAGTCAATGATTTGTCGCTATTTTTTACAATGTTGAGCAGTTGGACTACTTTTGATGGATGCGATTAATAAACATTTATTTAAGAGCTTTTAATCAATTATTACCTATACTATGATGCCAATGTATAGTTTGCAACTCTGTACTCGAAACACAGCCTATAATTAATACTGCGCTTACAGACCATCTCGCTAGGAAGCTAATATGATTGTCCGGCAAACACCCAATGCCCTCAAGATATTCTTTACCCTTCGCGGCTCAATCATCCCGAAGATCTATCCGCAGATTTTGCTAGTCACCTTGCTTAGTACACTCATAACGATTGTTCAGCACGAGTTTCCTTTGTCATTCCCATCTTATAGTACGGCTCCTTTTACCTTGCTTGGGGTCGCCTTATCGCTGTTTCTTGGCTTTCGTAACAATGCAAGCTATCAGCGTTGGTGGGAAGCTCGCGGTTTATGGGGTCAGCTAGTTTATGATGCCCGCAGCCTAACTCGCCAACTGCTTTCTTTTATAGACGAAGAAGATGAGACTGGACGAGACACCCAGCGTTCTATGATTTACCTGACTATTGCTTTTACTCATGCTGTACGCCACCGGCTTCGTGGTACTTCGCCTTGGGAGGATGTCGAGCGTTTTGTCGAACCAATACATCATGCCAACATGCGCCAGACGCAGAACTTGCCTGATTATCTGATGCGCCTGATGGGTAAAAAACTCGGAGACAGTCGGCGTCAGTGCTTATCGTCGGAGCAGATGATACAAAACATGGACGAGCGTCTTACTTCTATGACGATTGTCTTGGCCGCCTGTGAGCGCATTCATAACACGCCGCTGCCATTTGCTTATATGCTCTTAGTGCATCGTACTACCTACCTGTATTGCTTTATGTTGCCTTTTGGCTTGGTATCCTCACTAGGCTGGGTGACCCCTTTAATTTGTGCGGTAATTGCCTATACTTTTTTCGGTCTAGATGTCCTTAGTGAAGAGTTGGAAGAGCCTTTTGGCTTGGCGGCCAATCAATTGCCACTGACTGCTTTGTCACGCACTATCGAAATCAACTTACTAGAAGCCCTGGGAGAGACCGATCTTCCGCCTGATATCGCTCCCAAAAACGGTTATCTAGAATAGATAGGTATTCGACATTTTAAATACTGTGCTGTCAAAAGCTTATTACAATAGTTAAGTTGAACTTCTGATAGAGTAGAGATTATGTATCAACAGACTCATATTAGGAGAGTAGCGATGTCAAATTTTCATCAAAAGTCACTTTTTTTAATGACCAAATTCATATTACTCTTTACTGTTATTGTCGGTAGTATGCAACTGATAACTGGCTGTGACTCACAGAGTTTATCATCCGGTAACCATAGTGCTTCTAATAATGTAAATTCACAAACTAGTGATACAGATAAAAATATAATTGAGACAAATAGTACATCGCCTAAAGATATAACCCCGACAAATGCTTCAATGGTAAGCCTATCAGGTTATCAGAAGTTAAGCTTCGGGCAAGTTATTACTCCTAAACTGTTAAGTGATTTAGGACTTACGAGAGAGGATGGCGATAACGAACAATGCTATTACGTCAGTAATGAAAAACTAAATTATGTGGATGAAGAGTACGGTAAACGTGCCTCTGTGCTATATCAGATTATAAATGACAAGGTTGCACTAATTACTATTCAGGATCCAACCATGTCGCTTTATACAGGTATTAACGTCGGTGATTCAGTCAAAGAGGTTATGAAAGCACATAATAATGACCTTATTTACGAAGTTGATAAATATGCAGTTGATGGCGACTACTATAACCTGATTGCTAATGTGAATTTTGAAGTTATCAAAGAAAATGAACAAGGAGAGTGGTTAAAAGACGAAGACGTTAAGCTTGATAATAAAGGGCACAAGATGCCTATACAGATTGAATATCATATCAAGGGCGGTCAAAAGCTTAATGACTATCAAATTAAAGCGACTGAATGGACAGCATACAATAAAAACCTATTAAAAGGTCAGGTAGAGAGTATTGATATCGGTATACCAGAAGCGATTTATCTGGTCGAAGGTTGCTCTTAAGCCATAGATGTAAAAGAACCCAGCATTTAGCTGGGTTCTCAATAATTTATAAAGCTATTTGCATAAGGTTGCTTTGTGACTCATGCTCAATCAATGAGTCATCGCACTCTCTAAAATCGTATAGGCTGCTTTGACTCTATCTGTATTTGGATAGTTTTTATTTGCCAAAATGACAATGCCTGATTTTTTAGCAGGAATATAAGCGATATAGCCGCCAAACCCATTGGTAGCACCTGTCTTATTAACCCATACGTTGTTTAAAACAGGCGTTGGATGATTGTCGGTTGTAATGGTTTGAGGCTTTAGCACTACATCCATTGAATTGCCCTCAAGCAAGGTTTCTAGCTTGGTAGGATAAGGATACATCTCCCATCCTAAACCTTGGGTAAAAGTGCTCGCCTGATAGTAACCCTTTCTATTGTTGTCTAACGCTTGCTGGATATCTTTATCCAGCGGCACCAGCCCCATATTCGCAGCCATGAAATGCGTCATATCTGAAATGGTGGATTTAATACCATAGGCTTCGGCGTCCAACATGCCAGGATTGACTCTTATCGGTTCTCCAGCAGCATTATAACCAAACGCATAATCCGCCATTTTGTCGTTAGGAACATTGACAAAGGTATTTGGCATATTGAGTGACGGCAGTGTTTTTTCTTCCATCAGCTGTGTGTAATCAGAGTCCATACTCAGTGCTGATATATAACCAAACAGTCCTATACTGGCATTGGAATATAGACGCTTTGAGTTTACAGGAAAGACAGGCTGCCAAGACTTATAATAACGCAGTAACCCCTTATTGTTTTCAACCTCATCAGGAACTTGTAGGGGTAGACCACCAGTCGAATAGGTGGCTAAGTTTATAAGCCTAGTATTGCCAATGGCGCTGTTTTTTAGGTAAGGAATATATTTGTCAGCCGTATCTTCTAATGCCAGTGTGCCATTCAATTCAGAGTAACTGGCTAAGGTAGCTGCAAACGTCTTACTGATAGATCCTAGCTCAAAAATGGTGTTTTCTGACACAGGTTTGCCAGATTTTTTATCAGCCAAACCATAATGATAGAAATGTGATTTGCCATCAATAATAACGCCAAAAGCCATCCCTGGAATATTATGGTCCTTCATTAGTAATTTGGCTTGCTTATCAACGACGCTTTTTAGACGATCATTACTGTCTGCTGCTTGTACCGTTGCAGATATCAATGATGCTGCAATTAAAGCGGTAAGTCCCACTCGATTTAAAATGGTTTGAACTGATTTTTTCATTGTGCAATTACTCGTCCAGTCTGGTAGATATAGTAGGTATTAAATATGCTAGATTTAATAGCCAGTAAGATTACTATTTTTTGCAGTTTATCTCATAGTAAACACTCTTGTACATTTTTTATAAGTTTTTAAGTTTAGTATCTATTTTGATTGTTGCCATGATTATTTGCCTATTTATTCGTTAAATCTGACCACCATTGTCATACATAGGCACACACAGCAAGCCAAAAAAACTCATCTATTTCATTTGATATCGAATATATGACAAACCCCTATAAATAAAGGCAAACTTTATTTATAGGGGTTTGTCATAGAAATTATAGCTAGTTACGATTATTAAAAACCAATCTTAGTTAATAATAGAAAAAAGGAGTATAAATATACTATTTACTCCTCGTCTGGAATTAGGCTATGCACCCAGCCCTACCATATCGCTTATTAAATAATTTTGCCGTCATTATCAGTGTTATTGGAATAGGATTTGCATTGGTCGATAGTGGATTTACCCTATCATCTTGGCTACAACATATTTTTCATCTTTTTTACTTAATTATCATTTTACTCGGATTCGTCGCAACGGTTTGGCGCTATGTACGCGCAAAGACGCGCCTCTCTGTAAATAAAGTAGCGATTTTTGACTTACTAGCCAGTGTGGCTATTTTTGTTTTACTGGCGGTACATTTCACTGAATTAGCTCGCTCAGGGCTATCGATGCCAGTTGATGGATTTATTGCGATTAAGATTGCCGTGTTTGTCACTTTTATTCGTGAAATATCCGACAATAACTTTAATCTGAATCGTGCCTTTTTAAACCCTGGTCAATTTTTCATCTTAAGTTTTTTATCAGTGGTATTGGTTGGATCGTTACTATTGATGATGCCTAACGCTACCACTGAGCCTATATCCTTTGTTGATGCCTTATTTACTGCTACCAGCGCAGTCTGCGTCACAGGGCTGATTGTGGTAGATACGGCAACGCGTTTTACTACTTTTGGGCAAGTGATTATTATAGGGCTGATTCAAATTGGCGGCTTGGGAATCTTGACCTTTGTGACTTACTTCAGCTACTTTTTTAAAGGTGGCGTCAGTTATGAGACCCAACTCAGTATCAGTGAGATGAACTTTTCACGGCGTTTAGGCGACATGGTGTCAACCTTAAAGTCTATTCTATATATCACCTTTGGCATTGAAGCACTCGCTGCTATGCTAATTTATATCAGTATTTATGATTTACCTGGTATGAACTTCTCTGAACGGATGTTTTTTTCTGTTTTTCATGCCATCTCTGCTTTCTGTAATGCTGGATTCTCAACATTCAGTGCTGGCTTATATGATGAGTCGCTACGCTTTAACTATTCTTTACAGCTGATCATTAGTACCACCTTCTTATTTGGTGGTATGGGGTTTTTGATTGTTGCCAATTTACTGCGTTATCTACGTCACCGTACCCAAAGGGCGCTCCATGCTCATGATCCGCGTTATGGTTATCAGCCATGGCTGCTCAGTATTAATAGTCGTATTACGTTGATTACTTCTGGTGCCTTATTACTGATCGGGCTGATTGGAGTGTTGATGTTTGAATACAATGGCATACTTGCTGAGCATAGCAGTGTTTACGGCAAGGTCATTACGGGGTTATTTACGGCAGCGACTCCGCGTACGGCAGGATTTAATATTGCTGATATGGATGCGCTGGCATTCCCGACCATTATGCTGACCATTTTTTTGATGTGGATTGGAGCCTCGCCAAACTCAACGGGCGGTGGTATCAAGACCAGCACCTTTGCTATTGCAGTCTTAAATACCTTGAGCTTAGCGCGCGGTCAGACCAAAGTTGAAGTATTCCAACGTGAGATTGCTGACATCTCTATTCGTCGTGCATTTTCAATTATGTGGTTGTCATTATTGGTCATTGGACTGGGCGTGACGCTCATTAGTTATGAGCAGCCCGAGCTTGATTTGATTAAAGTCGTTTTTGAATGTTTTTCGGCATATAGCACTGTAGGTCTCAGCTTAAACCTAACCGCTGATTTATCAACCTTCAGCAAGCTTGTGGTCTCAGTGATTATGTTTGTTGGGCGCGTCGGCATGTTAACTATTTTTGTTGCACTACTTAAAAACAGGCATCAACGTAACTATCGTTATCCAACCGAAGAGATTACTATTAACTAATCATGCCCCATTGCTGTATTTACGATGGCATAAATGACAAGGAGTATCATGAAATATATCATTGCAGGTTTAGGAAGTTTTGGCTCCTCGCTCGGTATGGCGCTGACCAGCCAAGGTCATGAGGTCATTGCTATCGATAGCAGCATGCAAAAGGTTGAAGCTTATAAGGAGGTTATCACCCATACCATCTGCATGGATGCAACCGATGAGTATACGGTCAACGGTCTACCGATTATGGATACTGATATTGTCGTGGTGGCAATTGGTGAAGACCAAGGGGCAAATGTGATGGCGACGGCACTGTTTAAAACCTTGAAAGCCAAGCATTTAATCAGTCGCAGTATCAATCCGCTCCACGAAAAAGTCCTCCAAGCGATTGGGGTTGATGATATTTTTCATCCCGAAAAAGAATCAGCGATGCGCTGGGCAAAACGGCTATCGCTACGTTATTTCGTCGACTCGTTTAGCTTAACGGATCACTTTAGTATCGTTGAGATTAGTATCCCAGATATTTTAATTGGAAAAACGATTGCGGCTTTACAAATGGAACATAAATTTGATCTTAAACTGCTGAGCACCATGCGCTATGAGCACTATGAAGACAGCTTTGGTCGTCACCAAAGTAAACCTAGTATCGAAGGTCTAGCAACGCCCGAGCAGATATTACAGAATGATGATGTGCTGGTGGTCTACGGGGCGAACAAACATATCCATCAGTTTTTACGTAGTGTTGGGGTTAAGGTACACTAATCGATAGAAGGTAACGTTATGAATAAATGTCGCATATCCGTCTTATGTATTACTGGCTTGCTACTGTTGAGCGGCTGTGATGCGTCTAAACAAGACCCAAATGTCATGTTTTCAGAAGAACATCAAGATCCTATTAAAGAGCTTGAGAACAGCTCAAAAAAAGTTGATCACAGCAAGTTTGGCTATAAACAAACCTTTTATGTACCGATTTATTCAGACATTTATACCGATAGAGACAATCGTAAGGTTTTACTGTCAGCGACCTTGAGCGTGCGCAACACAACCTTAAAGAACTCACTATATATTAATAAAATAGATTATTACGGGACACATGGCGAGCTTGTTAAATCATACTTAACAGAAACCATTGAACTAACAGCCATGGCAACCTTGAACTATATTGTCGAAAGAGAAGAAGATAAAGGCGGTTCGGGCGCTAACTTCATAATTGAAGTTGAAGGTGTAGATGAGACCGTGAGACCAGTCATTGAGGCAGTTATGATTGGTAACTTCAGTAATAAAAGCTTTGCTTTTAGTACAGAAGGTACACCGGTTGTGCACTGATAAAAAATCATTTTGTATTAAATGTATATTGTTCTTTATCATATCTAGCAAAATACAAAATACAAAATACAAAATACAAAATACAAAATACAAAATACAAAATACAAAATACAAAATCACATTCTCAGTGCAAATCCTTTTTCTTTAAAGTATGCCCTAAGATAACCATTCTATTAAATGAGTAAATGCATCGAAAGCGATTGAGACACTAATCTCTTAATCTATTTACCATAATCACTCGAATACGTTCGATGCGCTATACAAACATTGAACTGCGAATGTTAGATATAACTTTAGTGACTATGAAATCGATAGCATAGATTATTATCATAAAGCTATCTGATTAAAATCTTCCAAGTTAGTATCTAGGGGATTGACAGCATAGGTCAAAGCCAGTAATGAGCAACATCTTGGAAGGTAGTGTTTAAAGAATTGGTTTGTTCTATGCGTTTATTATCACGGTGAGCTATCGGATCTATGCCTTGCGCTAACAAGCTAAGATTATCATTATATGCTTGCCGTGCAAGTTCAAACGTTAAGGCTAGGTAAAGTCCTAGTGTCATTTCCTTGCATTTAATAGTTGCTGGATGTGTGTAAAGGTGTTGGAATTCGACATTCTCACTACGTATGCGTAAACGTAAGCCAGTATAGCCGCGAATGGTGTGATAAACACGCTTTTGGCCTTGTGCACTTTTGATAGATTTTTTAACTTGAGTCTCTTGTAGTGAAAGGACTATAGCGTTATCACATGGTATCTAACAGGCACAAAAAAGCTGAGACATGCTCAGCTTTTTTGATTTTCTTTTCAGAACGTTTATATAAGTTCAGCAATTCCTATATAAATTAGTCGTTTTCAAGGAAAGAGCGTAAATGCTCAGAACGTGAAGGATGACGTAACTTACGTAGCGCTTTTGCTTCAATTTGACGAATACGCTCACGAGTCACATCGAACTGCTTACCGACTTCTTCCAAAGTATGATCGGTTGGCATATCAATACCGAAACGCATTTTTAGTACACGCGCTTCACGCTCAGTTAGGTTACCTAATACGTCACGAGTGGCTTCACGTAGACCAGCAGATGTTGCATCATCAACAGGACTTGAAATCGTTGAGTCTTCAATAAAGTCGCCTAAGTGCGAATCTTCATCATCACCGATAGGAGTCTCCATTGAGATAGGCTCTTTGGCAATCTTCAGCACTTTACGAACTTTAACTTCGTCCATCTCTAAGCGTTCGCCTAATTCCTCAGGCGTTGGCTCACGTCCCATCTCTTGTAGCAACTGACGTGAGACACGGTTTATCTTGTTAATGGTCTCAATCATGTGTACCGGAATACGAATAGTACGTGCTTGGTCAGCGATAGAGCGGGTGATAGCCTGACGAATCCACCATGTTGCATAAGTCGAGAACTTATAACCACGGCGATATTCAAATTTATCAACCGCTTTCATTAAACCGATATTACCTTCCTGAATCAAATCCAAGAACTGTAAACCACGGTTAGTATATTTTTTAGCAATAGAGATTACTAAGCGTAAGTTGGCCTCAACCATTTCCTTCTTCGCACGGCGAGCTTTGGCTTCACCAATCGCCATACCACGTGCCACATCTTTCATGTCGTGGATTTCCATGTCGAGCTTTTGCTCGTAATCACGGATTTTACGTTGTAATAAAATGACATCATCAATGACTTTTTCTAAGGTCTCAGAAAAAGCAGGCTTGCCTTTAAGACGCTCAGTGAGCCAATCAACGTTGGTTTCATTACTTGGGAAAGTTTTACGGAATTCAGAACGCGGCATACGACCACGGCGAATAACCAAGCGCATAATCTGGCGTTCTTGCTTACGTACGTCATCATAGACGTCATGCATGATAGCCATGACTTGATCTGACATGCGGTTGTTAAGCTTCAACATCATAAAGCGGCTGGCAAGTTGCTCATAAGCTTCGTCAGCTTGCGTACTGCCACGACCATAATCGAGCAAGGCTTGTTTGGCTTTAATAAATAGATGTTCGATCTCTTCTAGACGAAGACGCACTTCTTCTGGATCGATACCACCAGTTTCTTCTTCGACATCATCTGCATCAGCGTCATCTACATCGTCGCTATCATCGTCGTCATCTTTTTCGGCTTTAGCGATAGCTTTTGACTTCATCACTAAAATTTTCTCTTTCTCTCTTTCTTTTTCTTCTTTTGCTGCTGCTATATCTTCGTCTGTTTCAGGGTCTAAAAAACCTGTGATGACGTCAGATAGCTTTTTATCACCATCCACTACGCGCTGATATTCATCAAGAACGAATTGTACTGTACCAGGCCAATAAGCCATGGCATGCTGCACATCACGAATACCTTCTTCGATACGCTTAGCAATGGCAATTTCGCCCTCACGCGTTAACAAATCGACCGTACCCATCTCACGCATATACATACGGACAGGATCGGTAGTACGACCAGGCTCAGTCTCAACAGAGGCTAATACTGCCGCTGCTTCGTCAGCTGCCATATCGTCATCGCTTGAGTCATCGTTCATCAAGATGTCATCAGCATCAGGCGCGGACTCAAAGATTTTGATACCGACGTCAGTTAGCATCTGGACAATGTCTTCGATCTGATCGCTTTCTGTAATGGAGTCGGGCAGTTGGTCATTCACCTCAGCATAGGTAAGATACCCTTGCTCTTTGCCCATTTGAATTAAGGTGGCCAGTTGAGACGTGGACTTAGAAACTGACTTATCGTTCATAAATACTCACTTGCTTGCGTCGGACATTTCCGTGATATGACGTGCCATCGCTTGCTGGGTGCGTGGATCTAATCAATAGATTGATCACAAAAAGGCGTAGGGGATGTCAATAATAACGAAAATGAGTTGATATGAATAAAGGCTCAAAAAACTACAATAAAATTGCTCAATAAAACTTACTAAAAATACTACTCAAAAAATAAGGCGATATGACCGTATCTAAAATGACAGTCAATATTCACAGCCGCATAGTTTAACACAGACCACCGCTATCGAGCACGGTACAGTCAATTAGTTGCTACTTATATCTTATTATAAATGTGTGCTAGCCATAATCATAAATGATGGGGGCGATGTACAATGTTTTAAAGGGTTGGTTCTTTATTAGCTATCTACTATCTGCTTAATAGCTAATAAATCAAGATTTAACAGTGGCCATTTGCGCTGACTGTTCTGCTTGCTGCGCACGTAACCAGTCATTTAATAGTTGTGTCTGCTTGCGTACGATGGCAAGTCTGACATGATCTGGATTTTTGATTAGATCCTGCATCTTTTTTTGCATATGAAGTTTAAGCAGCTGCATGACTAAGTTTTCGACCAGCTCATCAACACTCAAAATATTTCTAGTCGTTAGTGTCTTATAAAAAGCGCCCCAACTGCGGCTTAACATCTCTTGAGTAACAGGTTGTACATTCGACATAATAAAGTGTGCGGCGGCATTGGCATCTGTTGGTAGATATACCAAACAACGCTTAATGGTATTGACCACATCGAGTAATGCGGCATCTTGCAAGTCTTCCCAAGCTAATGATCTAAAAGCATCAGCAGGCGCTTTTTGTTTGATATGAGCAGGGAAGTCTAAACTATCAATACCAGCTTGTCGCCAAATCGCCTCGATAGGGTCTTCTTGGAATATACGCGGCTGAAATAAAAAACATAGCTGCAACTGCTGGCTGATGGTCATATCGCCATCAAAATCTAGCAACGCGTCTTTGGCCTCAACGTTTTGGCTACGTTTGCCACCCAGTTTTTGATAAATGTCATTATTTAATAGATAACGAAAACTACTGCCTTTAGGTAGTGAGGTAGTCAAAGTGCGCACTTGTGACATGAGCTTGGCTTTACCTTCTGCCAATGCTAAATCATAACGCTCACTTAAATAGGCAAAAATGTATTGCGATAGCGGCATAGCATTGATGATTTGCTCACGCATAGCTTCCGCGCCATTAGCCTTGATAAACGTATCAGGATCATGGTTATTAGGCAATGATAGAAATCGCAGTTCTTTATCGTCGCTTAGGACAGGTAGAGCAACTTCAAGGGTGCGCCAAGCGGCTTTTTGCCCAGCGCTATCTCCATCAAAACTCAATGTTAGAGTGGGATTAAGGGTCAATAGACGCGAGATTTGGCTTTCATTAATAGCCGTGCCCATGGATGCCACCGCACCATAAATACCAGCTTGGTAAAGGGCAATCACATCCATATAGCCTTCGACCACTAGCCAGCGGTCTGCACGCTGTTGTCTTGATTCATAATAGCCATACAGTACATGCTGCTTATGAAAGACGGGCGAGTCTGAAGAGTTAATATATTTGGGCTTAACTTCATCATCTAACGCTCGACCGCCAAAACCAATAGTGCGTCCTTGATTGTCTCGGATTGGAAAGATGACTCGATCACGGAGCAAGTCATAATCACGTCCTGACTCTGATTGGCGTACCAGACCTAAGGCTTTTAGTCCCTCAATGTCTTGCGGGAACTGATGCTCAAGATGTTGCCAACCAAACGGCGCGTAACCAAGCCCGAAGGTCTCAAAGATATCTTCAGTAATACCGCGCGTCATAAAATAATGTTTGGCATGAGGGTGCGTGGTTAGATTGTGCTGATAAAACTTTTGAATCTGCTCCAGTAATTCATACAGATTACCGTCTTGGTCGCTTACATTATTATCATTCAGATCTACTGGATGGAATGCTACGGAATCAAATGATGCTGAACCATCCGCAGGCCATGTAGGCGGGTAGTCCTCGTATTTTGAACTACTGTACTCTGAACTGTCATAACTTGTGCCATCATAGGGACTGTCTGTGAGCGAGCTACTATAGCTTGCATCGTCATAATTGGGCGGACTTGCATAGTCGTTAGTCTGCTGATACTCATATGAGTCAGAAGAAATAGACGGGATATCAGCTGACGACTGCCCATTAGATAGCGCTGTTGATTGTGTATCCGATGAGGTAGGTGATGAAGTAGAGGGTGTTTGCTGTATTGACCTGGCATTTGGTCTAGATGCTGGCTTGGCTGTTGGCTTACTATTAGGTTTGTTGCGCTGATAGCTGACATTTTGCTGGTCATCTTTTGGCACTTCGATGCCAGTTTGCTTTGATAACTCATTCACCGCTTCAATAAAAGTTAGACTTTCATAGTCGCGTAAAAAGCTAATGGCATTGCCACCGACACTACAGCCAAAACAGTGGTAAATGTTCTTTTGTGGATTAACATAAAACGAAGGTGACTTTTCACCATGAAACGGACAACATCCTTTATATTCACTACCTGCACGTTTAAGCGTCGTATGACGACCAATAATACTAATCAAGTCAGCTTGGCTGTTCAGTTGTTCAAGAATATGATTAGGAATGCTCATGAGAAAAAATAATTTACCATAGGATAAGACAAGCGTTATTTTAGCACTTTTATTTTTGTATTATTCTAAACCGTTAAATCAAATCCATAGCAAAGCTGAGAGAAGTGATAAGGATTTAAAGCAATAATAAAATAGCCTAAGCAATGAATAGATAACTAAATTCAAAATATTAGCGTTTCATCTATCATTATATAAGATGCAGAATTTGTAAAAAATCAATAGGAAAATAAGGCCAACTATACAGTTGGCCCTATGGTTTATCGTAAGTTGTAGTCTATTTTAAAGGTATAACAATTACCTAGATAATTTAATTGTCATCGTCCATATCTACAGTATCATCAGTAGGTGACATAGTACTGCGAGTTGGATTCATGTTTTGTGGATTCACGGTGGCTTCTGTTGCCGCAGCACTTGGACTACCTTGACTAGATACTTGCTCAGTCACATTTTCAGGTAAACCCAAACCTATATTAACACCAGTATTGCGACGAGTTGGCGCACCACTAGCAACTGGAGAAGCAGCATTAGTAGCTGGCAATCTAAGCTGAGTAGCCGCTCGAACTATTTGAGTTTTGGTTGCTCCAGTATATTCACCATTGCTAAGCGGTGTATCTTTTAAGCTGGCACGACCAAGCTGTCCAAAGGTTAGTTTATTCAACCATGAACGGTCAGCCTTGGTAGACAACCTGACACGCCCATCGCTAGTAAGCCATTCTGGATAGTTGATCTGGAGTAGGGTTTTATATTCTTTCGCTAAGTCCGTCAATCCTAACTGCTGATGGCTGTAAGCAAGGATAGCGATCGCTTCTGGTACGGCTTCGCTCAGTGGATAATACTGGAATACCCATTTGGCACGATTTACAGCGGCTACATGCGCTTTACGTTCGATATACCAGTTAGCAGCGGTCAACTCACTATGAGCAAATTGATTATAGATAAAAGTCATACGTTGCGCTGCATCGGGCGCATAAGGACTGTTGGGGTATTTATTGATAAGCTCTTGGAAGTTAGCAAAGGCGATACGAAAATAGGCAGTATCACGTTCAGACTGATTAAGCTTAAACAGTTTAATACCTTCAGATGAGCCTTGCATATTGGCCACACCGCGTACGTAATATGCGTAACTGACTTGCGGGTTAGCAGGGTAGAGGCTAATAAATCGATCAGCACTTGCCGCTGCTGTTTCAAAGCTGCCACTTGCATATTGAGCATACATTGTGTCAAGCAGTGCTTGCTCAGCATATTGCCCTGTAGGATAAAAAGTACGTAAATTAGTCAGGTCTTCGATAGCCTGTATATAGCGTCCCTTATCGATTTGAGCAATAGCATCACTATAGTAACCTTGCTCTGACTTTTCAGCAGTTTCGACCGCATCGCTGTCTTTACTAGTCAGGTTTTTAAAAGTCTGACAGCCTACCAAGTTTACACTTATGGCAAGCAAGGTTATTGATGAGATTTTGATAAATGTGTTGCCAATAGGGCGCATACTTCTTCTCCGACACAAGGCGCATAATAGCGGTGGCGCTATCATACTAAGAACAAAGTTAATGATAAAAAGCTGACTATCAAGCTATAAGATAACAACGTGCAAAACAACAAAGGTATAAAACAGCAAGGTATCAAGTAAATAACTGCTCATAATTGAACATAGCTGCGGCATAGCATACAGCAAAACCACGATTACTTTATAGAATAACGTTTCCTTCGTCTATTTTTTCGTGCGCTATTTTGTAGTCAAATTACAATTAATCAGCACTATATTTATAGACAGTTATCCTTTTTATTGTTGCAAAGTTTGATGGCTATGCTTATCAGTAAAGCGTCATATGATAAATTTTGAATAGTTTAGCATGAGCGACTTTGATGGGCGACGACAAATATTGCTATTATTCCCGAATATACAGTAAATTACGGCAACGTTATATTATAGAGAGTTATATGTTAGAACGTCTAGTGGCATATGTCTCGATAGAAGATGATAGATAAGTACTCGCAACTGTAGGGCTAAAGGCTCTTGGCATGTTACACTATAGCGATATTTAACCGACTTTTTATTGTGATTTTTTAGGGTTCTAATTTTAATACCCTATGAATTGCGGCTTTATAGCTTTATAAAGTTACTCCTTATGACTTTTTCATTTATGGAAATTGTCACCTATAAATCTGCTACGAATAATAATGCTATGACCACAAATATAACACCGAAACAGATACCTGATACTGAACTATCAGCGCAACAACCATCCGTACAGGATGAATTGTTAAACGATGGCGACTTACTTGACAATGATTTAATTGATGAAAATTTGCTTGACGATGAGTCGGCTCTAGATTATGAAGAAATCGATGACGACGATGATGAAAGTCATGATGAAGAGCAAGGTGACGATAATTCTATAGCTGGACAAGCTATACCGCAAGTTATTGATATGACCTATACCGTTACTGAAAATGAAGCGGGTTTACGTATAGACAAGCTTGCTTCACAAGTTTTCACTGACTTCTCGCGTGCGCAGCTCCAGGGCTGGGTTAGCGACGGCAGCTTGTTATATAATGGCAGCGTGCAAAAGCCTAAGCAACGCGTCAAAGCGGGAGACGTTATACATCTCTCGACGACACTGCAGCAGCACAGCGAAGATCAGCCAGAAAATATCGATATTGAAGTGGTTTATGAAGATGACGCCGTATTGGTCATCAATAAGCCTGTGGGTATGGTGGTGCATCCTGGCGCTGGTAATCAGACCGGCACTTTGGTCAACGCGCTACTGTATCACTATCCGCAGCAGCATCATTTGCCGCGTGCAGGTCTGGTACATCGTATTGATAAAGATACTTCTGGGTTATTGCTTATTGGCAAAACCAAACCCGCTCAAATGGCTTTAATGGAACAGTTGAAAGACAAATCTGTTTATCGTCATTATCAGTGTGTAGTAGCTGGCGATCAAGCAAGCCTGATGCGCCATCGTCGTATTGATGCACCGATTGGCCGTCATCGTAATCAGCGTACCAAGATGACTGTTATGACAGCTGGGCGTGAAGCGGTCACGCATTTGTTAAACGTCACTGCCCTTAATGATAATTATTGTCTATTAGATGTAGGGCTTGAGACTGGACGTACCCATCAGATTCGTGTGCACTTAAGTCATATTACCTATCCAATTGTGGGTGATCGCGTCTATGGTGGTCGTCGTCAATTACGAGCAGGCTTGACAGAGGCTCAGCGCAATGCGATTAGTAATTTTCCGCGTCAAGCATTACATGCCTATACCCTAGGCTTTGTTCATCCGACGACGGGTGAGGACATCGAAGTGACGACACCTATTCCTGAAGATATGCAGAAGTTGATGGCAGTGTTAAGTGATGGCTATGATGACGAATAAGATATGACAGACAAACTTCCCCTGACGATGCTGGCACAGCTTGATGATGTGACTGTGTTTCAGACAGCAGCCTTGCAAACGGCTGATTTTGAGGATACTGATTTTAAAAATCCAGGTCTTGAAGGTGCTGATTTTAAAAGTACAGAGTCTGAGACGTATAATCAGAAATCTCAAAAAATGCTGCAAACAGAGCAAGCAAGCTATGGTGAGTTGAACCTTGGATTGCATGTCGCTGATAACCCTGCACAAGTATTAGATAATCGTATGCGTCTATTAGCTGCTATCAACCAGCAATTAGCAACGCAGCAGCGTGCCTCTATCAAACGCTTACACTGGGTCAATCAGGTTCATGGCAAGCAGATTCATGATGTTGATGTCAGTCCGCTGAGTATGCGTCCGGTAGATGCTGATGCGCTAATCAGTCAGCAAGCTGAACTGGGTCTAGCTATCATGACCGCAGATTGCGTACCTATTGTCTTATATCAACCAGCAAGTGGACAGATAGCAGCTATTCATGCTGGCTGGCAAGGGCTGGCGTGTGGCATTATTAAGACTACTGCTGAGCGTTTTGAGTCGGCAGGGCAGATTATAGCTTGGATTGGCGTTAGTATTAGCCAAGCGCACTATGAAGTAGGTAGCCAAGTTCGAGATAAGTTATTAGCAGGTTGTATAGAAAGTAACTCATTATCAACCGAGCATCTGGATAATTTTGCCGCGCTATTTTCTATACCAGCCAATTCTACTGATGGCAGCGATAAGATAAAGCTAGATTTAACGAAGCTTGCTGCCTATCAATTAGAAACGTTAGGTATCCGTGTTTCTAACGATTCAGATATTGACTGTAGCTATGCTGATCCTCGTTATTATTCTTATCGGCGGCAGACGCATTTGCAGCAGCCAGCTACAGGGCGAATGGCATTGATTGTCGTGCGCAGTTTAGCCATTTAGGTACAATGCTTGAAAAAAATATTGGGGTATATAGAAATAAAAAATAGCAGCCTAAAACCTGCTATTTTTTATTGTCGATTCAATCTGATTACTTATTATTAGCACACAGAATCATTGGACTTCGGTACTGACAGTCCAAATAGCGGACGCAAGTATAATGCTAAGAAAGTCCCTGCCATTGCGAGTATGCCCCAGATATAACCGTGCAAACTAAAAGAAGCGATACCACCGAAGTAAGCACCGATATTACAGCCAAATGCAAGACGCGCACCGTATCCCATCATCAGTCCACCAATCACAGAAGCAGCAAAATTACCTGCAGTGATCTGGGTAAATTTGAACAAACCACCCGCTGCCGAAGCAATAAATGCGCCAATGATGATACCGATATTTAGTACAGTCGTTGAATCTGCAAAAATAGAAGCATCAAGAGCGGCAGCATTAGCCCCTTGCCAATAGCCCCAGCTGGCAACATCAACGCCCAAACCGCTAGCAATTTTAGAACCCCATAATGTAAAGGCTGAAGTAATGCCCCAAGGCTGACCACGCGTTAGTAAGGTCAATGCATTAAGTAGGGCTAGAATAATTGCCGCCGCAAACAGTGGCCAAGAGCCTCGAAAAATCCGTTTCCAACCAGATTCAGAAGGCACGGGTGCCATCTTTGGTGCGTTTCTTTTTCTCTCAATGATTAACGTTACCCATGCGATTAAACCGAATAGTGCAAGCGATACTAGCCACGCGCCTGTATAACCGAGGCCTGTAGAAGTGGCTAACGAATAGGGTGCATAAGCTGGCATCTCTTCTGTCCAAAATGGAAGATGATAAGCGCCAATCGTGGCTCCGACTATGAAGAAGATAAAAGTTATGAACATGACAGAACGTCCACCTCCTATCGCGTAGAGCGTGCCAGAAGCACAGCCGCCACCAAGTTGCATGCCAATGCCGAATACAAAAGCTCCCACTACCAAGCTAACGCCTAACGGTGCGACATAGCCTGCGACTGGCCCACCAAAAATGGTGGTGCCATAGGCAAGTATTGGCGCAAATAACGTCACAGCGACCGCCAACATCAGCATATGGGAGCGCATTGCCTGCCCATTGCCTACCGCCATCATACGTCTGAACGCGGAGGTAAAACCAAAGCGAGCATGAAAAAGGGTATAGCCTAGCAAAAGACCAATGCCAAGGAGCAATGATTGGGATATGTGTTGGGTATCAAGTAAATGAATAAGCAACAGTAGACCTGCAACCGCGCCTCCCGCTATTAACGCTTTCTGCGGTGCATTTAAAGCAAGATTCTCTCTTACAACAGGATCTTTTGTGTCGTTTACCGGTTGAACTCTAGTGATAGTATTCAAAGTAATAGCTTCCTTCTCCGATGCATTTGATCGGATGTTATTTTTATAAGAGTTTTTTAGAATATTGGATGTAGAAGTGTGGATTCTATGTCGATTTATAGAACTTGTTGAAGTTCTACAATGAGTAACGAATCAGCGCTACATCATAGTCTTATTAGCATTAAAGTAAACAGGAAGGCACTAGAAGAATAAGAATTAGCATATAATAATATGGAATAACATATATTTGAATCAGCTCGTTTGTTATCATCGCTTTTTACTATAATTGGCAGGAGCTGGCTCGTAGCTTATGCAGACTAATATTGATTACTTACATAAGATTGGTTGATAATCTGTCAAATCTCGCTAGAGTGTGCACTAATAAAAAAAGTGTGCGCTAATAAATTAAGTGCTAACCAAGACGCGTCTAATATTGATATGCTTGAATTTACTGAAGCTTGGCGCATATTATTTAGTGTGCTTTATCAACATATAGATCATGAGGGTGGCCTTTACTGCTGCTAAACAATGCAAAGTGCAGCAATGAGCCAAATGGCACTGATTATCGTGCGCCGCTCAAATTGTTATTAATCATACTTCATGAAGTTTTAAAGTATTAACTTTTAACTATTCAATTAATTATTTATTACCCATTATTAGAGTTCGTATGAATACATCTGTAGCACCGTCTTTGCAATCTTCCAATACTGATAACCTGCCAACTGTATCGATAGCGGTTATCTATCATAGTAATTATGGTCATACCAAGCGCGTAGCTGAAGCGATAGTCGAGGGTGCACGCCAACAATTACCAGAGGCGCAAGCTAAAGCTGTCGATGTTCATGACGTTGACTGGGATTTTTTGGATCAGGCAGATTTGCTCGTTTTTGGTAGTGCGGTATATATGGGCAGTGTCACGGCTGAATTTAAAACCTTTATGGATGAGACCTCCAAGCGTTGGTATCATCGAAAATGGGAAGGTAAGTGGGCAGCCGCTTTTGCTAACTCAGGTGGTCTAAGCGGTGACAAATTGGCAGTATTACAGCAGATTTCATTATATGCTATGCAGCATGGCATGAACTGGATTGGGCTACCACTTATGCCGACAGGTCATGGTGAAAATGATTTAAACCGATTATCAAGCTTCTTAGGTTTGATGACTCAGTCGCTTGATGGACCACCTGAGGAAACTCCAGGCAAAGGTGATATTGATACTGCTATTTGGTTTGGTGATCATTTGGCAAAGACCATAATTAAGCATCAGCCAGCATGTTAAGTGATTAAAATATAGTAAATTAATACTCATTACTTATAAAGTAGCGAATATTAAATAATGATAAAAAAGCAGACGTCAATATTGATGTCTGCTTTTTTAATGGGCGCTGTTTATATTGATTGCTATTGATTGAACGGATTATCAACCGAATTAACATTGACTAAGTTAGGGTTAGAGGTGACAGGAATAGGACTATCAAAAAACTGAATGGCTTGGCAGCCAGTAAGTAGCGTCATGATTAAAAGCACGCAGGAAAAATTGAACGATTTCATAGTAATTCTCAGCATACCTTTTGTAGTACTCAAATAGCTTACATAATAACCAAAACCTATTATTAAGCAATAGTATACTTTTGCTTAGTGTCGTTTATTTTCAAAAACATCAAATTTACTTCAACAGAAAACAGCTGATTTTTTATGTTGTATAAATTATTTATTTGTGAGTTATATATTTACATTAAAAAATCTGTCTCAGCATTTGTATATGTTATGTATACAATACTATCTGTATAAATTAGCCTAAGCGAATAAAGTAGTGAGTTTTCATGCAACTATTAAATATCGTTTTAATAAAATAATGAACTATATTTAAGCTTAGTAGATGTTTTTAAAGGCTTTATTATATATTTATTAAATATTATATGATTAATTATTTTGAAAATTTTGTCACAGTTGATGTGTCAATGGTAAATTTTAATTTTTGTAAAAAAATGAGTTAAATAGGTTAATATTTAAGCAATAATAGCGAAATAGTTTTACCTTAAGAGGGTAAATATAAATTACTTGACATATAAGTGTAATAATTAATGGAAATATCTATTCATAAACGAGTAACCAACACCAATACCAACACTGAAAGTCTATAGAGGACTAATCACAATAATAAGGCAGAATAGAACCGGACTGTTAGTTTTGAAAACTGTTGACTACCTTTTTCTACTTCTTTTTTATTAAGCAGCCTTAATTTTTCCAGCCACTATATGCCAGCTATATGAGGATATTATGAAGCCACTTTCTATAATGTTATCGATGCTTATTATTGGTTTCACTTCCAGCACCGTGATGGCTGAAGGAGTTAACACTCCAAGTGCAAGCTTGCCTAATGTAAGCCCTGCCAATAGCGATTTAGTCAACCGCGGTGCTTATATTGCACGTGCTGCTGACTGTATGGCTTGCCATGGCGAGGACTATACGGGGGGTGTCGCAATTGAAACTCCAATGGGTGATATTTACGCGACCAATATTACCCCGTCAAAACGCTATGGTATCGGCAACTATACCGAAGCGGATCTAAAAAAAGCGCTCCAGCAAGGCCGTGCTCCCGACCACATGATTTATCCTGCCATGCCATATCCATCTTATAACGGCATGAAAGATGAAGATGTCAGTGCGTTATTTGCTTATCTGCAGACCGTACCAGTCGTTGATGAAGCTCCTGAGTACAAAACAGATTTACCTTTTCCGTTTAACTTTCGTACCTTAATGTTAGGTTGGAACGCGATTAACATACCTTCTACAGAAAATCGTGAGGGGCTAACGCAAACGCAGCAACGCGGCGAGTACTTAGTAAATAACCTTGCTCATTGTGGCACTTGTCATACGCCGCGTAACAGTACCATGGGTTTTGATAAAGATAATTATCTGTCAGGTGCACAACTTGGCACTTGGTACGCACCAAATATCACCCCTGATAAATCGAGTGGGATAGGTAATTGGAGTGAGCAAGATATCATCACCTATTTGCGTACAGGTGAGCTGGATCAACGGGTCTTTGCTGGCGGTCCGATGGGTGAAGTGGTTGCGCACAGCACTCGCTATCTAAAAGATGCAGATTTGAATGCAATTGCCTCTTATCTTAAAGCCGTACCCGCTGTCCGAACAGATGATAAAATTCATCCGGTCGATGCATCACGTTTACCAACCCCGATTAATGAATCAATCACTCATGATCTTCTTGCTCAAAAAGATTATTTGGCACAGGCTAAAGCGGATGTTAGTGGCGGTAGTAATTCGCCCGAAGCGTTATACCTTGCTGCTTGTGGTAGCTGTCATGGGGTCGATGGTTATGGTCAGCCCGATGCCCGTTATGCACCTATTGTCGGTCTAAGTAGTATCCGACGTAATAATCCAGATGGTCTAATCAACGTTATTCTTCATGGTATTAATGGCGCAACCAATACCAGTCCTAAAATGCCTGGATTTTCAGAAGAGTTAAGCAGTCAGCAAATTGCTGGTATTACCAATTATGTACGCGTGAACTTTGGCAGTCTTGCTAGCAGTAATGTAAGTGCCGCTGATGTCGATAAAGTAATAGCATCAGAACCTGAGCAACCTTTTTTAATTAAGTATGCAGGCTTGCTTGCGATAATAGGCATCATCGTAGCTATCGTCGTTATTATATTTATTATTCGAACGATTATACGTTCTAGACGCCACAGATAATTGGAATTGATTTGTTCAGACAACCAAGCAAGTAATCTTATAAATGCGTATGAGACGCTTATTACAAGACATAGATTAAGTGCAAGACGGCAGAGGAATAGAGCTTGGCATAAGATACAGAGCGTATAAGCCAAACTAATAATAAGAGAAGTGCCTACTGCTACACCGTCACGCACGACAGTCTACTTAAGGACATTATTATGAATGACATGCCTCAATCACCAACGCGGCGCCAACTGCTCTCGATGATCGGTAAAACAGCGGGCGCAACTGCGATGTATCAAGCAATGACCACTTTAGGATTCGCTTCTGAATCTAGTTTTAAAGAATCTATGGATCTTCAAGGTGCGCCTCCCGGTGCTAGCATCGTCATCCTTGGTGCAGGTCTTGGCGGCCTTACTGCTGCCTATGAGTTGCGTAAAGCAGGTTATGATGTCAAGGTACTCGAGTTCCAAAACCGTGGTGGTGGACGCAGCTGGACGCTTAATAGCGGCGATAAATATACTGAGCTTGGTGGTGAAGAGGTTACCTGTGATTTTGAAGAAGGTAACTACTTTAACGGCGGACCATGGCGTTTGCCAAGTCACCATTATGCAGTATTTCACTATTGCAAAAAGTTTGGCGTTGAGATGCAACCCTTTGTTCAAACCAATGACCGTGCTTATTTGCATCGCTCTACTCACTTTGGCGGTGTGCCGCAGCGCTTAGGCGATGTAAAAAACGATATACAAGGTAACGTAGCCGAGCTGCTATCAAAGGCCGTTAACGTCGGAGGTCTTGATCGTTCGGTGAATACTGAGGATAAAGAGAAGTTACTTGAAGGCCTAAAAGGCTGGGGTGTGCTAGACAAAGACTATCGCTATAGAGCCAGTAATGAGACTACCAAGCACCGCGGTTTTAGCGTTTTCCCTGGTGGTGGTTTGATGCCAAACGAAAAACCCTCAAAGCCTCTACCTATCAGTGAGATATTAGATTCTGGCATGTGGTCAGATATCTATAGCAATCATATGACTTATGGCCATCAACCAACGATGTTCCAGCCAGTAGGCGGTATGGGTAAAATCGGCGATGCTTTCACCCGCGAGTGCCGCGATATGATTGAGTTTAATGCCAAAGTCACCAAGATTCATCAAGATGAAAGTGGCGTCACTGTCAATTATGTCGATAGTAACAGTCCAGATGGGGCAACCAAGACTATACGTGCTGATTGGTGTGTTTGTAATATTCCGTTGACCGTATTGACTCAAATTGATATCAACGTCTCAAAGCCTATGAAAAAGGCAATGGCTGCCGTACCTTATGACACCTCTTATAAAGTTGGCCTAGAGTTCAACCGCCGTTTTTGGGAAGAAGACGAGTGGATCTTTGGCGGCTTGACCTATACTGATATGCCTATCACGCAAATCGCTTACCCTTCAGAAGACATGTTTAAAACGGGAACAGGGGTGTTACTAGGCGCATATGGCTTTGGCCCAACTTCTTATAAGTTCAACACGCTAACCCCAAAAGAGCGTATCAATGTTGCACTTGCTTATGGTAAATACATTCATCCACAGTATCCAAAAGAGTTCCGCGCAGGAACGTCAGTGGTGTGGCACCGTATCCCATGGACATTAGGTTGTTATGGTATCTGGAGTGAGTCAAGCCGTGAGCAGTATTATGATCAGTTGTGTAGTATTGACAACCGTATTGTACTGGCAGGTGAGCACTGCTCACACATTCCTGCATGGCAGGAGGGCGCTATTCTATCTGGCATTGATGCAGCCAATCGCTTACACCAAAAAGCAAAAATGCTTGGTTAATGTTGATAACTATAATAAATTCAGAGGCTATCATGGACAATATAAGCATAAAAAACATGACATCCAGAATGCTCAATATGATGTTGCTTAGTGGGATAAGCACTGCAGTATTATTAGGCTGTAGCCAACAAGCAGATGATGTAGAGACACTGGCTAGTAAACAAGACACTGTGCAACCGGCTGATAATCAAGCCAGTCGTAATACTGGGGCTTGGGGCGGCGTGTATATGACTCGTGATGAATTAAGAGCGCCCAATATCAACATCGTTGATGACAGCTCACTGCCGAGCATGGAAAACGATCCAAGTATTGCAGAGTGGGAAACCAAGTTTGAAGGTTCAAATGCCTTTATTACTACCAATGGCGCCAAGCTATACCACGACTCTTGTGCAGGCTGTCATATGCATGAAGGTCAGGGCGCTTATGGGGCGGGCTATTACCCACCGCTAGCAGATAACAGTAAAATGCAGTCGAAATATTACATTATTGACATATTGATTAATGGCTTTCGCGGAATGCCGTCATTCCATATGATGATGAACGATGAGCAAATGGCAGCTGTTACTCAATATGTGGTCAATGATCTAAATGGTTTTAAGCAGACCGTTACTGCTAAAGATGTGGCACAGCTAAGGCATGCCAACCCTCCAGGTTATGATCCAAGCGAATAAGTTTGTCATAATTAATCTTACTTAGGTAATAACTAACAATAGTAATCAATAAAAAGCTCAACAAAAAAGCGTCCAGTAATATTATTGGACGCTTTTTTATTGCTGGCTATTACTAGAATTCGACTAAATATTAGAGGTGATAGCTATTAAAAACGGCTTAAAATGCAGCTATTCCTTCAGATGTTTTATTCCTGAGTCTTTGTAAAAAAACGTGCTTGATAGATAATTAAGCAAGCAATTTCAGTGAAATAGTTTTATTTTAGTAGAGTTGCCTCAACGTTATTTGCTAAACATTATATAGGTGACATACAAGGATGTTTATTATGAAGCCGTTTTCTGTGCTGTTGTCAGCACTTGCATTTAGTATGGCCTCTAGCACTTTGATGGCTAAAGAGATAAGCCTTCCTATTCCTAGTGCAACTTTACCCAATGTTAGCCCAGCAAATAGTCCTCTCGCTAATCGCGGTGCTTATGTTGCGCGTACCGCTGACTGTATGGCTTGTCATCGTGAAGACTATAGTGGCGGCGTAGCGATTGAAACGCCTATCGGCAATATTTATTCGACCAACATCACACCTTCTAAACGTTATGGCATTGGCAATTATACCGAAGCTGATTTTACAAAAGCTCTGCGCAAGGGACGTGCACCGGGTTACCAGCTTTATCCTGCCATGCCATATCCGTCCTATCATGGGATGACTGATGACGATATCAGTGCATTATTTGCTTATTTTCAAACTGTACCAGTCGTTGATAAACCACCTGAAAAAACCACTAAATTACCATTTCCATTAAATATTCGCAGTTTGATGTTAGCTTGGAACGTCATCAACGTACCTTCTACTGAAAACCGTCAAGGTCTTACCCAAACGCAGCAACGTGGTGAATATCTAGTCAATAATTTAGAGCACTGTGGCACATGTCATACACCACGCAACCTTACTCAGGGTCTTAATAAAGACAAGTATTTATCTGGTGCGCTGCTTGGTAAATGGTATGCACCAAACATTACGCCTGACAACGATAGCGGGATTGGTCGCTGGAGTGAGCAAGACATTAGTATTTATTTACGTACTGGAAAGCTTGATAAACGTGCGTATGCTGGTGGGCCAATGGGTGAGGCAGTCGCGCACAGTACTCGCTATTTAACCGATGAAGACTTGATAGCAATCGCCGATTATCTAAAGGTAATACCGGCCATCAAGACTGAGGATTACTTAATACCAGTGTATGTCTCACGTTTGCCACGTCCAGCCAGTGACTCTATTACTTACAACTTACTTGAGCAAAAAGACTATTTAGCGCAAGCAAAAGCCAATACCAGTATCAACGCTAATAGCAGCTCGTCAAAAGCATTGTATCTTGCTGTTTGCGCCAGTTGTCATGGTGTCGATGGTTACGCCCAGCCTGATGCACGTTATGCCTCTATCGTAGGACTAACCAGCATTCGCCGTGCTAAGCCAGATGCGCTGATTAATGTCATTGCATATGGCGCTAAAGGCGCACTAAATACAGCGCCGAAGATGCCAGGTTTTTCAAAAGAATTAACTCATGCTCAAATTGCCAGTATCGCCAATTATGTGCGAGTTAGTTTCGGTGGACTGCCAAACAGCGATGTTAGCGCCACTGATGTTAAACGCATACTGAAGTAAGTGTAAGCATCAAGACAGATCACAAAAACGCTTATCAGTATCTAATGCTATGCACGCCTGCTTTATTACAAGGACAATATAATGAACGATATGCTTCAATCACCCACACGGCGGCAACTGCTGTCAATGATTGGCAAAACTGCTGGAGCAACAGCCATGTATCAGGCGATGACCACGCTGGGCTTTGCGTCTGAATCTAGCTTTAAGCAAGAAATGAATCTCAAGGGCGCGCCTGCTGGAGCAAGTATCGTTATCCTTGGGGCAGGCTTGGGTGGTCTCACTGCGGCTTATGAGTTACGTAAAGCGGGCTATAAAGTGACGGTTCTTGAGTACCAAAATCGCGGTGGTGGACGCAGTTGGACATTAAACAGCGGTGACAAATATACAGAGCTGGGTGGAGCTGAGGTCACTTGCGACTTTAAAAAAGGCAATTATTTTAATGGCGGCCCGTGGCGATTGCCTGTACATCATTATGCCGTATTCCATTATTGTAAAAAGTTCGGAGTCGCATTACAGCCTTTTATTCAAACCAATGACCGTGCTTATTTGCATCGTACCAATCATTTTAATGGCGCGCCGCAGCGTTTAGGGGAGGTGCAAAGTGACATTCGCGGTTATGTCTCAGAGTTGTTATCCAAAGCGGTTAATACTGGTGGCCTTGATAATACCGTTAATAAAGAAGACAAAGAAAAACTGTTAGAAGGTTTAAAAGGTTGGGGCGTTCTTGATAATAATTATCGCTATGTCAAAAGCCATGAAACTAGCAAGCATCGCGGTTATAGCGTTTATCCAGGTGGCGGGTTGATGCCCGATGCCAAGCCCTCGACTCCGATACCAATGGACAAATTATTAAATTCGGGAATGTGGTCAGATATCTATGCCAACTATACCGTTTATGTGCATCAACCAGCGATGTTTCAGCCCGTTGGCGGTATGGGCAAAATCGGTGATGCGTTCACGCGTGAATGCCGCGATATGATTATGTTCAATGCCAAAGTCACCAAGGTTTATCAAGACGAGACTGGTGTAACCGTTGATTATGTCGATAGTAATAACATCGATAGTGAAACCAAAACTGTACGTGCAGATTGGTGTATTTGTAATATTCCATTATCAGTATTAACCCAAATTGATATCAATGTCTCAGCACCAATGAAGCAAGCGATGGCAGCCGTCCCTTATGACAGCTCTTATAAAGTAGGTTTAGAATTTAAGCGCCGCTTTTGGGAGGAGGATGAATGGATATATGGCGGTATCACTTATACTGATATGCCTATCTCACAAATATCTTATCCTTCACAAGACTTGTTTACTACTGGTTCAGGCGTACTACTGGGAGCTTATGGGTTTGGAGAAGCTTCCTATAAGTTTAATTCTCTAACACCAAAAGAACGAATTAATGCGGCATTAGAGTATGGTAAATACATACATCCACAATATACCAAAGAGTTCCGCTCAGGTACTTCGGTCGCGTGGCATCGTATCCCATGGTCGCTCGGTTGCTATGGGCTTTGGAGTGAATCTAGCCGTGAGCAGTATTACGATACGCTTTGCAGTATTGATCATCGAATCGTGCTGGCAGGGGAGCATTGCTCACACATTCCAGCTTGGCAGGAAGGCGCAATATTATCCGGTATGGATACAGCTAAGCGGTTACATCAAAAAGCAAAAAATCTCGGCTAATAAGGGTAACGATTAAGCAAGGATGACTATAATGAACTTAGGAGCAGTCATGGATATGATGAGATTACACCCAATTGAACCATCTCGTCCGCTCAAGTTGTGTAGAACGGCAATCATCTTAGTTATCGGAGGTGCAGCTACCTTGTCAGCCTGTAGTTCGTATACTAAAGAAAAGGCGACTACTATTGCCAGTCAACAATCAGCACCAGTGATATTTGACAATCAGGCTAGCCGTAATAATGGCGCATGGGGTGGGGTGTATATGTCGAAAGCAGCGCTTGCCCGCCCGCCTATGAATATCGTCAATGTTAGCTCGATACCAAAGATGCAGAATGATGCCAACTTACAAAAATGGCTCGCAAAATTTGAAGGTAGCTCACAAGGTAAAACAGGCTTTTTTACGATGAATGGTAAAAAGCTTTATGAGGACTCCTGCGCGGGTTGTCATATGCAAAAAGGCGAAGGTGCGCAAGGGGCAGGCTACTATCCGCCGCTAGCCAATAATAGTAAGATGCAATCAAAATACTATATCATTAGCGTTGTGATGAATGGTTTGCGCGGTATGCCATCCTTTCATAGTATGATGAATGATGAGCAAATAGCGGCTGTGACTCAATACGTGCATAGCGATCTGAATAAATTTACGGATACGGTCACTGCGGCTAACGTTGCCCAATTACGCCATGAATTTCCACCGGGTGCGGATCCTAGTGAGTAAGCTTGTTATCATAAACAAAAAAAGCGTCTGATAAATAAGTTATCAGATGCTTTTTTTTAAAACGTTACGAAGTAATAAAATTATTGCGGGCTGGCTGACCATACCGGTGAGCGGATAATGCCTTGACCAGACTTACCGAATGACTCACCACCATTTAATGACTTAATGGTTAATACGCCTTTCCCGCCTTGAGTTGAGGCATATACCACACGCTTACCATTAGGTGAGAAGCTTGGAGCCTCATCAATACCGGTATTACCCAAATTAGCAGTCACTGCACCGTTACTGTTCATAATTGCAGCTGAGCGCCCACTCAAAAAGGCAATTTGCGTGCCGTCACTACTAAACTGCGGACTGGTTGCATAACCACTATTAGATACTTTGGTTGTCCGACCTGAGCCAAACTCATAGCGATAAATTTGTGGCTTATTAAAGCCTGCTCTATCAGAAACAAATACAAAAGACTTACCATCCGGCGCATAATTTGGTTGCACTTCACTGCTTGGCCAGTTTGTCAGCTTTTTAAGGTTGCCACCACCTGCGCTCATCTCATAAATATCAGCACTACCTTCAAAACTGCTGGAGAATAGTATTTTACTACCGTCAGGGGAGAAAGATGGGCTTAGGTTACTGCCTTTATATGGAGTAACAACAGTGGCCGCGCCGCCACTCACATTTTGTACATAAATTAATGGATAGGATTTGTCGCGCTGTACTGTATAGGCAATGCGCGAAGCATCAGGTGACCATGCTGGCGAAAATATTGAGCCTGTGACTTCAGTGATGGTTCTAGAGTTTTCACCATCGGCGTCCATGACTTTTAAGCGAGATATCTTATCTTTGCCGCGTCCAGTCTCTTCAATATAAGCAATACGCCCTGAGAAGTCACCCGGCGTGCCAGTAACAAGCTCATAAACTTTATCCGCGATAACGTGCGCTGCATAACGCAAACTTTCTTGATTGTTATCCGCACTTAAGCTTTGCTTACCTTGAAGCACGCGACCAGATTCAACATCAATCACTTCATAGTTAGTCTCGATTTTACCGCGATTGGTACGGGTGCTACCGACTACTAGATAAGGAATACCTAAGCTTTGCCATACTGGTAATGTCCCAGCGAGCTCGCTACTACTACGCGGTTGCTGCGGTAAATTTTTGCTAGTAACGTTGAGCTCAGTTCTACTCAAGTCGTTTAAGATAATGGGCGATAGCACAGAATCACCAGCGAAAGGCACAAAAGCGACCTGATTTTGTTGTACTGGAATCTCATAATCTAATTCTAGTACGACAGGGGCAGCGTATAAGCTAGGAGCAACAAGTAGGCTTGAGGCGCCAGCAAATAAAGTAATCAAAAGTTTTTTGTGAGTACGCATGACTGAATTTAGCTCCTAGAATAAGGTGGTAATCGTTTTTTATATACTTTAATTGAGTATCACGGTAAGACAATATCACAACTGACGCAAGTTTTTTAAGATGAAATTGGCAATAAACTAGGAGTTTGCTATGTTATCAATTACTGCCCTTGAACTGTACCGTAAAGGTAGGATATTTAGGGTCGTCAGTATCAATCGGTAAATTACGGGTACTCAGTACTGCTTGTTTAGCAGCTTCGTTTACAGCTGGATCAGAGCCTGAAACAGAGACATTGACCACATCACCATTGCTATTGACTGTTATCGTTAACGTCGCACGTTGGGTTGAACCCTTAGCCGCTATGGGTGGGTTATAATTGCGTCTGATTAAGTTAATAATCTCACTATTGCTCGCACCGCGACTCCCACCTGACGCATTGCTATTACTACCAGCTGATTGCCCTGAGGTAGTGGTACTTCCAGATACCGTTGACTGTCCATCGGATAAGCTAAAATTCTTGCCAGCACTGCTTGAGTTACCAGTATCTATCTCTAAATTGGACTGTGTATTATTAGGTCGTTTGATTTTGGGTGGGTTATTCTCTGTATTTCGAAATGATTTCAGTCGAGCGCGCTCAGCATCAAGCTCATTTTGTTTCTGTTGTTCAACCTCATTAAGCTCTGCTAACGCTGACTCATCTAGCTGCGCTGCCAATTCAGCTATATTACGCTCATACTCTTGCATTTGCTCAGTACGTCGCTGATGCTGCTCTTGACTCATTAATACTGGACGATCAGCTGGGTCATCAGAGCGAGTAAATATAGACTCTCTTTGTGTGTTTGGTGGTACGTTTGTTTGGCTGGCATTGCTACTGCTATTTGCATTCATTTGTTCAATGGCAACTGCACTGCCATCACTACTACTAGCTGCTTGCATCGCTGCACGATTGGCTAATATCTGCCCTTGCATTTCAGCCAACTCTCCCGGTGTGACCATGGTAGTTTCAATATTACCCACGGTTTCTAATTCGGGCGATTGGTAGGTATAGATCAGTATTCCAAGCACAATGCCATGTGCCAACAAGCTCAATATCATGGGCAGTGTCAGCCCATTACCTTCTGGCGGAGTTGGGACATAAACGGCAGGAGCATTATTCATGGTTTTGATACTCATTGACGTGTTTCATCAGATTGTCTGCTTCGTTAAACTAAGCGTATATAGAGGCAAGTGTGTGCAGAGTACAGTAGATTTTTTAGTTAAGGCTATTATAACGTAGGTGTGGGCAGGGGAGCACCTGTTAATAGTCCTACTTTTTGAATACCTGCCTGCTGCAAGTTTGCCATTAAGGTCATAATTGAACCATATTGGTTATTTTGATCTGCATTAATCATTACCTGAAGCGGTTGCACGCCAGCGTTGCTATTTTGCGACTGTAAATTGGATAAAGTATTAATCAGTTCTGGCTCACTGATAGGCATGTCTATATTGTTCTCATAACTGATAAAAATCTCACCGCTACTTGTTAACGATACGATAACAGGTAGCTGATTTTGACTCATTGCATTGGTCTGCTCTTTTGGCAAATCAACATCGACCCCTGTCGTCAGCATCGGTGTTGTCACCATAAATATCACCAATAACACCAGCATAACGTCGATATAAGGTACGACATTCATTTCAGCGTTGAGCGCTTTTTTCTTGCGGCTATAGGGGTTTGGTTTCATAGCCCTGTCACCTGACCTGCGCCAATTATAGTCTCAGTAATTTTATTCTCTTTATGCAGTGCATTTTGGCTACTGGTCTCACGCTGTAACATACCCGTCATCTCATCGCAAAATAGTGCACGCGACTCATAAAGCTGGCCTGATTTTGCAGTGAAATGGTTATACGCTAGCACGGCTGGAATAGCAGCAAACAGCCCCATTGCAGTAGCAATAAGCGCTTCAGCAATACCGGGAGCTACGGAGGCAAGAGTGGCTTGTTCTGTTTGTGAGAGACCTAAAAAGGCATTCATGATACCCCAGACCGTTCCAAATAAACCAACATAAGGCGCTACCGAACCAATGCTGGCAAGGGTAGTGATTCCTGACTCAAGCAACTGTTGCTGACGACCAAGTCCAACCCGCAGCTTACGCTCAACGCCATCAATAATGTCATCTTTAGGTTGGCGTTTTTTGTGCATTCTTAAGTATTCAGAAAAACCAACATAAAAAATCTGCTCAAGGCCTTGACGCTCAGGAGAGCCTTGAACACCTTGGTACAGCTTGGCCAAATCTTCGCCCGACCAAAACCAAGTCTCAAACTGCTCATCGAAGTTTTTGGCCGTGCCAAGACGAGCGCTTAAGCGAAAAATAATGACCCAACTAACCAAAGATGCTAGTAGCAATAGCCCCATCACAATCTGCACGAGCAGGCTGGCTTGAGTAATAAGATCTATAATGTTTAATGATTCAGGCATGTAACAGGCTCACTGATAATTAACAACAACTGACTAAAACAAAAATGCCTAAGCCAGATAACCCCAAGTAACTACAATAAAAACGATAATTTAATACTTATTATGTATAATCAAATATCATATATTTTCATATTAATTTCAATAACTTAATATGAAAATAACCGCTTAATCAAAGTGTGATATTTGCCGTAACAATATTTTAACCCCCTAGTTTACTGCTAAATGCTTAAAAGGTCATTATTAATGTGTTAAATGGTCAGTAGACAGATTTTTAATTTATTGTTTGATAATACGTTCTTACCGTGTACTATTGTTTATAAATAGAATTTAGTTTTGGTTTTGGACGCGTAAGGCATGGGTAATGATTGAATTTGTGCGCTAATTTCTCTAGAATGTTGCGCTTTGTTACCACTGCCTTTTGATAATGACGTCGCAATTCCTTTGCTGACGTCATATTTATTTTAGGCACTATATTTTAAACACCATCAAACCTGTTCTTTTTACTGGCCAGTCGGAATTGACCCTTATGAATGCACTTGAGCGCTATTTTGGAATTAATGGTGACAATACCACGATCAAAACGGAAATTGTTGCTGGTATAACGACCTTTTTGACGATGGCTTATATTATCTTTGTCAACCCTAACATATTGGCAGAAGCCGGTATGGATAAGGGGGCAGTGTTCGTTGCTACCTGTCTAGCCGCTGCGATAGGCTGTTTTATAATGGGCATCTATGCCCGCCTGCCTGTCGCCTTAGCACCGGGCATGGGTCTTAACGCCTTCTTTACCTATGGCGTGGTTTTGGGTATGGGCCATGCATGGCAAACTGCGCTCGGTGCTGTATTCTTATCGGGTTGTATATTTATACTTTTAAGCTTATTTAAGATTCGGGAATGGATTATAAATTCTATTCCAATGGCTCTGAAACAGGGTGTTATTGCAGGTATCGGTGCATTTTTAGCATTTATTGCGCTACAAAGCTCTGGTGTCATCGTTGGGCAAGATGCAACCTTGGTTACCCTCGGTGATATGACGTCATTTGGACCAATGATGGCTGCTATAGGCTTTTTCGTTATTATCGGTCTATCTTACAAAAAAATCCCTGGAGCGGTAACGATTGGTATTTTACTGGTCGCTTTGATTAGTCTGTTGGCAGGTCATACTGAGTTCACTGGTGTTATGTCCACACCACCATCCATTGCACCCACACTTATGCAGCTTGATATTGCTGGTGCGTTTGACGTGAGCATGATCAGTGTCATTTTTGCTTTCCTATTTGTTGATTTGTTCGATACCGCAGGTACGCTAGTGGCTACTACGAGTCAAGCCAACTTAATTGATAAAGACGGTAAAATCCCTAATATGGGCAAAGCACTGCTAGCGGATTCAACAGCAACGGTTACCGGTGCGATGCTTGGAACTTCATCGACTACGAGCTATGTTGAAAGTGTCGCGGGTATTGCAGCAGGTGGTCGTACTGGCCTGATGGCAGTGACGGTCGGGGTATTATTTTTATTAAGTACTTTCTTTGCACCGCTGGCTGGTATGATTCCAGCTTATGCTACCGCAGGTGCTATCTTTTATGTAGCTGTACTGATGCTAGGTACACTAAAAGATATTAACTGGGGCGATTTGACTGATGCAGCGCCCGTTGTCGTCGTTCTTTTGTTCACTCCATTAACATACTCTATCGCTGATGGTATTGCGCTTGGTTTTATTACCTTTACTGCGGTGAAGTTAATAGCTGGCAAACTTAATGAAGTGACTATCGCAGTATGGGTGCTAACGATAATCTTACTTGCCAAGATTATATGGCTATAGTTTTTTAGGTTATTTATAAGCTCTTATTAATAAGTGCTATGTTTCTAAGAAGTGTATTTACAGACAGCTAGACAGCATTACCCACTCCTAAACCCTCTTTATCTTTCTTTGATAAAGAGGGTTTTTTGGTTAGAGGCTAGGGCGTGTCCTCAATCTGAACGAGTGAACCTCTAATGAGCTAAAAATGGCTATATTTCCGTCACTCTTTGAAAATTTCTAGACAATATGTTCATATTCTCTGCAAAATTTCCTTTGATTGACAAAAACCTATCTCATTTTTATTACCGTTATCAAAATGAGGACAAGCCCTAGGGTATTTTTTGGCGAGAAATTCGTAATTATTACAGTTAGAAATAGTGCTTAATAGTTAATAGCAAACAAAAAACCATAAATTAAATAGCTTCAAGAACTTTGTGCTGCTATCTATTTGTTTTTAAATGATATATTTATTAATATAAATGACCGATAATGTTAGTTTGAAAAATTATTTCATGATAATATGGCGGAGTTAAGCGCATCACCTCAATCAACGCCGTAGAGGTTTTTCTTACAGTGAATTAGCGTCATATAAGATCACAATTTTGGGTTCATTAATTTCATATTAAAGCCATTAATTGTCGATTGCACTCCTTTCACTACAAACAAGAAGAAGGCACTAATGCCGCTTAACTGTTCGTTGTTGCCTTTGAATTGTTAACGTAGTATTTTTTAACAATCGAACGACCTACTTAACCCTCTCCAGCTTATGCTGGATTTGCTCGTTTTGTGATGGCGTTGTTTGGTCTCTTATAAGTAGCTATCATTGATAGGTATTTGTTGCCGCTATTTGGCTGAATGTTTAATCGCTTTATCCTAAATGTTTAAGTCATTAAGAGTCCACACGCACCATTTATTATGGTTTTTTTAACGATAGTTATGGAGTTGGTATGAACCCAATAGACCAGTTTACACCCAAAGAGCCTATTTTATTTGATCCTATCGATTTGCTTGCACCTGAGTATATTACTCAGTCGGCAGATGACCTGTATGCGCGTATTTCACCGTTATATAGTGTCGATGAAGACCGCTGGTTGACCAAGTTGCTACCACTAGCTAAGCCTAGTGATAAAGAGCGAGATGATGCTAGCGAGCAGACGCGCAAGCTGGTTGAGTATGTGCGTAATGACGGTAAAGCTATCAAGATGGTAGATTCATTGTTGCTCGAGTATAGCCTTGATACCCAAGAAGGTATCTTGCTAATGAGCTTGGCTGAAGCATTGATTCGGGTGCCAGATAACTATACGGCTGATGCGTTAATCCGTGACAAGATGAGCGTGGCGGATTGGAAAAAACATCTCAAAGATGACAATGGTTTTATGGTCAATGCTTCGACTTGGGGCATGATGATGACCGGTCGTGTGGTAAGTATTGATAGTAGTACCACAGCATCTGGGTTTTTGGATCGCATGACTAAAAAGATGGGCGAGCCGATGATTCGCGGTGCGATGCAAAAAGCCATGCGCATTATGGGGCATCAGTTTGTATTGGGCGAGACTATTGAGGACGCTAATAAAAACAGCCAACCTTACCGTAATAAAGGCTATACCTATTCGTTCGATATGTTAGGCGAAGCAGCCATTACCCATAAGGATGCCGAAAAATACTTCAATGACTATCTGCATGCGATTAAATCTACTGCTGATGTTAAAGTCAAAGAAGGTATGCCTAAGCCGTCCGTATCTATCAAGCTGTCTGCCTTGCATCCACGCTATGAAGCGACGCAAGAAGCGCAGGTTTTAGGGCTATTACGTCAGCGCTGCTTATTACTCATTGAAGCCGCTCGTGAAGTCAATGTCGATATCAGTATTGATGCCGAAGAAGCGGATCGTTTAGAGATTTCTCTCAAATTATTTGAATCGCTGTATCGTGATTCATTAACCGCTGGCTGGGATGGCCTAGGGCTAGTCGTTCAAGGTTACTCAAAGCGGGCTATTGCGATATTTGCATGGCTTGCGCGCTTGGCTACAGAAGTTGGTGACCGTATCCCACTACGTCTAGTCAAAGGCGCTTATTGGGATACAGAAATTAAGCTTGCGCAGCAAAAAGGCTTGTCAGGCTATCCAGTCTGGACACGTAAAGAAGGCACGGATACCGCATATCTTGCTTGTGCTCGCTTCTTACTATCAGATCATCTACGTGGTCTAATTTGGCCGCAGTTTGCTACTCATAACGCCCATACTTTGGCATCAGTGATGACCATGAGTACGCATAGAGACTTTGAGTTCCAGCGTCTACATGGTATGGGGGATGCACTCTATGACCATATCTTGCAATCTTACAATATTCCTGTACGTATCTATGCACCCGTTGGCGCGCATGAAGATTTACTGCCATATCTAGTACGCCGCTTGCTTGAAAATGGTGCGAATAGCTCATTTGTACATCAGTTATTAGATAAATCTTATCCGATTGATAAGCTAACGGTGCACCCGTACGACAAGCTACTGGCCAATGACAATCTGCATAATCCAGAGATTCCGTTACCATTGGATATCTATGGCACGCGCCGTGCTAGCTTTGGGCCTAATATATTTGTAGAGTCGCAGTGGTATCCGCTCAAAACAGCTATCGATAGTCATTTGCACAAAACATGGTCAGCGGCACCTATCATCAATGGTCAAGCAGTTAGCGCATATGAAGTGGATGGTGCAGCGCATCAGCTTGATAGCCATACAGTACGTGCGCCTTGGAACCATGAAGTTGTTGCTGGTGAAGTACAATATGCCAATGCTGAATTAGCTCGTCAAGCAATCGACGTTGCTGTGGCTGGGCAAGTGAAGTGGCAAGCAGTATCTGCATCTGAGCGTGCAGCTATCTTACGCAAAACTGCCGATTTATATGAAGAGAACTACGCTGAGTTAATGGCGCTATGTCAAATTGAAGCGGGTAAAACCACGCAAGACAGCATTGATGAGATTAAAGAGGCGGTTGATTTTTGCCGTTTTTATGCTGATGAGGCTGAGCGCTTAAATGATGTCACTCACGAGTTTACAGACTTAGCTGGCAAGCAATCACGCCAAGTTTATAAGGCACGTGGCACATTTGTCTGTATCAGTCCGTGGAACTTCCCACTCGCGATTTACACAGGTCAGATCGTTGCTGCATTAGCAGCTGGTAATACTGTCGTGGCAAAGCCTGCTGAACAAACCAGCTTAATCGCTCATTTTGGTGCACAGCTGATGTATCAAGCTGGCGTACCAGCAGAAGCGTTGCAGTTTGTCACTGGTGCTGGCGAAGTAGGCGGGGCACTGACAGCAGCGGATAATATATCTGGCGTGATCTTTACTGGCTCAACGCAAACAGCGCAGCGTATTAACCAAAGCTTAAATGATCATGCGCAAACGAGTGGCGAGCTACCAATTTTGATCGCTGAAACTGGTGGTCAAAATGCCATGATCGTCGATTCCACGGCATTGCCTGAACAAGTGGTTAGGGATGCAGTATTGTCAGCATTTGGCTCGGCAGGACAGCGCTGTTCAGCATGTCGTATTTTATGTGTACAAGAAGACGTGGCAGATGGCTTGATTGAGTTGCTCCAAGGTCATATGGCAGAGCTGGTCGTAGGAAATCCAACTTACGTCGCTACAGATGTCGGTCCAGTGATTGACGCAGATGCCAAGCAAGGACTTGAGAGTCATATCGAGCGTATGAAGTCTGAACCGACAGCGACTATCTTGGCGCAAACGCCTATGAGTGCCAGCTCAGTGGTCAGTGAAGAGCAATCTACCTTTGTATTGCCAACAGCGATTGAGGTACAAACCATCGACGTTATCGGTGGCGAGCACTTTGGCCCGATATTGCATGTACTACGTTACAACGCGCGTGACTTAGACCAGCTTATCGATGCCATTAATGCAACAGGCTTTGGTTTAACCTTAGGTATCCATAGCCGTATTGAAAATATCGTCGAGCATATTGAGCGCCGTACTGTCGTAGGTAATACTTACATCAACCGTAATCAGATTGGTGCTGTGGTCAACGTCCAACCTTTCGGTGGTTGTGGCCTATCAGGCACTGGTCCAAAAGCAGGTGGCCCACATTATGTCGCACGTTTGATGAAACTAAGTTCTGAACAAATAGGCTCTAAAACATCAAATACAACAAACAATACTATATCATCCACTCAAACAGAACTCGCATAAGGAGTAGCAACATGGCGACTGAATTCAAAAAAAATCATGCCCAAGTTTGTGAAGCTTGGCGACTACTTGGCGCAGTGCAGCGTGCTACTTATCTTGAAGCTGCTATCCCCAAGCTGGCATTGTTCACCGGTGATGCCAATAAAGCGCGTCGCTTATTTAATCATCTATTGAGCGCTGCACCAAGTCTTGACGAAGTGCACCGCATGACAGGTGCTACTGGCGAGTCCAACGACTTGTATGTGACGGCTCGCGGTAAGACGATGGTTGTTGGTGGCGAATCAGCCAAAACGATGGCGGTACTGGGGCAGCTTATCGCAGCATTGCTAACGGGTAATGAGGTAATATTGCATTGCCCAAGCCAAGAAGAGATGTGTGCGGAAGCGGCGAAAGTGCTCTATGATACAGGTATCAGTGATGATGTGTTAAGTGTCGCGAATGACTCACAAACGATTACCTTGCTACACATTGATCGTCTCGCACAAGTCGCAGTTGCAGGTAGTCATGCTGAAGTACAGGAGATTAGTCAGACATTGGCTAATACCGATGGTATCTTAACTCAAGTGATTGCAGTGACAGATATGGAAGGCTTATCCGATATGCTCACGCCAGATTATTTGTACCGCTTTGTCACTGAACGCGTGCTAACCATCAATACGACTGCTATCGGTGGTAATGCAAGCTTGCTTGAGCTTGGGACATAATAACCTAGGACATAATAAAAAGTAACGTAATAAAAATCAAATAGTTACTCGCTAAGCAATTAGAAATTGCTTAGCGTTATTTAAATGACGGTTAATGTTTATTTACAAGGGCTTTAAAACTCTTGAAAAATAAGCGTTAACCGTTTTTTTTATGGTCAGCTCCAAAGTGCCTTAGGTCTTAGGAGATGAACTTTCAACATCTTACGAAACTATGTTTTAAAAATCTTATGAAGCTATGTTTTATAGCTTGTAGGCAAACAATAGTAGTGATACTATAAATAAAACCTGACTAAATAGTCATCTTTTAAATTAACGTTGTCACTAAAATTAAAATGCTTAAACGAAACCAGAATAAAGTAATTAGCGAGGCAACCTAAACCTATTAACAAGGATTGTTAGTAGACTTAAGACCATATTAATCAAGGATGATTAACAATGTCTAAATCGTTAGAATCCCAAAAAAACTCCGAGTTGATGTATCAACTCAATGACAAGCCCAGCTTCTGGCCGGCAAGTTTCGCCGCTTTACAACATCTACTAGCTAGTATCGTCGCTATTGTCACTCCCACCTTGATTGTTGCCGGAACCTTAGGTTTGGGTGATTACGTTCCCTATCTAATCAGCTGCGCTCTAATCTCCTCTGGGATTGGCACTTATATCCAATGTAAAAAAATAGGCCCTATAGGCGCTGGCATGCTCAGTTTACAAGGTACTAGCTTTGCTTTTTTGACTGCTATTATCGCTGCTGGACTGATTGTAAAAGGCCGTGGTGGTTCGCCAGAAGATATTTTGGCTACCATCTTTGGGGTTAGTTTTTGCGCTGCCTTTGTTGAGGTTGTTCTTAGCCGCTTTATTCACAAATTAAAAAGAATATTTACCCCTGTGGTTACTGGCACTATTATTATTCTTATTGGTGTTCCGCTGATTGAAGTCGCCATGACTGATATTGCAGGTGGCTTTGGTGCAGAGGACTTTGGCAGTTTGCAAAACCTGTTTTTAGGTATGGTTGTACTGGTGTCAGTGATTGTATTCAACCGCTCAAAAAACCCATTATTAAGACTTTCCTCCATTGTCATTGCTTTAATTTTGGGAATGTTAGCCGCCTTTTTTATGGGTAGGCTAGATTTTTCTTCCTTGAACAATGTTGGTTTTATTACTGTTCCCATCCCATTTAGGTTTGGTTTCCAGTTTGATATTGCCGCTTTCATTCCTATAGCCATTCTATATTGTGTTAGTGCCCTTGAGACTACTGGTGATCTAACAGCCAACGCTGTGGTTTCTAAAGAACCTGTCAAAGGCCCTATTTACCTTAATCGAATCCAAGGCGGTGTATTGGCAGATGGGGTCAATTCTATGATTGCTGCTACGTTAAATAGCATGCCGTCGACCACCTTTAGCCAAAACAATGGCGTCATTGCACTGACTGGCGTCGCCAGTCGTCATGTCGGTATCTACATTGCTGCCCTGATGATTATCATCGGATTATTTCCTATCTTTGGCGCTATATTGCAAACCATGCCTCAGCCGGTACTTGGCGGCGCAACGTTGGTGATGTTCGGGACAGTAGCGGTGGCTGGTATTAAAGTATTGGCTAGCGCCAAGCTTGACCGCCGTGATATGTTGATTATCGCTACCTCCGTGGGGATGGGCATCGGTGTATCTATGGTACCTGAGGTATTATCACAATTGCCTGAATTGATACGTAACGTGCTGATATCGCCTGTAGCAATAGGCGCTATTACTGCGATTTCATTAAGTTTATTTTTGCCAGTGGACACCCAAGAGGATGATATATAGCCCATATCAAATAAAGGTGTTATGTGTTTTATATACACGTGAGGCTGATAAAAATTTCCTTGCTTGCTGTGCCTACGCAGACAGATGCTGCAAAAATTCCTATCAGCCATGCCGTAATATTGTCAAAGTAAATTGATTATATAACGCCCAAAATGTAGACAATAAAAACGTTGTTAAATGCCGTTATTGTGTGATATCTATTAAATATAGACTGATTGGTTTGCGCCATCTAGCAAGTGGTTATATTAACAATGTATTTAAGCTGTCTAATTTCACAAAGCCCAATTTTTTAGCCGAGTATTGCTATGATTAGTTTCTATCTGAACGGAAAGCGTCATGAGATAAGCCACCTCAATCCGAATACAACGGTACTTGAGTATCTGCGCTTGCACGAACATCAAACTGATACTAAAGAAGGCTGCGGTAGTGGGGATTGCGGCGCCTGTACCATTATGGCGCAATGCTTGCCTAATCATGCGACAAGCGATTCTAGTGACAGCACTCCTTTTTATACCTTCAACTCCTGTATTGCTCTATTGTCGCTGATGGATGGTCATCATTTAATGACCGCTTCTTATTTAGCGGACAATCCAGCACATCATCCAGAGCGGGCGCTGTTGCACCCTGCACAGCAAGCGATGGTTGACTGTCATGGCTCGCAGTGTGGATTTTGCACCCCTGGCTTTGTGATGTCACTTGCGAATTTATATGAAAATCATCGTATGCAACAACAGGAAAATGCCAAGCAGGGTAGCTCAAATGGTGAGCTAGCTAATGACAACCTAAGCTATGACGACCTAAGTTATGATGATATTGTCGCTTCAATATCAGGGAATCTATGCCGTTGTACCGGTTATCGTCCCATTATCGAAGCAGGTCTGACGATGGGTAAAATTGGTCAGCAAAGAGACGCTGATAAAACAGTAGCAAAAGATTTAACGATAAGCTTAGCTACGGATGCGATGGCAAGTAAAAGTGATGTGCTGCTTAAATCTGCATCATTGGATACCTTGAATAAAGCCTTAACTATTGAGCCTGCCCTTGCTGAAGGGTCGCGTCAGTTATTCATTCCAAAGACAGTGAATGAACTTAATCAGCTATTAGCTGTATATCCGAATGCGACTATTTGGGCCGGTGGTACGGACTTGGGATTAAGCATTACTCAGCACTTGGTTGATCATGAAGTGATTATTCAGCTATCTGCTATTGATGAGCTAAAAACTTGGTCGCTTTCTCATTCAAATTCTAGCTCAAAGGCTGATTCAAAGCCGTTATCCGAGTTAGGTAATTCCACTGATAATAAAGCAGCAGTACAAGAATTGACGTTTGGGGCTGGCATGACGTATCAGCAGATGCTGCCGATACTTGAATATAACTTTCCGGCCTTCGCGGCACTATTTGCAAGAACAGCTTCACCACAAATCCGTAATATGGGTACACTTGGCGGTAATATCGCTAATGCGTCGCCAATTGGTGATTTACCGCCAATTTTACTGGCGTTAGAGGCACGTATTCATTTGCGACATTGTGACCTCAATAATAAAGATGTTAGTGATAAAGATGCCAGTGCTAAAGATGAAAACAATGAACATAACAAAACATCTTATGTCGACGAGATAATACCTTTATCAGAATTTTTTCTAGATTATAAGAAGACTAAGCTTCGGCCAGGCAGTTACATTGTCGCTATTCATATGCCACTGATGCAGGCTAATCAGCATCTATTTATTCATAAAATTAGTAAGCGTTATGAAGATGATATTTCTGCTTGTTTGGTTGCCGTAAGAATCGATCTGTCGGCAGAGGGTATGACTATTGACCATGCAAAAATAGGTCTGGGCGGTATGGCGGCTGTACCATTATTAGCCAAGAATTGCCAGCAAGCACTCCTAGGCCAGCCCCTCGAAATTGCAAGTTTTAAGAAGGCTGCAAAAGCACTACCGATGGATGTCTCACCATTAACGGATGTCCGAGCCAGTCGTGAATATCGCTTGCATGTGGTACAACGTTTGTTGATGAAGTGTGGCAAGCAGCTGATAAAAGAGACGCAAACTGAGAGAGAATCATCATGAGCCATCAATCCTCCTTATTTGACAGTTACAGTATTCGCCGCGTACGTCCGCCTAAAAACAAAATCGGCACTTCTGCCAAACATGATAGTGCGATAAGTCACGTCATGGGGACGGCGACCTATGTGGATGATATCTTAAAGCCGCAAGGCACTTTACATTTGGCAGTTGGTAAAAGCAGTCACGCTCATGCTCGTATAACGAGTATGGATCTCAGCGCTGTTAAAGCAGCTGACGGGGTGATTGATGTTTTAAGTTTTAAAGACTTACCCGCTCAGACGGATATCGGCGCTGTATTCGACGGTGAGCCGTTGATGGTGGATGAGATCACAGAGTACGTGGGTCAGACGCTGTTTTTGGTCGTTGCAACCACTCATCGTGCTGCAAAAAAGGCGGTGCTCAAAGCAGTTGTAGGGTATGAGCCATTATCAGCGATACTGAGTATTGATGAGGCTTTAGAGCAGGAGCAGTTTGTACGTCCTAGCCACTTTATGCAGCGCGGTGATACCGAAGCAGCGCTTGCAAATGCGCCTATGCGTATCGCAGGCCATATTCATATGCTGGGACAAGAGCACTTTTATTTGGAAGGTCAAGTGTCGTATGTCGTGCCTTGTGATGATGGCGGGCTTGAAGTTTATACCTCATCGCAGCATCCAAGTGAAGTGCAGCAGTTGGTCGCTGAGGTGACGGATTTGCCCTTTCATGCGGTCAACACGGTCGTACGCAGAATGGGCGGCGGTTTTGGTGGCAAAGAAACCCAAGCCGCTGCATGGGCATGCTTTTGCGGTATCGTTGCCAAACGTCACAATGTACCTGTCAGTATGCGCTTGGATCGTCAAGATGACATGGTAGTGACTGGTAAACGCCACGAATTTGCTAACCGTTATGAGGTCGGTGTCGACGAGTCAGGGCAAATCCTTGGCGTCGATATGCAGCTGGCTGGCTTGTGTGGTTATGCACCAGACTTGTCCGATGCTATCGTCGATAGAGCGATGTTCCACTGTGACAACGCTTATTATTATCCAGCTGCGCACGTAGCAGGACATCGCTGCAAAACGCACACGGTATCGAATACTGCCTATCGAGGTTTTGGTGGGCCTCAAGGTCTGATGACTGCCGAATATATGATGGATCATATTGCCTATACTTTAGGCAAAGACCCTCTGAAAGTGCGTTTGGCTAACCTCTACCAAAATGGACAAAGTACTCATTATGGTCAGCCGATCGAGCATTTTGATTTGGCAACGATTATGGAGACACTGGCAAAAGATTGTGATTACGATCAGCGTCGCCAGCAGATGATAAAAGCCAATGAGCAAGCCGAAGCTGAAGGCAGCGACAAACGTCTTGGTATTGCCCTAACTCCGGTAAAATTTGGTATCTCATTTACGGTGCAGACGCTTAACCAAGCAGGCGCTCTAGTCCACATCTATACCGATGGTAGCATCCACCTCAATCATGGCGGGACAGAAATGGGGCAAGGGCTATTTGTCAAAATTGCACAAATTGTCGCCAATGAGTTTGATGTAGATTTAGACACCGTAAAAGTATCTGCAACACGTACCGATAAAGTCCCTAATACTTCGCCAACTGCGGCCTCATCGGGCACCGATATCAATGGTAAAGCAGCACAGAACGCTTGTTTAACCATTAAGGCACGTATTGTCGAGTTTGCCGCTGAGTATTTTGAGGTGGCGCAAGAAGACATACGCTTTGAGCACAATCATGTCTATATTGGCGATAAGGAAGATTTTACTTTTGCTGAAATGGTGCAGTTAGCTTATCAGCACCGCGTTAGTCTGTCTTCCACTGGTTACTATAAAACGCCAAAGATATTTTACGACCGCTCTAAAGCGTGGGGTCGACCTTTCTTTTACTTCGCTTTAGGTGCTGCGTGTTCTGAAGTTGAAATAGATACGTTAACTGGTGAATATCAAGTGCTGCGCTGCGACATCTTACACGATGCAGGACAGTCGATTAACCCTGCTATCGATATTGGACAGATTGAAGGCGGCTTTGTGCAAGGCATGGGGTGGCTCACAACTGAGGAGCTTACTTGGGATAAAAAGGGCACGCTAGCATCTAACAGCCCTGCCAATTATAAAATTCCAACGTCGCACGATTTGCCAAAACAATTTAAAGTTAAACTGTACGACCGTAAAAATGAAGAGCAAACCATTTATAATTCTAAAGCAGTTGGTGAGCCACCTTTTATGCTGGCAGCTAGCGTTTGGTGTGCTATCAATAATGCAATCGCAAGCTTAAGTGATTATAAGAAAAACCCAGAGCTTACGATGCCCGCGACCCCAGAGGCGGTATTAAAAGCGGTGATGCGCATGCAAGGCGAGGCGTGGGAAATTGACACGAATGTAAACTTTGATGCGCTTGATAGTTTGAATAAAGATGAGGAGGACGACTGCGGTATTGACGATGATAAAGTTAAGCCACAACTCGTGCCGCATGCCGAAGATATCGATCCGCCAGAGGTCGAAGGTCAGACAGTCGACGATCAGCCAGAAGCGATAGAGCATCCTAACGTAGCGGGTTCAAGAGGCCCTGCACATAGTGAGCCTACGCACAGTGAATAATTCATTATTGCCACCAGTGCCAATACCAGTACGTTGGTATGATGGTCTAGCACAATATCAGCAGCAAGGATCTGCGCACGTGTTGGCGACTGTCGTTGCGGTCAATGGTTCTGCGCCCCGAGCGCTACAGGCCAAAATGGTGGTCACACAGGATTACTGCTGCGATACGCTCGGTGGCGGCGGTCTTGAGCATGATGTTGTTGCGACAGCACGGCAATTGCTAAATGGTGAGATAGATACAACCATACCAAAAACTTCTAAAAGAGATAAAGGTGTCAATAAGAGTATCGACAATGACAATGATAACGATAACGACAGTGATTCGACGCCATCTAAAGTGGTAAGACGCGATACTGTTTATACCAAGCATTATCCGCTAGGCGCAAAGTTGGCGCAGTGCTGCGGTGGTAGTGTCACCGTTATGTTTGAATGTTTCAACGTGACGCCACCGATGTCGATATTGGTATTTGGAGCAGGGCATGTGGCAGCAGCGTTGATGACGATACTGGCAGAGCTACCTTGCCAAGTCGATTGGGTAGATAGTCGCCCTGAGATGTTTGAGCGTTATTTATTAGAAAATTCTAATTTGCCAAATAAATCTATTAAAACAGAAGGCTTAACTCAAACACTAGAAACCCAGCCAAGCTTAAATCAGCCTAAGCTTTATAATCTTCCTGCCCATATCCGTCCGCATATTGACGATGATCCTGTTGATTTCATTCGCCCGTTTATTGAGCCATTTCTTGAACAAAGCGGTCAGCGTTTTATTTTGGTTATGACCCATGATCATAGTCTTGATTTTGAGTTAGTACGTGCCGCGTTGGATGCTAGTTCAGAGGCAAACCGTTTAGCAACTAGTCTCGATAATGATGATTTAGGTAACGATCTAGATAATGACTATTCAAAAATATCTATGCCTTATATCGGTTGTATTGCCTCGGCAACTAAAGCAGAGCGTTTTAAAAATCGTCTGCTGCAACGTGGTTATGATAAGCAGATAGTCGATCAACTAACCATGCCCATAGGACTACCAATCGGTGGTAAAGAACCTATGGCCGTTGCCGTATCTATCACTGCGCAAATTTTGCAGCATTATCATCAAAAATGATCCATAAGTGATAGACCATCAATACTGATTTCTACCTCTACTATTAAATTCTAACCAAAACGTTTGGTATGACCAAGTGACGGGAGATTTACTAATGGCTCTACATATTTATCAAGCGCAGCTCCTGCACTATCTTACCGAAGATGATCTGAATCAAAGGGCTGAGCGCGCGCATGCTGAAAAACCCAACTCAACATCTTCTAATTATTCAAATCCAGCAACCATTGATAAAAGCATAACACTATTACCAGTCATTGCTGGCGTGAACGTCTATCCTGAGTATATTGCTAATGGTGCATTGGTTGTAGATGATGTGACAGGCTACATTGTAGATTATGATAGTAGCGAGGCAATGTTAGCGAATTATGCTGAAATCAATGATCAAGCAACGGTAAAGATTCATGACTATCGTAATAAGCTAATTATGCCGGGCTTCATCGATACCCACGTGCACTATCCGCAGATAGATATGATTGCGGCTTACGGTGAGCAGCTACTTGACTGGCTTAATAATTATACTTTTGTCACTGAAGCCAATTTTGGTGATCCAAAGGTTGCCCATGATACCGCGCAATTCTTTTTAAATCAGTTGCTCGCCAATGGCACGACCAGTGCCATGGTGTTTTCTACTAGTCATCCTCAGTCCGCAGAAGCCTTTTTTACTGAAAGCCACAGGCTTAATACTCGCATGATTACGGGTAATGTGTTGATGGATCAAAACGCCCCTGAGCATCTGTGTGTGCCTGCTGAACAGAGCATTCGAGACACGCAAGACATTATTAATAATTGGCATGGTCGTGGACGCCAACATGTGGCGATTACCCCAAGGTTTGCTATTACTTCAACGCCAACACAGCTGCAATTAGCAGGCGAGCTCTATGCCAGCTATGATAATGTTTATCTACAAACACATCTGGCAGAAAACCGTGATGAGGTTGCTTTTGTACGTAAGCTCTATCCCAAACATAAAGGCTATTTAGATGTTTACGAGGATATGGGACTGCTGGGTCGTTATACCACTTTAGCACATGGCATTTACCTTGAAACCTCAGAGTATGAAAGGCTTCGCGCAACTGGCACCCAGATAGCGCATTGCCCAACGTCCAATTTATTTTTAGGTAGTGGACTATTTGATCTACCTAAAACATTAAGCTATACCGGCGTCAGTATTGCCACTGATGTAGGGGCGGGAACCAGTTTATCGATGCTCGTCACCTTGTCAGAAGCCTATAAAGTTCAGCAGCTACAGAACAACCAACTGTCCGCTCATCAAGGGTTATATCAAATTACCTTGGGCAATGCGCAGTCGCTGATGCTAGATGATAAAATCGGTAACTTTATGCCTAATAAGGAAGCTGATTTTGTCGTGATAGATATGGCAGGAACGCCTTTGTTAGAAAGACGTATGGCACAGACTAAAACCCTTGAAGAACGATTATTTGTAATGATGATGCTCGGTGACGATAGGGTGATTGAGGAGACGATTATTGCTGGGGTGAGTCGTTATAAATCGGGGTCATCTTAAATTTAAAGCAACTTAACGTTTATTCTTTTCAAAAATTATTTTACCTACAAAGTTGTTCATCTATAAGGCAGTTCTCTATGCTAACATTATTCATGATTCAACTAGGCGCTCGCCCTAAGGGTCGGGTAATTGAGCAGCATGATATTTTCTTTGGAGTTGCTAACCAAGTCAGCGAGTTGATAGCAGACATCAACAGCCATTGGCCAGAAGTAAAAAATAAATGGCATATTGATTCGTATCGAGCTATTAGCAAGGTTGATAATTATAGTATCAAATTGGTCAAATCAAGCAGCCAAATAGAGAATGCCAACGGTTTAAAATTGTTCTTTATCAATTTAGGCGGCTATCAGCAGGGCAGTTTTGAGGAATTTCATCACAAGTTACTTATCGTTGCTACCCATCAGACGGATGCCATTAAACAAGCAAAACAAAGTGAATTTTACAAACAGTTCACTTACAAAGATAAAGACTCACCTTTCAACGCAGCCTCGCATATCGATGATAAGTTTGAGGTAGATATTGATGATATTTATAACGTCAACGACCTTGTCTCAAACGTACAGATTTTAATTGAACCTATTACTCATGATAACCATGAGCTTGCAAATGCTGAAGATGATAAAGAGTACGTTGGTTATCTCAGTGTTAAAAACTTAAGGAAGTTACTCTAGTATGGCTCTAAATATGTACTACAAAAACGGCATGATTCGCAAAACGCGTGGCCAAATTTCTGATGATCTATTGCCCACCCTTTATCAGGTTCATAATAATGCCAATTTTCCGCAATTAACTTGGTTGATTGATAATCTTTATGAAAATTCACAGATTCAACCTGACATTGCGAAGGCATTGGTTGATGAGATAGTAGCGTTTGAGAGGTTAATACTGTCGCTACACCTACCTTTTCCTAGAGTGCCACTGCAAAAATTGCAGACTTTCTTTACGGGAGCTGCTACTAGTCAACAGACTGTTTATACTAGTAGTGATTGAGTTGGCTATCTAGCTGTTTTTATAGTTTTAAGCCGTATTGGATGATTCTCAAACAGGCATTGCTGATTAAATTTAATGATATGACTGATGAGCTTGAAGAATTTCTGAATAAGCGTTTTGAAAATAGGTAAAAGACTTTGCAGTTGCGAAGCAAACACTACAACCAACTTGAATCACACCCAAACTACCTCCATAATCTAACTACTTTCAAATAATAAATAGCCTAAGTAAATATGCCCCATACTTCTAAGAATGTCTCAGAAATCCTTACTGAAAACAAAGCTAGCAAAGAAAATAATTCTATAAGCTTAAATAACGAAAATTCAAATATTACAGTAAACAGTGATAAAGCGTCTTTTCAAGCTGATATTGCTACTGATTTACCAGTGCTGGCAAAAGACAGTTACTATTTAAGTCGCTTAGAGCGTGAGCTGGCGCGTGCTGCTGTTGCTAACAATAAGAAAGCCAGTAGCGATTCTGATAATAAAGCAGTTGATGAGCTAGCTAAAAAACGTGCGCAGTATGACAAAATTAAAACCCGCTCACAGCAAGCGGTGCAGGCACGTATGGATAGTATTCCTGAAAATTTACCTGCTAAGTTAAATCTTGATCTGCCCGTTAGCCAACGTGGTGATGACTTAATTCAGGCTATTATCGATAACCAAGTCATCATTGTCGCAGGTGAGACGGGTTCTGGTAAGACCACCCAATTGCCGAAATTGGCAATGCTGGCAGGGCGTGGTATCACTGGGCAAATAGGGCATACCCAACCAAGGCGACTAGCAGCCCGTAGTGTGGCAAACCGTATCGCCGAAGAATTGGGCGAGCAGCTTGGTAATACGGTCAGTTTTAAAATTCGCTTTAATGAACAAGGTACCGCGCAGTCAGTCGTTAAACTTATGACTGATGGTATCTTATTGGCGGAATTGGGTCATGATCGATTTTTAAGTAAATACGATACTATTATTATTGATGAAGCGCATGAGCGTAGCTTAAACATTGACTTTATTATGGGTTATCTGAAAAAGTTGCTACCAAAACGCCCAGATTTAAAAATCATTATTACCTCAGCAACGCTTGATACCAAGCGCTTTAGTGAATACTTTAGCCGTTATGATAATAAGCTCAAGCGCAACGTCCCTGCGCCGATTTTTAATGTTGAAGGCCGTAGTTTTCCAGTGGAAGTTCGTTACCGTCCGCTCACTGATGAGCCGGTGAATAGCTCGGATGATGACAGCTACGACGACTTTGAAGAGAATCTACCGCGTGCGGTGGTTGCCGCAGTTGAAGAATGCTTCAGCGATGCGCAAAATAAAGGTCATGCCGACCAAGCGGATATTTTAATATTTGCCGCCACTGAAGCAGAGATTCGTGAGCTCCAAGACGTGCTTGAACGTCATGGACCCAAGCATACCGAAGTGTTGCCATTGTTTGCACGGCAGACTTACGAAGAGCAGCAACGTATTTTTCAACCCTCAGGTCGCGGTCGGCGTATCGTTATCGCCACCAACGTTGCTGAGACCGCGCTTACTGTACCCGGTATTCGATATGTCATTGACTTAGGCTTTGCACGAATATCACGCTATTCTTATCGCTCACGCGTACAGCGTCTGCCGATTGAAGCCATCTCGCAAGCCGCTGCCAATCAGCGTAAAGGGCGTTGCGGTCGTGTCGCGCCAGGTGTTTGTATTCGTCTGTACAGCGAAGAAGATTTTACAGGTCGTCCAGAATTTACGGAACCTGAAATTCTGCGTACTAACTTGGCATCAGTTATTTTACAGATGGCAAACCTGCGCTTAGGTAGTGTTGACGATTTTGCTTTTATTGAGCCGCCCGATAGTCGCTTGGTCACTGATGGGCATAAATTGCTTGATGAGTTAGGGGCGATTACGTCTAAAAACGAAGCAACTTCTGCGAATCAAACCAACAAGTCAAAACCAAAAAAAGGTCTCGATCATTTAAGTCTGACGCCTACTGGTCAAAAGATGGCACGTATGCCGATCGATCCAAGGCTGGCGCGTATGCTGGTTGCTGGTTCTGACTTTGACTGTATTCGAGAAATGCTTATCGTTGTGGCAGCGCTTGCCGTGCAAGACCCACGTGAACGTCCAGCCAATAAACGTCAGCAAGCGGATCAAAAGCATGCAGAATTTCGTCAAGATGACTCTGACTTTTTATTCTATTTAAGTCTGTGGAAAGCACTGTTTGAAAAAGACGAGGATGGCAATAAGCTGTCTGGTAATCAGCGTAAGCAGTTTACGAAGAAAAACTATTTGAGCTTCCCGCGTGTACGTGAATGGAGTCAAACCCATCGTCAGTTGATGCAAATGGTCACTGAGCTTAAGCTGACTGATGTGAAAGAGGCAGATAAAGGGAGTGATAAAAAGGCTTTTTTGGAAAATACGACTAGCGACCCTACCGCGATTGAAGATGAAGAACTTAAAGCGGTTAAATATGCCAATTTGCATCGCGCGTTATTAACAGGTTTATTATCTACGATTGCTCATAAAACCGAGAATCGTGGTGAGTATCTAGCAGCTCGTCAGCAAAAAGCCAAAATCTTCCCAGCCAGTACCGTGTTCAAACAAGTACCGCCTTGGGTCATGGCCTTTGAAGTGGTCGAAACCTCGCAAGTATTTATGCGTACTGTTGCCAAAATTGAACCAGAATGGATTATTTCAGCGGCAGGTAACTTATTAAAGTATCACTACTTTGAGCCGCATTGGTCGAAGAAGACGGGACGTGTCAAAGCTTACGCGCAGATTAGTCTGTTTGGGCTGATTATTATCAGTAAGCAGCTGACCAACTATGAGCAAGTCAATCTGATTGAGTCACGAGAAATCTTTATACGTGATGGTCTGGTCACGGGTAACTTTGGTCGCCAAGCGCCGTTTTTACAGCACAATATGGACAAAATTGCGGACATTGAACGCATTGAAGATAAATTGCGTCGCCGTGATTTGCTCGTTGATGAAGAGACGCTATACCAGTTCTATGATAAAAAGATTCCTGAGCATGTTGCCAGTCGTAAAGCTTTTGAAGATTGGCGCGCAGAGGTAGAGAAGAATGATAGCAAATATCTATTCTTTACCGATGATGACGTACTTAACAGCCAAGCACCGACCACAGGTGATTTCCCAGAAGTGTGGCAGTTGGGCGATTTAAAACTGCCGCTACGTTATATCTTTGACCCTGCCAGCGATGATGATGGCGTGACCATTCGCGTGCCGCTTGTCGCGCTACCGCAGCTTGATGCTATTGAGCTATTGTGGGGCGTACCCGGTTGGCGCTATGAGCTGGTATTGCAATTGCTTAAATCTCTGCCCAAAGACATCCGCCGCCAAATCGTACCGATTCCTGATACTGCCGATAGCTTGTTTGATGAGCTACAGCCAGAGGGCGGACAAGGATTGCTTAAGCAGCTTTGCCAAGCGCTAAATCGTCGCGGCATTATGTCAGTGACACCTGATAAGTTTGATCCGTCTAGCATTGATCGTTATTTGCAGCCGCAAATCTGCGTGGTCGATGACAAGAACCGCATTATCGAAAAAGGTCGTGATCTGCAAACGCTACAAATTCGCCATGCTTCTGAGACCAGACAAGCCGTGAATGAGCAGCAAGGCGCGCATACGGATTTCCCTGAGCATTTTGCCTTTAGCAAAAACCATCATAGCGCAGGCGTGGTGATGAAGCAGTTTGCTGCGCTCGTAGCAGACGCGTCAGGTGAGGCGGTATCGATTCATCAATACACCGATGTGAATGCCGCATTGCAGGCACACCGTATCGGGGTTTTGACATTAATCAAAGGTAAGCTTGGCGCCAAGAAAAAACAGCTGACCAGCCAAGTCGATAAGATATTTAAATTGGCATTTGCACCGCTTGGTGATATGGAAAAGTTAAAAACCATCGTCATCGATGCCACTTTAGATGCGGCACTTGAGGAGCATTATGTCTTATTCGATCATAGTGCCGATCTACCTGAGAGCGCTGATGATATCGCGATTGGACTGAGTGAGGAGCTGCCATTTACTCCTGAGGAATACAATCAAACGCTTGATGTGGTGTTAAGCAACTTCTTATTGACGGGTCAAAGCGTTATAAAAACCCTCAAAAACGTCTACACCCGCTGGCAACGTATTCGTCAAAGTCTGCTGATGCTTGATCGTGAAGTATTTGGTGAGTCTATCGATGATATCGAAGACCAGCTAGAGGATTTGCATCTACCCAACTTTGTCTACCGGATGGATTACAGTCATTGGCAGCAGTATCCGCGCTATCTAGAGGCGATGGAGATTCGTATCGAACGCCTTGAGCACAATCTTGAAGCCGATCTTGATGGCGTTTATGCGCTGGATTTACATATGGAGCGACTGAGCAATCGTGCTAGTGATACGGCGATCAGTGAGTACCGCTGGATGGTGGAAGAATATCGCATTCAGCTATTTGCCCAGCCGATGAAAACTCGTATGGCAGTATCACCGAAGCGGCTTAGTAAGGTTTGGGATAGAGTTGGTTAGCGGATGCGTAACCTACCGATTTTTAAAGTTTTGAATATCTTGGAGCCCATCACGCTTTTTGCTTGTAGTTGATTATCTATGGGGCACAGCGCCTAAACACAGTAGCGTTCCAACATTTGAGCGACCTGAGGCGGGATAAAGCAAAACACTGCTTTGCCCCAACGCAAGAGAAAATCTTTGATTTTCTAACGTGCAAGGTGCTGTATGCCCCACATTCCACCAAGCTACCGCTTCAATCACGGCTAGCGGCAAGGCTATGATTTTACAAATATCAATCGTGATTAGAGTGCTTTCAACTACAAAATTAAATGCGCGTAGGATTTCTCTCACGCACCAATTTCATGCGATATACTTTTTACGGGTGCGCTGGTCACACCATACGCGAACTTTAGACAACTCAATAAAAAACCCACGACCAATTAAAGTTGTGGGTTTTACTTTATCAACATAACTCTATCAGAATGTCATCCTTCACCACCAGTCGTCATCTTAATAAGCGTCCGATCTTTTTTCACATAGTGATGATATAAAGCTGCCAAAATGTGTCCTACGACGAGCATCCAAGCCAACCATTTACCGAATACTTGTTTATGAAGGAAATCTAATGGTGCTTCAAATGCCTCATAGCTGATACCCATCCCATCACGGATGACAGATCGGAACAATGAAGTGCTCTCAAACATCGGAATATCAAACAAGAAATAAAATTCCGTATTCACTTTAGAACCTAAATAGCCTGTAACTGGCATAATGATCAAGACCGCATATAAAGCGAAATGTCCAGCATGGGCTGCGAGATGTTCCATCTTAGTGCCAGGTTCTTCGTCTGGGGTGCGGTTCATCATACGCCAGATAATACGCAGCACCACTAAAACGGCAATACTCACACCGAAAGATAAATGTAGCTGAAGTGCCGTCCAGTTAATAGGCGTATCATCTACCGTAAACCAATGGCGAAAATAAACGCTCGCATAAGCACCTAAGAATAATAAAGCCGTTCCCCAATGCAAGCATTTTGCTATAGTACCGTAGTTATAACTGGTATTTTTTAAACTCATAAATTCCTCTAAAATTTATAAATATTCTGAAAGGTTGTAAAAATGCCTCTGAAATCAGGTATTTTTATTTCACGTTAAACTACGTACTCAATAGCTCACGTTTAACCAGTATGAGTTGATATTAATGTAGTTCGTCTAATAGTACGGTAGGTTATATTAAGAAAAACTTAATTTAAAGTTTTATTTCCACTGTTATAACATGCTTTTAATTATATTTTTCTTACATTGCTATTACGCTTAGCAAGCGTAGGTTAATCAATGCATAATTATTTCTAGATTAATTATGACTGTTATAAATGTGAGTATTTTTATCTTCGAAATTACAGTTTCCATGAAGTTGTACCCACGGTAATATAACTATAATAATTAGAATGCTAAATAAAATAGAAAAGGAAAACGATATGTGGAACGAACGCTACAGCGAACCAGGCTTTGCTTTTGGTACAGAACCAAATGATTTTTTGGAAGAGCAGTTCCAGCACATACCAGCAGGTGGACGAGTACTGTGTTTGGCAGAAGGCGAAGGTAGGAACGCGGTATTTTTAGCTGAGCAAGGCTATCAAGTGACTGCCATGGATTTATCCGATGTGGGTTTAAATAAAGCCTTGAAACTGGCTAGTGAGCGGGGCGTTGAAATCATCACTCAAATAGCTGATTTGGCCGATTATCAATTTGGTGTAGGAGAGTGGGATGGGATTGTCTCTATTTGGGCGCATATGCCTAAAACTGTTAGTCAGTACGTTCATGCGCAGATTGCACCAGCATTGAAACCAAATGGCGTGTTTATTGTCGAGGCTTATACCGAGCAGCAACTTGATATGGAAGCCGTCGGCGGACCACCTGCTGCGCAAAAAGAACGTTTTAATTCACTAGAAAATTTGCAGACAGAATTGGCTGAGCTAGAAGAAATTATTGGCGTTGAAAAACAGCGTATGATTTCAGAAGGCAAGCATCATCAAGGTTTAAGTGCTGTCGTACAATATGTTGGTAGAAGAAAGTAAAATTGCTAGAGAAACTGCTATATCAGAAAAAGAGCAAAGGTAACATAAGGCTACCTTTGCTCTTTTTTATTCGTTTTTTATAAATGTTTTTGATCGTTATTTATTGGTCATTTTTTGATGACAGTTAAGTGACTTGATACCAGTCAATTTTACGAGTCAAGACCATCACGCTGGCGAGTACAACGAAGCAGAATACTGCACCAAGCAGCAAGTTTAAATCTTCTACTGTTAAAATGCCGTAAAAGGCAGCGTATAGTCCTGCTAGTATCGCAGTAAAAATAAGGGCTCGTTTTACCCCATTGAGCACATAGTAGGTGTACCAACCGATCAGGCCGACACAAGCAGTCGCTGCAGTCGCATAGGCCTTCCAAAAGGAGATTTGCTCAGCTAACGGCAGTAATAAGACATAAAAGACCAATAGGGCGCAGCCGACCAATAAGTACTGTATAGGATGGATGCGGCTAGATTTAATCACTTCAAATAAGAAGAATGTACCGAACGAGACCAATATCAATAGCAATGCATACTTTAAGGTACGCTCAGTTTGCAGATAGACATCATTAGGCTCAGCAAAACTTACGCCAAAGCTGTTTAGATGGGTACTATTGGCACTCCTAGAAGTTGCTGCGCCTTCTTCTACCAATACTACATCATCAATACCTAAAGGATTACCCGCTTTACTTATGACGCTACATTGATTGTTAGGTGTGCTTAAACATTGTGATAGGCGTTGATTGTTGGCAACAGTCAAATATTCATTTTGCCAGTTGGCTTCAAAGCCATTGGAAGTAAAGTTTTTCATATTTGGCAGCGCTTTTCCAATGAAATTTGGTGCATGCCAGTTGCTTTGCATGGCTAACGTAAAGCTTTGCCCAGTCGGTACCGTATTTAGGCTGCTAATGCCGGATAAAGGCAGGTCGATTATAATTTTAATCATTCCAGTTTTAAGCGCATCAGTTTTGCTAGCTTTGTCAGCTTCACTAATGACAGTTTCAGTACTACTAACTACAGCATTAGCAGCATCGTTACTTAGATTAGAAGTTTGCGAGTTATCAGGGCTAATGGATAAGCTTTGACTGGCTAAGTTATCACCAATGTCACCTGTTCCATTTCGCCCAACCAAATTACCGTTATTTGATGGCTTTATCATATCTTGAGAATTTAAAATGTCTTGAGGAACAGGAACTTCAACGTACGTTAAGCCTTTTATCATAGGTGTTTTCGGGTAAGTCGCTTTGATTTGCTTGTTATTAATGGTTACCGTTGGTGTTATGGCAACGCCGCGTAAGTCTGACACTGGAATAATCAGCTTGGCTTCGTCCCAATGAAAAACCGTCTGTTTTGGTTGTAATTTATCAGTATTCAATTCTGTATTTAACGATGCTTGGGTTTCATTAGCATTAAGGTCGATACTAGGTGTATAGTTTAAATCCTTAACGTATTGGCCTAACGCATAGTTTTGGTCAAATTTTATATCACCATCGTAGCTGGTAGCATGATAAACCCCGCGCTGATAAGTGTCGGTACTGACCTTAAGATTTTCTATGGCCTGCGTTTGAGTCGCAAAGAGAGTTTCGATGGCTGAATAGGACGGCTTACATTTAGTAGCGTTTTCTAAATCTACTAAGCATTCTGGCGTTACAGTGGTTGGGATAGCGATAAATGGGGTAATAACCTCTTGCGGATTGACGTGCTGCTCGGCAATCTCTGCTACGACGATATCTGCATAATGTTGTCGTTCGGAGATCACAGTGCGAAACATAGTCAGACCAACAGCGAAGATTATGCAAAGGCCAACGATGATGTACAGTTTATTAAGCAGTGTTTTTTGCATGCGCATTCCTCTAAATGATGTTTGAATCGACGGCTACTAATATTGTCAATGGATTAGATAACATCATAGAGAGGGTATAGAGAGAACATATGTAGATTAGATGGAAAGTTTATGGAAATATAAACTCTGTTAATAAATATTTGCACCTAATCATTGTTTGAAATAAAAATACAGCTTTTAATAAAGGAAATTTCGCCATATTTTTAACGTCGGCATTCATTTATGGCTTTATTGAAAAATGCTATGGAAATGTAATGCACAAAAAAGCCCACGTAATATATTACGTGGGCTTTTTTTATTGGCTATCTGCAATAACTGTGACTGTTATTATTTATTAGATATCACAATTAACTTGATATTCTTGACCGTTATCAGATTTTACAGTCATGATGCCAAAATCAGCTTTAGTCTGCCAATCGTAAGTCGTTTTAGGATTAACATCGTTGACATAACGAGCGCCAGAACCCGATACAGCTTGTTTCATTGTGATTTTTGCATTGCTCAAGCCAACTTTAGGCAAAGTAACATTTAAGTCTGCAGCTTGACCATTCGCTGCGTAAGTAGCAGTAATGACACCCTCGTCTTCACATGTAAATGATTGAACGACTTGTTGAGCATTGGTAGTCGGTGTTGTAACAGTTGGTGCGTTAGTTGCACAGGCTGACAATAATACTGCGAAAGGTGCTACGGCTAATAATTTTTTCATAATAATCCTCAATAATGTTGGTAAATTTATCGTTTGAGATGTAAAGCAGTATATTACAATATAGCGTTTTTTTCGCGTTGTTGTTTACCATTAATATGGTATTCAAAGTGTTTCAAGGTATTGCCTAAACGGTTTTTTTCATTAATGCGAGCGACTATTCACTGGTTTTTATTTGAATAGAAAGTTTAGGTTTTTTCTTGTTTAAAACAAACACCGAGACAGCACCTAGAATAACCACACTGGCAATAATAAATCGCAGGGTTAATTGTTCAGACAAAAACACCACACCTAGTATTGCTGCCAGTACTGGCACACAGAACTGCACAACAGCTGCTTGGGTACTTTTTAACAACGGCATCGCCACATACCAAAGACTGTAGCCAACGCCAGAGGTAATTGCTCCTGATACGCTCGCTAATATGACACCGTCTGTACTAACATCGGCTAGATAACTCATTCCTATCAATAACAATAGGGGAAGGGCGACAAGGCTTCTAATAAAGTTAAAACCAGTAGCGCGAAGAGGGGATACACAGGCTTTGCCGCGTATACTGTAAATTCCCCATGCAATGCCGCTCATTGCCATAATCACTGCCCCAAAAAGCGAAGGCACTGCCGCTGAAGGCAGCATCAAGTAAACAAAACCTGTAAAGGCTATAAAAAGAGCCGCCCATTGCACTGTACTTAATTGCTCTTTTTGGTAGATGCCCCAGCCAATCATCGTGAACTGGACCGCTGCAAATAAAATAAGCGCGCCAGTGCCAGTATCAAGCTCCACATAGGCGAGCGAAAAGCAAAGCGCGTAAACCACCAAGCTTATACTGCTGAACCAGCTGCCCTTGTCTTGCAAAATAGGATCTTCTAAAATTGCGATAGCTGCGGTATTGGTATTATTACTATTAACAGTGTGTTTATGTTTTAGCTTGCGTGTATGCACGCTCATGATTATTGCAAGGCAAACAGCACCACCTAATAGGCGAACAATAGTAAAATTCCAAGGATCAATATAGCCTTCAGCTAACGCCATCCTACAAAGCAGAGAGTTTGCGGCAAAGGCTATTAGAGCAATAATCGTGTATAACGTAGCTTTCAAAAAAATTCCTAATAAACGATAGTTTGAGTGTGGTGATAGCAGGACTGATAACTATCAACATAAATTAATTGTTAATAAAATAGCCTAAGCATTAATATATTAACTATCTAATTCTTTTAAACATTCTACAACTTGCCGAACTCGCTCTTCTCTATCACCGCCAACTCGCTTAAAGTTTTTGTCATGACAATTTAACTGACTTTCGAAATAAGCACTTATCTCTTCCCGCTCATGCGGACTGTCTCGCAAGTCATCAGCGACCCAAGGAATATCTACTGCTGTTAGCAGTATTAAATCGTAATGATGTGACAGTGCTGCCTGTGTGAGTGCATCAGGACAGTCACCATAATACCAATTAGAGTAAACCATTAGCTCAAACAAACTGGTATCACAGAATAGATATTTTTGAGTTTCAGGGTTGGGATTGGGGTTTCGGCTAGGTTGCAGGTTTTGAGCCGCTTGCTGGGTGAGTTTATTTTCCAGATCAATTTGACCTTGGGCAATTGGTAACAAATCGTCCCAAGTGCATGTCACTTGCTCGTTATCCCATTTCTCCTGCAAATAAATACGCATATACTCTGGCACCCAAGGGCTACCAAAATATGCTGCCAAATCACGAGATAAAGTAGTCTTACCAGTGCTTTCTGCACCTAAGATGGCAACCTTGATGACCGATTTATACGTATGCTGCGTGAGATTGAATGCGGTAGCGTCGTTGCCATTCATAATATGCCCAAACTGCGATGAGAGTGAACACTACGTATTGTAGTGCGGTAAAGGTAAGGCCTTTATAGAAATATAACGGAACTGAAATAGCATCAGCGGCTATCCATAGCAGCCAATGCTCGATTTTACGACTTGCCATCAGCCACATAGCTATCAAGAAGAGCGCGGTGGTCAGCATATCGGTATAATCAACCCAAGTAAATAAATGCATCCCTAGTACTGCGCCATCGAAGCTAAAACCATTGTTGATCACGGGACGGAAATAATAAACCAATGCCACAAAGGCAACCGTAGCAGTCGCTAATAATGCCATGATTGGCAAATCACTTGATTGAATATGCTCAATACTGATTTCGTCTTGACTAGAACCTTTATCGCTCTCTTTAACTGCCTCTTTGTTTCTTGACCAGTTAAACCAGCCATATAAGCCCATCACCGTGTAATAAGCATTGATAAACATGTCCCCGAACAGTTGCCATTCCCACAACAAATACACAAAAATAGCAGTACTAACCAGACCAATAGGGAAGACCAGTACATTGAGCTTGCGGGCAAGTAACACACTAGCAACGCCAAATATAACGCCAATGATTTCAAGTATAATAAAGAGTGTAGGATAGTCGGCGTACTGTCCGAATAACCAATTAAGAAGATCTTCCATTATGTTCCCTAGCTATTATTTTGACAAAATCGAATAGTTTTTATTGAGGTTAATTATATAGTAGCTAGGCAGCGATGACGTCAGCCTTTGCCAATTATTGACGTGAAATTGATTATTTGTAACAAAGTATTAGAAAAATAATAATATTCAGGCATAATAAAGACATCGATTTTAAGTTTACAGTTATTCACCGAAATTAGACTTGCGCTATTTTCTCTTTTTTTACGCTTATTCATAAGCCAAATAGTAGTAGACAAGGAAGCTTATCATGACGACTTGTATCACCGGCACTGGCCTGTATATACCACCCTTTAGCATCAGTAATGAAGAGCTAGTAGAGTCATTTAACCAGTATGTTGACAATTATAACGAGCAACATGCTGACGAGATAGCCAATGACACTATTCCTGCACTTCAACATTCATCAGCCGAATTCATTGAAAAAGTATCGGGCATTAAATCACGTTATGTGATGGAAAAAGCCGGTATTTTAAATCCTGAAATTATGGCACCAGTCATCGCTTATCGTAATCTGGGCGAAGAGCTGTCTATTATGGCCGAAATGGGTGCGGCAGCCCTCAAAGATGCGCTTGCTGATGCAGGGCTTGAAGCCAATGATTTAGACGGTATCATACTTGCCTGCTCAAACTTTCAGCGCACTTATCCTGCAGTCGCTATTGAGATTCAAAAAGAAATTGGGATGGTTGGCGGCTATGCTTATGACATGAACGTTGCTTGTAGTGCCGCGACTTTCGGACTATCACAAGCACATGGTTCTATTGCATCTGGTCTCGCTAAACGTGTCGCTGTGGTTAACGTTGAGATTACCTCTGCACATTTAAACTGGCGTAATCGTGACAGTCACTTTATTTTTGGTGATGTCGCAACTGCTTGTATTGTAGAAGAATTGGACACGCCTAAAGGCTATGAGATTTTAAGCAGTAAACTATTTACTGAATTCTCAACTAATATCAAAAACGAATACGGCTTTATGGATCGCTCAGAGTTCTTGGCGGCTGAAACGCAAATGTATCCTGATATCAAAGAGCCAGTAACGGATAAGTTGTTCTTACAAAATGGTCGCAAGGTATTCCGTGAAGTCTGCCCGAAAGTCTCGGAAATTATACTCCAGCATCTACAAGAGAATGATTTTGAGCCAAGTGAAGTCAAAATGATGTGGCTACACCAAGCCAATGCCAATATGCTCGATCTTATTTTGCGTACGGTAATGGGCAAAGAGGCGGATAAAGCTATCGTACCAAGCGTTATCGCTGAATTTGCTAATACTAGCTCATCAAGCCCGATGGTGGTCTTTCACCGTCATAAAGATGATTTGAAATCTGGCGATTTGGGCGTGATTTGCTCATTCGGTGCAGGTTACTCTATTGGTTCAGTAATAGTACGTAAGGTTTAAAATTAGCCTTATTTGACTGCCCAGTCTTATAGTAAATAAAATAGCCAAGAGCAATCTTGGCTATTTTTTATGGTTTAAAATTTATATTTTGGGCAAATTCAGCGCTAATTATCGGTATAAAGATTAAGTTTACGCAGTGGTTTTAATTTCACTGCAAAAATTTGCTATAATCGCCATCTTATTTCCCTCATTTAAAAAAGCCCTTTTATGAAAGAATCCTTGCGCTTGCGCTTAGACCAGATGGTAGACCGCTATGAAGAGGTTACCGCTTTATTGTCCGATCCTGGTGTTATCAGCGATAATAATAAATTCCGTGAGCTGTCGGTTGAACACAGTGACTTGATGGAAATCACTACTTTGTGGTTGAATTATGGCCGTGCAGAAGCCGATCAAGCTGATGCTGAAAGTATGCTAGTGGACGCCTCAGACCCTGAAATGAAAGAGATGATGCAGGATGAGATTGATAACGCCCGAAATACCATCGTAGAGATGGAAGAGGCGCTCAACGTCATGATGCTGCCAAAAGATCCCAATGATAAAGTACCAGCATTTCTAGAGATTCGAGCGGGTACAGGCGGTGATGAAGCGGCAATATTCTCTGGTGATTTGTTCCGCATGTACCAAAAGTACGCGCAAACTCAAGGCTGGACGGTGGAAGTGCTGTCAGCTAATGAAGGTGAGCATGGCGGCTATAAAGAAATTATCAGTCGTGTGTCAGGCAACAGTGTATATGGTCGTCTAAAGTTTGAATCAGGCGCTCACCGTGTGCAGCGTGTACCCGAGACTGAAAGTCAAGGCCGTGTACATACCTCAGCTTGTACCGTTGCAGTAATGCCAGAAGTTGAAATCGATGACAGCGTTGATATCAATCCTGCAGATCTAAAAATGGATACGTTTCGCTCCAGTGGCGCAGGTGGTCAGCACGTTAACACTACTGACTCAGCCGTACGCTTAACTCACATTCCTACCGGTACCGTGGTAGAGTGTCAGCAAGAACGCAGTCAGCATAAAAACCGTGCTCATGCTATGAAAATGCTGATTTCTAAAATTCAACAAGCTAAAGTTCAAGCGCAAGTCGATGTAGCAGATTCTATCCGTCGTGACTTAGTCGGTAGTGGTGATCGCTCAGAGCGTATCCGTACCTATAACTTTCCGCAAGGGCGTATGACTGACCATCGTATCAATCTGACTTTATATAAGCTTGATTCAATTATGGAAGGTGATTTGGATGAGATTCTAGACTCACTATTACGTGAGCATCAAGCGGACTTGATGGCCAGTATCGGCGGTGAGTAAGAAAATAAGTAGCTAGTAAAATAAATCTACCAGCCATTATCATGATAATCAGCAGCTCGTCATCAAGATAAATTTATTATTTTAATGTGTGCATTTAATTATCCAACAATTTTGAGAGTGTTATGTCAAAGCCCAACAACCCAAACCAAGACCAAGCCCCAACTTTAGAAGAAGCGAATGAGCTTATCCTTCAGCTACAAGCTAAGCTAGATGATATTAGCGCTTCAGGTAAACAGCCTTATCCAAATCAGTTTAAACGCACTGATTATGCGCAAGACTTGCAAGCAGCCTTTGAAGGCGTATCAAAGCAAGAGATTGAAGATAACGCTGCTAAAGGTGAAAAAACACAGGTCAATGTGGCTGGGCGCGTCATGCTGAACCGCGGGGCATTTATTGTCATTCAAGATATGACTGGTCGTATTCAGTTATATGTAGCACGTAAAGAGTTGGATACAGAGACGCTCGCGAGCATCAAGTCGTTAGACTTAGGCGATATCGTTGGCGTATCAGGCTATATTGGTCGCTCAGGTAAAGGCGATTTATATGTGCATATTGAAGAGTTTAATTTACTGACCAAATCACTACGCCCAATGCCAAATAAGTTTCATGGCTTAGCTGACATAGAAGCGCGTTATCGCAATCGTCATCTTGATTTGATGACCAATGAGACGACTCGTGATACGTTTGTGATTCGCAGTCAAGTGATCAGCGGCATTCGTCAGTTTATGTTGAATGAGCGCTTCATGGAAGTCGAGACGCCGATGATGCATCCTATCCCAGGTGGTGCCGTTGCGCGTCCATTTGTGACGCATCACAATGCGCTAGATATGCCGTTGTATCTACGTATCGCTCCTGAGCTTTACCTAAAACGCTTGGTCGTTGGTGGTTTTGAAAAAGTATTTGAGATTAACCGCAGCTTCCGTAACGAAGGTGTATCCACGCGCCATAATCCTGAATTCACCATGATTGAGTTTTATCAGGCCTATGCTGATTATCATGATTTGATGGATTTAACCGAGCGTCTATTTAATAAGCTGGCGATGGACATTTTAGGCACTACTGAAATTACTTATCAAGAAGAAAGTATCAGTCTAAAAGCCCCATTTGAGCGTATAACTATGACTGAAGCTATTGAAAAATATGCTGAAGGCTTCGATATGTCGCGTATTAATGACCGTGAGTACTTAGCGGATTATGTAGCGAACACGCTTAAGCAACCAGTAAAAGACGTCTTTGGTATCGGTAAATTGATAACCATTATCTTCGAAGAGACGGCTGAGCATCAATTACGTCAGCCAACCTTTATTACTGAATATCCTGCTGAGACTTCACCGTTAGCACGCCGCAACGATGACAATCCTGAAATTACCGATCGTTTTGAGCTATTTATTGGTGGTCGTGAATTGGCTAATGGCTTTAGTGAGCTCAATGATCCGGCTGATCAGGCAGAACGTTTTCGTGGTCAAGTCGCTGAAAAAGACGCTGGCGATGTGGAAGCCATGCATTTTGATGAAGAGTATATTGAAGCCTTATCTTACGGTTTACCCCCGACAGCAGGTGAGGGTATCGGTATTGATCGTTTGGTCATGTTATTCACTGACTCTGCCAGCATCCGTGATGTGATTTTATTTCCGCATATGCGCCGCAAAAACGACTAGTGATCAATCGCTCTTTAATCAATCTTTAGTTACAATTGCTTATTGAGCGGACATAAAGTCATTTTTGAATCAGCAAGAAGCCAGACGAATGCGCTGGCTTTTTGCTATAATAAGCACTCAAAAAACATACTCAAAATAAGAATTCTAACCACTTGGCACAATGGATAGCTATGTCGCAGCAATATCAAGTTCTAGCGCGTAAATACCGCCCCAAAAACTTCCATGAGTTAATTGGGCAAACGCACGTCTCGCAAGCGTTGATCAACGCGATTGATTATAATCGCCTGCATCATGCTTATCTGTTTACTGGGACACGTGGCGTTGGTAAAACCACGATTGCTCGTATTTTGTCTAAGTGTTTGAACTGTGATACTGGCGTGACCAGTACGCCTTGCGGTGTTTGTGATAATTGTGTCGCCATCGATCAAGGTCGTTTTATCGATCTAATTGAGATTGATGCAGCCTCGCGTACCAAAGTTGAAGACACACGTGAGCTACTTGACAATGTCCCTTATGCGCCGAGCCAAGGCCGCTATAAAGTGTACCTTATTGATGAGGTGCATATGCTGTCTACGCACAGCTTTAATGCGCTACTCAAAACCTTAGAAGAGCCGCCTGAGCACGTTAAGTTTCTACTTGCGACCACCGATCCACAAAAGCTACCGATTACTATTATCTCGCGCTGTTTACAGTTTGTGCTGCGTCCTTTGCCGCAGACATTGCTTAGTGAGCATTTAGCAAACGTTTTGACTCAAGAACAAGTTGCCTATACGCAGCCTGCACTTTGGCAGCTGGCAAGTGCTGCAAAAGGTTCTGTACGTGATGCGCTGTCTCTTACCGATCAGGCGATTGCCTTTGGTCAAGGTGCGCTTGATGATGTGACAGTTAATGCCATGCTTGGCTTAATCGATGCCGCTGATTTGGTAAGCTTGATTACTGATATTTACAACCATGATAAGTCTGCAGTTGCCGCTCATATTGAGCAGATGCGCGCGCAAATGGTCGATGCCACTAGCATGTTTGATGGACTCGCTGAACTATTGCATCAATTAGCCTTGACGCAGCTATTACCGGAAGTTGCTTTAAATGTAAATGAAGCGCAAGCACAAGATATTAATGCACTGGCCCAGCATATTAGTCCTGATGTTTTGCAGTTGTATTATGAAATCGTAGTACAAGCACGCGAAGGTATCAAGCTTGCTAGTACGCCAATGCAAGCACTTGAAATGTGTATCTTACGTCTATTAGCGTTTCGCCCATTACCTATTGATGAAGTCTTAAAGTCTCATTCTATTGAGTCAACTAGCTCAATAGATATATCAGAACCTATAGCTCCTGTAGGTCATGTTGCATCATTGCACGAACCGCAACCTTATAGTCTTGATAATGTCAGTAATGTTCATGAGCAAGTTGCTATTAATGAAGAAGTTAATAATAGTGTTGAGCAAAGTGCTAATAAGATGACGGGCAATGAAGCTCACTTCTCAGAAAGTGCATTTGCAACAGATACAGCCAATATTAATCAGTCTATCAAAATGGCTGATACTAATATTGTTATAGATAATTTTTCTAACTTGCCTCAAGCTTATGAGTCATCAATTAACGATAGCGTAGAGCCTGAACCAATTGCTGAGCCTGAACCAATTGCTGAGCCTGAACCAATTGCTGAGCCTGAACCAATTGCTGAGCC
>NZ_JBEOPE010000006.1:0-219917 GCF_040309845.1 Psychrobacter sp. S1-30-MNA-CIBAN-0213 | reverse complement strand
AGTTTGTTTGTACCAACTTAATCTACTCTTTCTCATATGACTATCCTAGATTATTTTATTTATCTAGGACAGCCCCAATATTTATTTCAAGTAATGTTTCTAATAATGAATGTAAGCAGCTTTAAACCCGTAAAGACTTCTCACCACCTATTAATTCCTGTCTATAGCTATGCGGAAATACTATCAAGATTAGTATGGCTTAAGCGCCCACAAAACCTGCTTTTATAATCATGACAAGCTGCTATAGTAAGCAGAATTAGCAATAAATACTGAATCATTTATTCGGATCACTTTTCATTCATTATCGATCAATGTTAATCAGCCATTTAAAATAAGGAAATCAAAGATGTCACAATCTCTAGTCGAGTATCACAGCGAAAACCATATTGCCACCATCACTCTAAATGACCCAAAAAGTCTGAATGCCTTTAGCACACCATTAAAGACCAGTGTACTAGAAGCGCTTGAGCAGGCTGAAGCTGATGATAAAGTTAGAGTAATTGTCTTACAAGGTGCAGGCGGCAATTTCTCAAGCGGTGGTGACATTAAAGAGATGCTATCTGAAGGCATAGACAAAGAAGTGATTTCAAATAAACTAAAAGGCATGGTGGAAGGCGCTGGAGAAGTCAGCTTAAAGTTACGTAAAATTCATAAGCCAATTATTGCTAAATTAGAAGGCGCGGTTGCAGGCGCAGGCATGAACTTAGCCTTAACTTGTGATTTTCGTATCACCGCAGATAACGCGAAATTCGTGCAAGCGTTTGTACATATCGGCCTCGTACCTGATGCTGGCGGTGTGTATTTATTAAATCAGTTAATTGGCCCTGCTAAAACCACTGAGCTTGTAATGCTTGGCAATAAAATCAGTGCACAAGACATGGCTGACTTAAACTTGGTCAACCAAGTCGTGTCATCTGAAGAGCTTGATGCCGCAGTGTTAAAGCTTGCCTCTCGTCTGAGCGCTCTGCCAGCTAAAGCCTTGTCTAGTATGAAACATATGCTCAATACTCATGCTTACTCAGGCTTGAATGAGGCACTCGATATGGAAGTGCAACAACAAGCAATGCTGGCGAAAACTGATGATTTCATTGAAGGGGTTACAGCGTTCATTGAAAAGCGCAAACCAGTTTATCAAGGTAAGTAATAAACTAGTCAGACTCGCTTTTGCAATATCATCAAAAAGGCTGCCAAATGGCAGCCTTTTGTCTTGAGTAAAACCCTATATATTATGGTTAACCATATCGTTACTTGTTAAGAGGCGGAGGCTGACTCCTGTTGATATGGTAAAGTAAATATCTTGTCAAAACCTAACGTGAAAACAAAGGTATAAACTAAGAAGAATAGCAATAACGCTGCCTCCATTATAAAGGCTTTTGTCACACCAACATCATACCAAATCATATACAGTGGTAAGCAAATTAAAACCAATCCGCCTTCAAATCCCAAGGCATGGGCACTACGTATCCATAACGTGCGCTTGGTCACCTGCTTACGACTTTCCCACGCCTCAAAGGCCGTATTGTAAATAAAGTTCCAGATCACAGCGGCCAATGACACCATCACAGCAACTGGTAAGGACTCTGCCGCATCGCCACCACTGAGCTTCATCAGTACAAAGGTAGAAGAAATGATTGCGATAATCTCAAAGATAATCACATAGACGATACGACGTTTGAGTGGGGATAAAGTAATCAACCAAAACTCCAGAGCACTTGATTGTAAACAAAAAAGTGCCTATCAAAGTATCGGTCCGTCCCGAGATAGAAAAAATAGATTAAGTGCAGAGCCACGGTTTCCGCCTGCGCCTATATTATACCTAAGATACTGAGAGAAACCAGTCGGTGCTTATAGCAAAAAACCCCGCATCATTACGATACGGGGTTTATTTTTAAAACTTAAAAACGTTTAGCTTAAATTTGAACTAATATTAAGTCAACTGAGCAACGTTAATTTTATCCGCTTCTTCAGTGTACTCTTCCATACGGTCGAAGTTCATGTACTGATACACTTCTTCGCCCATGCTGTTTAGCATGCCAGCATACTGCTGATATTCTTCGTTAGTCGGCAATTTACCAAGTACTGCTGCCACTGCTGCAAGCTCTGCAGAAGCCAGATATACATCAGCGCCTTGACCTAGACGGTTCGGGAAGTTGCGGGTTGAGGTCGATACCGCAGTAGAGTTCGGTGCGATACGTGCTTGGTTACCCATACATAGTGAACAACCTGGCATCTCAGTACGAGCGCCGGCTTGAGCATAAATGTTGTAATAACCTTCTTCCATCAACTGACGCGCATCCATCTTGGTTGGTGGCGCAATCCATAGACGAGTCTTGAGGCTACCTGCTGGTACGTCTTGTAGCAGTTTACCTGCAGCACGGAAATGACCAATGTTAGTCATACATGAACCAATGAATACTTCATCAATGGTATCACCAGCCACGTCAGCCAATGTTTTTGCATCATCTGGATCGTTCGGGCAGCAAAGGATCGGCTCTTTAATCGTGCTCATGTCGATAGTCATATCGATGGCGTATTCTGCATCTTCGTCAGCACGCATGAGGCTTGGATTAGCCAACCACTCTTGCATTTGCTCGATACGACGGCTAATAGTACGCGCATCGCCATAGCCTTCTGAAATCATCCACTTAAGCAGCGTGATGTTTGAATTTAGGTACTCAGTTACTGACTCTTCAGATAGCGTGATGGTACAACCTGCGGCACTACGCTCAGCTGACGCATCAGATAACTCAAACGCTTGCTCAGCGGTTAGGTCTTCTAAGCCTTCAATTTCAAGAATACGACCATTGAATTCGTTGATTTTGCCTTTCTTATCAACGGTCAATAGACCTTCTTTGATCGCTTGATAAGGAATCGCATGGACTAAGTCACGTAGCGTGATACCAGGCTGACGTTCGCCAACGAAGCGGACACGGACAGACTCAGGCATATCAAGTGGCATAACACCAGTCGCTGCTGCGAATGCTACTAGACCAGAACCAGCTGGGAACGAGATACCCATTGGGAAACGAGTATGCGAGTCACCACCAGTACCAACGGTATCTGGAAGTAGCATACGGTTCAACCACGAGTGAATGATGCCATCGCCCGGGCGTAAGCTGACGCCGCCACGGTTCATGATGAAGTCAGGTAGTGTATGCTGAGTCTCAACGTCAACTGGCTTTGGATAAGCAGCAGTGTGACAGAATGACTGCATGACTAAGTCTGCTTGGAAGCCCAAACATGCCAAATCTTTTAGCTCATCACGGGTCATCGGACCAGTGGTATCCTGAGAGCCAACAGTCGTCATTTTAGGCTCACAGTACATACCCGGACGTACGCCTTGCAGGCCACAAGCTTTACCAACCATTTTTTGCGCAAGGGTAAAGCCTTTACCCGTATCAACTGGCTCTTCTGGCTTGGCAAAGATATCTGAATGACCAAGACCCATGTATTCACGAGCACGGTTAGTCAAACCACGACCAACGATTAGTGGAATACGGCCACCAGCACGAACTTCATCAAGCAATGTTGGTGAGTTTAGCTTGAACGTTGACAGTACTTCGTCAGAGTCATGCTTAGTGATTTTGCCTTCATACGGATAGATGTCAAATACATCACCCATGTTTAGGTTATCAACAGCCACTTTTTCGATTGGTAATGCGCCAGAATCTTCCATAGTGTTAAAGAAGATAGGTGCAATATTGTTACCTAATACTAAACCGCCGCCACGTTTGTTTGGCACGTTAGGGATATCATCGCCCATGAGCCACAATACTGAGTTCGTCGCAGACTTACGGCTAGAACCCGTACCAACCACGTCACCAACATAAGCCAGTGGATGGCCTTTTTCTTTTAACGCTTCGATCTGCTTCATTGGACCGACAACGCCCTCTTCGTCAGCAGTGATGCCGTCGCGAGAGTTTTTGTGCATGGCTAATGAATGCAATGGGATATCAGGACGGCTCCACGCATCTTGCGCAGGTGACAAGTCATCAGTGTTGGTTTCGCCAGTCACTTTAAACGTCGTGTAAGTGGTCTTTTCTGGTACGGCAGCACGGTTCAAGAACCATTCAGCGTCAGCCCAAGATTGAACGACTTCTTTAGCGATGTCGTTGCCAGCTTCAGCTTTTTCAGTGACGTCATTGAACGCGTCAAATACGAGCAATGTCTTTTTCAATGCTTCTGCTGCGTCTTGTGCAACATCGGCGTCGTCTAGTGCAGCAACCAATGGCTGAACGTTGTAGCCACCTTGCATAGTGCCTAGGATTTCAACGGCTTTTTGCTTGCTGATAAGTGGTGATGATGCTTCACCCTTAAGGATAGCAGCTAAAAATGCAGCTTTAACGTAAGCAGCTTGGTCAACGCCAGCAGGAATACGGTTTTCTAGCAGGTTCATTAAGAACGCGTCTTCGCCTGCTGGTGGGGTTTTTAATATTTCAACCAACTCTGCTACTTGTTTTTCATTCAGTGGTAGCGGAACCGTTCCTAGCTCAGCACGTTCTTCGACATGTTTACGATAAGCTTCTAACACAATAGTCGTCCTCGTCAGTTGGGGGGTATTAGCACATTACGTGGGTAGTCAGCATGACAGCCTGCGTCTATGTACTAGGTGGAATAATTATCCGTGCAATCATAGCTTAAAACGCTCTAAATGTTAATGGCTCAGCCTTTAAAAGGCTCATAAAGCAGCCATAAAGGGGTCATATTGAACATTTATTATATAAATAGTACCATCAACAATATGATTGACTGCCTTTATAGAACCCGTACTCAGCTTGTAACTCTTGTCAAGCACAGCTCGATTTACGGTTAAACAAATACTGTGCGACGGCGATACTCTTTTGTAAGATATTATTTTATAAAATATCATTTTAATACGATAGCTTAGAAAAATAGCGCTTGAAAAAATAGTTTTTATTAGCAAATACTAAATTGATAAAATAAATATGAAGGATGACGACATGGACGGTAGTGATATGGAAAACCACGACATAGAAAACAAGGATATGGAGCACAACGCTAATTATCAAAACGGTCTCAAGGTTCGTACTGAAGTAATGGGCGAGGCACATGTCAAACGCTCGCTTGATAGCGCAACTGGATTTACCCAGCCATTGCAAGACTGGATCATTGAAAACGCTTGGGGCAGCACTTGGCAAGATGACTCGGTATTACCGCGCAAATATCGCTCATTAATCACCATCGCCTTTTTAATTGCACAAAAGAGCCCAACTGAGCTAAAAGGACACATTCGAGGTGCCATTAATAACGGTGCCAGTGTCGCTGAGATTCGAGAAGTATTGATGCACAGTTTGCCTTACTGCGGTGCACCTGCCACCCAAGAAGCGTTTCGTGCTGCTATAGAAATACTGAATGAGTTGGACATTGACATAGATATTTAAAACTATGGTAATCAGACCAATCGTAGTAGTCTTGATTAGGTCAGTGAGACAATATTCTTTGGAAATTAACTCCTAAATCTCTGCTATAATATCTCAACTCATAAAACATTTTAATAATTCCATAAACCCTTATACTACAAAGGGTTAAGAGATAATTTAATTATGACAACTGCCGTACAAACACATGTGCCTGCTGCTAAGGTCAAACCCAAAAAAGCCATCCAAGGCGAAAAGCTACGTGGCTACGATAAAGTTGCACGTATCCCAATTAAAGTAATCCCGACCGTCGAGGCGAAGAAAAAGCCAGATTGGATTCGGGTTAAGATGTCGTCGCCTGCTGAAGTGGCCCGTATCAAAGCCACCTTGCGTGAGCAAAAGCTCTATACCGTCTGTGAAGAAGCTGCCTGCCCTAACCTGCCGCAGTGCTTCGCTGATGGTACGGCGACCTTTATGATTATGGGTGATATTTGTACCCGTCGCTGCCCGTTCTGCGACGTGGGACATGGTCGTCCAAATGAGCTGGACGCTGATGAACCCCGCCATACGGCTGAGACCATTTTAGGCTTGCAGTTGAAATATGCCGTTATCACCTCTGTTGATCGTGATGATCTAAAAGATGGCGGTGCTGCGCATTTCGTTGAAGTACTCAATGAATCAAGAGCGCTTAGCCCGAACTGCTTAATTGAAATCCTAGTACCTGATTTCCGTGGGCGCATGGAAGTGGCTTTAGATTTGCTGACGGAAACACCGCCAGATGTGTTTAACCACAACATCGAAACCGTGCCACGTCTGTACAAAGCCTTCCGCCCAGGCTCTGACTATCAGCATTCATTAGATTTGCTCAAGATATATAAAGAGCGTCGCCCTGATATCGCCACTAAATGCGGTTTTATGGTAGGTCTTGGTGAAACTGAAGAAGAAATATATGCATTGCTTGATGATTTAAAAGCGCATAACGTGGATATGATTACGGTTGGTCAGTATCTACAACCTAGTAAAAACCACGCGCCAGTTGATCGTTATGTCCATCCAGACGAGTTCCAGCGTTATATGGATTATGGCAAAAAGATTGGCTTCTTTAACATTTGGGCAGGGCCGATGGTACGCTCAAGCTACTTTGCCGATCGTCAATACTACGGCGAAGATTGCCCAGCACCTATTCGTAGTAAAAAGGCATTGGCAGCAGAAGGTAAGCTTGGCTGCTAGTATCTGATTGATTAAGCCAGTTATTTATAGAAAAAGGAGACTCGAAAAGGTCTCCTTTTTTATTGTGCTCTACTCAAAGCGACTACATTAGTACGCTAAGATAGTGCTATATTTTGCATTAATAAATTATGACAACTCTCTTACCCTCTTATTAATGAAGGACTAACTAATGAGCAGCGAATTTACCCCACAAGAAGGCTCTTGCTCCTGTTATAGCAATACTTATACGGTCAACAATAAGCCAATTGGTCGTTTTATCTGCCACTGTACTATTTGCCAAGAATTTACTAGCCAAGCTTATAATGATGTGACGGTTTTAATGAAGTCCGATGTCAGCAATTTAAACCTCATTAGAACCAAATTTCGCCGTTGGAAACTCCCACCAAATATTAGTCGCGGGCTTTGTACTCGCTGCAACAAACCCAGTATAGAAATGGCGTTGGGTGGCAATCTCATATTAGTACCGACAACAAATTACCATGATATAGCTGCATTGCCTGAACCGACTATGCATCTATTTTATAACCGCCGCGTTGAAGATATGGACGATGATTTGCCCAAGTACAATGGCTTTGTACAAAGTCAGGCAATGATCGTTAAAGCGCTTGCTCAGGGTATGTTTAAAAGAGTGAGTAAACGCTAGTGGCTATATATTTAGAATCTGAGTTTACAATTTATGTTTAGAGCTTAAGATCTGTTAAACATTCAAATGTGGTACTGGCAATTCTAATATTTGAATGTTTAACAGACCCTAAAAATCATAACTAAAAACAGTTAGCTGAGAATCTAAAAAGGGTGAATAACAAATAATCGTTATTCACCCTTTTTTGTGACTTTAATACATCTCTAAAACCTTCAAACCTAACGCTTTAAACGGTTAGAGTTGGCGTTGGCTTATCAGCTGTTTTTATATTAAATACAGCCACGATTAATACTATTACTCCGCCGATTAATCCTGTCGTAAGCTCAGGATAGATCAATAGTAACGCGCCAATGGTCAGTATTCCACGAGTTAGTGGATTCATAGCACCTTTAAAATAACCCTCCAGCGCCGCACTTAGCGCGATAACACCTGTGACCGAAGTCAACACGACAGTTACTATGTCAAGAATAGACGGTAGCGGAAAATCTTTCGCCGTGACCGCTAGACCAGTTGGGTCTATCATCAGCATCGTGGGGCTATAAATAAACATAAATGGCACGATGAATCCGGCCAATGCTAACTTTAACGATAAGAAGCCTGTCTTCATCGGATCGCCACCGGATATACCAGCGCCGGCAAAGGCTGCCAGACACACAGGCGGTGTAATATTAGCGAAAATACCAAAATAGAATACGAACATATGCGCTGATAAAATCGGAATATCAAACCCTGCTAAAGCTGGTGCTGCCATCGTTGCCGTAATAATATAAGCTGGAATAGACGGTAGCCCCATGCCCAATACCATCGATGCTAGCATCGTTAAAATAAGGGTTAGGAATAATGACCCTGCTCCTAGCGTCACGATTGATGAGGTCATCACCGTACCAAAGCTGGTCAAACTCACAACCCCGATGATCACACCTACCACCGCACAAGCTGCCATCACGGCTAGCGACTGACGAGCACCATCTTCTAAAGCACCCAAAATGTCAGAAAACCCCATTCTGGTCTCTTTGCGTAGCATACTAATTACGACCGTAAAACCAATGGTATAAGCCGCGGCATAGCCTACGGGTACGTTTCTGATTAATAGAAATATCAAAAATACAATCGGTAATAGCATGTGACCGCGCGCTTTTAACACCTCTTTTACCTGCGGTAGGCTTTCTTTGGCGATACCTTTTAGGTCGCGACGTCCGGCGCGAAAATGCACTTGAGCAATGACGCCCAAATAATAAAGTACCGCCGGTAGTAATGCTGCTAAAGCAATCGTACTATATGGCAACCCTGTGGTCTCCGCCATGATAAAAGCACTGGCACCCATAATAGGAGGCAATATCTGCCCGCCCACAGAAGCGCTCGCCTCTACTGCACCTGCAAAGTCCTTATGATAACCGACCTTTTTCATTAAAGGGATGGTAAACGCTCCGGTGCTGACAACGTTCGATAACGCTGAGCCGTTGATACTGCCCATAAAGCCACTTGAGATGACTGCAACCTTGGCAGGCCCGCCTTTTTTATCACCGGCTAGCGCGAGTGCCAAGTCATTAAACAGCTGTCCCATGCCAGAGCGAGCTAAAAATGCACCAAATAAAATAAACAAAAAGATGAAAGTAACCGACGCCCCAATCGCAACGGAGTACAGACCTTCAGTCTTTAAAAACAATTGACCAAAAATATCACCCATATCATAAGGGCGCGTAAGCAGCCGATCAGGCATAAAGTCTAGATGACTGACAAACGGATAAGCCAAAAATATCGACGCTAATATAGGCAAAATCCAACCAGTGATACGCCGACTGCCTTCAAGGACACAAATTACCGTGATAATAGAAAATATCACATCAACCTGATTGGCCATGCCGCCACGCGAGGTCACAATGTCTTGATACTCGTAGATGAGATAGGCCATTCCAGATAAGGACAGGGCAAACCAAATCCAGTCATACCAAGCCACCTGCTGTCGGCTGCTTTTTTTACTGGCTGGAAAAATCAGAAATATCAAGGCAAATCCAACACCGACATGCACAGAGCGTTGTAGCAGTGCAGGCATGGGATTAAAAGTGATATACAGATGAAACAGAGAATATAAAATGCAAATCCCAGCGATAAAATACTTTACTGGGCCTTGGGTGATGTTACGGGTGATTGACTCTCGGTCATACTTTTCTAATATTGCTCGATTATGAGCTTCCGTCTCAGCTTCAGTGCCAGTATCTGGCTGCTCAGGCAAATGAGCGTCATCGCTGAGCCCAGTCATCACGCTATCGTGATCCGTCACTTGAGAGTTCATGACAAAAGTCCTTTTTCAATCTATCAATTAAATTATACGCCTTAGGCGTAATAGTTACTTCAGAATAATCTGGCGCCCACTCATGAATCAAAAGCCGATAGTCAGCATAATCAAGCTCACCCTTGGTAAGCCTAGATACTACCCAATTAAGGCTGGGCAGTTTTTCATTGATTTGATAACCCAAATAGCCAGGTTTTTGTATGGGTGCAAGCGCTTCAGTAGAAGGGGTGCCAGCGCCAAATGCTTCAAAATAAGTAGTGGTCAGGAGTAGTCCATCGTTTTCACGTTGATATTGCTCCTCCCACCATTGCTTTTCTACAGAATGAATCCAGCGCAACTGAAAGTTAGGCTCAGTGAAATAACAGGTTTTTCCATCGACTTGCACTTCGACAACGGACTGACGTGATAAGCTGGCCCATAGCGCAAAAAAAACTAGCGCAACAACCAGTGCCGCGCTAGTTAATAGCCATAAACGTTTATTTGGCTGCTTGCTCATCATAGTACTTTTTAGCTCCAGGATGAATCGGTGCTACCATGCCAGTATTGGCAGTCTCTAGACTGATATCAGTGGCCGCTTGGTGTGCTGTTCTTAAACCATCTAAGTTTTCAAATAAAGCCTTGGTCAACTTATAACCGTCAGCTTCAGATAAATCCGAACGTACTAATAAGGCATTCATAATCGCTGCAGTTGGAATCGCTGCTTCATTACCATAAGTGCCTGCAGGAATCTCGAAAGTTTTAAAGTAAGGTTTGGTTGCAATGATTTCATTAAGCTTGTCTTGATTGATGGTTATCAGTTGCAAATCTAAGCCTTGCTCTAACTCCATCAATGACGAGTTTGGTAGACCACTACTAAAGAATGCCGCTTCGATTTTACCCGCTTTCATGCCATCTGCTGCTTCAGCAAAGCCTAGATAATCTACTTCAACATCATCATAAGTGATACCGAACCCTTCCAATAACGTCCTAGCATTAACCTCAGTTCCAGAGCCCTGATCACCTACTGCAATACGCTTGCCGCGCAAATCTTCAATATTTTTGATGCCAGATTTTTTGGTGGTGACAACTTGCACCACGTTAGGATATAACACAGCAATCTGTTGAATGTTGGCTACTGGTTGATCGAAGTTGTTTTTACCTTCAACGGCATCAGTGACGACATCACTAAGCGCCAGTACCATATCGACCTTGCCTTGGGTCAGTAGATTGACGTTTTCTACTGAAGCACCTGTCGTTTGTGTCTTTGAGTTAACCCCAAAGGTCTTGGCATAAATCTCTGATAGCGATGTACCAATGATATTATAAGGGCCTGACGCGCCCCCTGTCGCTATGGTGACAAACTTAGTCTCAAGCTTATCATCAGCAGCTGGGGCAGCCGTTTCTGACTCGCCAGTGACCGCTGAATCATCAACGCTCGCCGTTTCATTTTCTGTTTTTGAGCACGCAGTGAATGCCAAACTAGACGCAATCATTGCTATGATTAGAGACGTTTTACTGGTCAATTTCATTGGTTTCTTCCTTGATGGTTAAGACTATCTTCGGTTATAAGTTAATTTAATTTATCAATAGCCTAGTAAGCATACCGCAACTCACTTCAAATACAAATTATATCTAACGACTTTTTCGTGTTATACCTATAAGCCTCTCATTAATAGTGATTTATTTTTGAAAAAATATAACCTATGCTGACGACAATCATAACGACATGGAAGCCAATTAAGATGAGCACAGTAAGAGATAGTCAAATCGCAAATGAAAAGCCTTTAAACAATAGCACCTCCACAACTATTCGCAAATCAGCTGATATCGCTATTATCGGTGGTAGCGGTCTGTATCAAATGCAGGCTTTAACCAATAAGCGCAGCGTTAAAGTTGAGACACCCTATGGAGATCCATCCGATGATATTGTACTCGGTGAACTTGATGGCGTAACGGTTGCATTCTTAACGCGACATGGTCAAGGGCACAGATTGACCCCATCTGAGGTGCCTTATTGTGCCAATATCTATGCATTAAAGACCTTAGGCGTCAGCTATATCGTCTCAGTCTCAGCAGTTGGCTCATTGCAAGAGTCGCTGAAGCCATTAGATATGGTCATTCCTGATCAAATGATTGATATGACTAAGCAGAGAGTAAACTCGTTCTTTGGAGATGGTGCGGTCGCCCATGTGTCAATGGCTGACCCTTTATGCCCTGAAGTAGCAGACATCTTAATGCGAGCTTATGATAAAGCCAATATTACGGATGGACAGTGCCACCCTAAAGCGACCTATGTATGTATCGAAGGGCCGCAGTTTTCTACTCGCGCAGAATCACACTGGTATCGACAGATGCAAGCGGACATCATCGGCATGACCAATATGCCAGAAGCGAAGCTGGCACGTGAAGCACGTATCGCCTATGCCACCTTGGCGCTAGTGACCGATTTTGATAGCTGGCATCCTACCGAGGAAGCCGTCAGTGCCGATTATGCTATAAAAAATCTAATGAAAAATGCAGATAACGCGCAACAAGTGATTAAGCAAGCAATCGCTCTACTTGCCGCCGAACAGCCTAAATCAATCGCTCATACTGCGCTAGCTCAAGCGTTAGTCACCCCTATTGAAGCGATGGATGAACAAACCAAAACTAGACTTGCAGCGTTACTTCCTTAGATGTTGAAATATGCATTCAATAAAAGAGGCCATCAAATCATTTGATGGCCTCTTTCATGTTTAATAGACTATTTTTTAACAAATAGTTTTTTTAAATCATACAAATCTTATTTTTAACAACAGCTGCCTGAATCAACAGACGTCCCAGCATTTGAGCTAGACATTATATTCGCTTGATTACCAAATGGCAGGATGTCACCACAGCCTGCAAAAATACCGTAGTGGCGACTATCATCTCCAATAAAGTCAAAATGCTTAGCAAATCGTGATTCTTTTAGCATGCGAAAAGTATTACCGCAGACGGGGAAGACGCGACCTGTCTCAATCGCATGATGCTTATCTAAATCAAAACAATGCGTTAGCTGGTCAATGGTTCCGTGATAAACGACTGCTTGACCGTGGTCTTCACAAGCATCTTCAAGCGTGGCGATTTTAAACAATCGATAAGTAGCGGAAAAAAACTGAATATCACCAATCTTAGCGGCAAGTAGCGGATCGGTGATTTCAAGCGGACGATCTTCAACCAAACGCGGGTCTAAAAAATCAGCCTGTCGCGCTAGGCGCTCAAAATCCTTCCAGTATAATGCACCGCTTAAACATTCCCCATAAAGGACAGGATCATTGACTAAATGCTGCGGGATACGGCGGTCTGCATAGACGTCAGAGAAGTAAAACTCACCGCCCGGCTTAAGCAAACGCTGCACACTGGCCATCACTGCTGCTTTATCAGGTGATAGGTTAATGACGCAATTTGAGACAATGATATCAAAGCTATTGGAGTCTAGATTTAGCTCATCTAGTTTTTCGATGTAGCCCTTAAGAAACGTCACATTATCGTAGCCAAATTTATCGACATGATAATCTTGATGTTGCTTTGCAATGGCTAATTGTTCGTCCGTCATATCGACACCGACCACATGGCCTGTACGTCCAACCAATTGTGCGAGCGCATACACATCACGGCCTGATCCACATCCCAAATCTAGGATACGGCAACCTTCAAGTAGCGCTGGGCAGACCAATCCACAACCATAGTATCGACTTAAAACTTCATCATGAATATTGGCTAACAAAGGCTTTAACCAACTTGGCATATTGCTAACATCACAGCATGCTGACGTTTTTAAGTCCTCGGTGCTTTGTAGCTGCTTGCCATAATAATCTTGAACGACCTCATGCATAATAACTTCCTTGTTAATAATAAAACAGCTTAAGCAATCTTATAAATGTCATTCTAAAAGTAATAAATATTAGTCACATTTAGAGGACAAGCCAATCAACATCATATTTTTTCAAGCCAGCCTACGGGCAGGTATTTTAAATCTGCAGGCTCATCAATATCATGTAATGGATTTAGTAATATCAGCGACCAATCCAATGCTTTAATACGCTGTCGAGTCACCGCTGCTACGCTGGCAGTACTCCACTCGATATCCGAGAATAAATCAGCATGAGTTTGCTTAAATCCTAAGAGCACATAACCGCCATCCGAGGCTGGAATCATTACGGCATCAGACTGCTCTAGTTGCTGCACTGCACCTTGGATACGTGTTTCGGTCAGACTGGGACAATCAGTACCAATTAATAAAACCTGTTCAAATTTACTTAGAGCTTGCTGGCTGGCAGTTAACATACGTAACCCTAAGTCACCATCTGCTTGCGCTGACCACTGTAATGACTCGGGTAAATTAAGCGTCTGCCAACATGGGTCATTTGGTGCTGGACTAACGCACAGCTCAACGCTAAACCCAGTTGCTACTGCCTGCTCAACACTATGCAATAACAGCTGGCGTGCCATACTGGTAGAGCCTTCGATACCGAGTGCGGGTTGCAGACGAGTTTTTGCCATGTCACGTGCGGGAAACTTGGCAAAGATAATGATGAGCGTGTCTGTTGGCATAGGATACTTTGGCATATAATATTTAAATTTATTTGTAGGGTGCGCCGCGTGCACCGATAGAAAGTTGTTGTTCTAAATTGGTGCGCATGGCACACCCTACGCTTGCTGCTTAATGGTCTTTAAGTTAATAACTAATTTTTATAGTAACGCTGTTTGATATTATCAGCAGATACACCGCACCAATAATCAAAGCGCAACCGCCACATCAGTAATATCGTGCGCCAAGTGCCATACTGTTGCCAGCGCCGTGGTGAAGTTATCACCTTACTATTTAGACAAGCTGGCTTACCGATAGCTTTAAGACGTTTGCAAAGCTCAATATCTTCCATCAACGGCTGGTCAGGGTAACCACCTAGCTGCTCAAAAAGTTCTCGCTCAACAAATATTGCTTGGTCACCTGTAGCAATCCCACTCAATCTCGAACGCCAATTCATCATTTGACTGACTACCTTGAGCATCCACTCAGAACTGTCCAAATGTACATCGAAACGCCCCCACTCTGCTCGCATGACTGCCGATTTAATATCGGTGATAGCGTGGTTCGGCAACTGCGTATCAGCATGCAAAAATAGTAATACGTTACCCGTTGCTAGGTCAGCACCTGCATTCATCTGGGTAGCACGACCAACGGCGGACTCTACTACTTGCCAGTCAGCAACTTGCCCGTTAGTAGCTGACTGATTATTGATAGCCAATTGGCTGGTATCTATCAACCCTATAATCAGTTTCTTGGCAACAGCCACTGAGCTATCCGTTGAACCGCCATCGACTAATATGACTTGATGCGGTAGTGGATTCAGATGGACAATATGACTAATCAATCGCGGCAAATTGTCCGCTTCATTTAATACCGGTATTACGATAGAGATATTAATTGCCACAGCAGTCATGTTTCTTAACGCCCAGTTTATTTTTTATTCAAGCGCCAATCATAATCAGTGTAGCTGATTTTAGTCTTGCCACTTTTTAGATCGGCGGCTTGAGACTTGTTAAGACCCAAAGATGAACTATAACGACCTAAAAAACCCTCTAAGTTATTAGTACCACGCCAATTTGTCGCGAAGTCTTCTTTGTACCATTTAAAAATTGGTGAGACCTCAAGCGTGCTGCCTTTAAGACGATTACGACTACTATCGGCTAAGAATTTACTGGTCACTTGCTCTAGCTGCTTGTCTAATTTGTTGCCTGTGAAAGCATCATCCAACAGGGCTGGGCAGCCAATGCTCGCACAATTAACCGCAAAGTGAATACGCGGGTCGTTATAACGCTTGGAGCCGCGAATCAGATTATGTTCAATATCATCCAGCGAGCGCGTTTTACCCAATAATGGAATAAAATCCTGCTTCCAAGGCGAGCTTAATAATGATCCAATATCTTTAATCGACTTGATGTTTGGATATTTGGTGAGCACCAACTCTACCGTAGCCGCGTTGTAGACATTAATTAAAAAGGCTAATTGCTCATCTTTATTCCAACGATTGAATTCAGATTGACTAACTTTACTAGTGGCACTCAGATAGCTTGACAGCTTACTCTTATCCGCTTGCATACCAGCATAATCCACCACTGACGCCTTACCAGCACTAGTCATGGTCACATGTTTGTCTAGCAACGCATCCCAACTGCTGTGATTAAAGTCAGCATAGGCCACTGCGCTTGATAACAAGATAGTGGTAGCAATAGCCGTCTTGACTATTAAGTTATTGAATAACGACATCGTATTAACTCCGTTGAAATTGATAAGTGTTTACCTATGCTAATTTTATGTACTTTAATTTTGTGGACTATAACAAAGCTAAATAGCTGACTCTTCTAAAATTCCACCGCAGCTGCTGCCTTGTCCTGCCGTACAACCATAACAGTGATCTGCAATGGCAATATCATCACCAGCAGGATTCTGCATTAATAAATCTCGTAGATGCCGACGGGATTTGTTTGGTACCGGAATCTTTAGCTGCTGATTAAAATCGCAATCAAACAACTCTCCTAACCAATTGACACTAATGGTCGAGCGGCACATAACTTCGGTTAAGTTAGCAGCCACATAATTGGCTTTGAGCAGATCCATATAGGGATGGAATTCGTTTTTAGCTAATAGCACCGCACCAAAGCGCTGAATAGGCATATTGGTTAAGGCAAACAGCTGATTAAACTCAATATCGAAGTGCGCTTTCAACTCGTGCTTATAGTCAGCTTCCAGCTGTTGCTGATTGGGTGGTAGCGTTGCACCTTGCGGGTTATAAACAAGATTCAACGTTAAATTAGAGTCAGCTTTATTATCGCTCTTTCCGTAACCCAAGGCATTAAGCTTATGCAATCCTAAAATACTGTCATCAAAAGCCCCTTTACCGCGCTGCTTGTCTACATTTTCTAACGAGTAACAAGGTAGCGAGGCGACGACTTCAACCTCATTATCCGCTAAAAACTGCGCCATATCTTCATAACCTTCTTCCATCAGAATCGTCAAATTACAGCGATCAATCACTTTTACACCCAACGCTCGTGCTGCTTTGACCAAGTGCTTAAAGTCTTCGTGCATCTCAGGCGCGCCACCGGTCAAATCTAGCGTATCGATATTTTGTGCTTGGAGGACTTGTGGAATCAGATCAACTAGCTCACGTGACATCATCTCCGTACGGTACGGACTGGCTGCGACATGACAATGCACACAGGACATGTTGCATAAGTAGCCCATATTAACTTGCAGGACTTTGAGCTTCTGTCTTTTAATATTAGGAAAATCAGTATCTTCGAGTAGTTCAATGGTAGATTTCATAATGGTATAGAATCCAGTTGTTGGCCCTCTTTAGCGTAAGGAAATATAACTAAAACTTTGACTTAAGCAATATTTATCTTATAAGTGTGCTATCAAAATAAAGTTAATCTAATTAATAATACCTTATTTTTCTCTCATATTTTTATTAATATTAACTATTTAACTGGTTATTCCATATCAGCACTAAATTTTATTGGGTGCTACGAGACGTTCATCGGATATATAAAGACGATATAAATAGCCAAATAATATTGACCGCATCTGGCTTTATAGTTAGATTGGTTGCAGCCATAATTTGTTGAATGATGAATTTATCCTAAATAAATGTGATAAAACATTGATTTTGTAGCTTATCGATATAATAAAGTGCTATTAAAGACAGGTTATCTAGAATGATATGATTATAATATGCACCCTAGAGCGCGTTAAATAATCAAAAAGGATAAGACGGTTATAAGCGTAGACTCCAACACAATACAACAGGCCATACGTTTTAAACCCATAACTATTTAAGGATTCGCTTATGAGTACTTTTGAACAAATTACTTCTTCTGATAATACCCATTATTTGCATCATACATTTTTTGAGCCAACAGACGGCGAGGTTAAGGCGACCTTGCTAATCGTACACGGCATGGCAGAGCACAGTGGTCGCTATGCAGAATTTGCGCAATTCTTAGCCGACAATGGTATTGCAGTCGCTACTTATGATCAGCTCGGTCATGGACGTACCATTAAAACACCAGAAGAGTTGGGGTTTTTCGGTAATGAGCACCCTGCACAATCATTATTAAAAGATGTCATCGTTATGGCGAATACTTTAAAAAATCGTCATCCTGATGTGCCGCACTTCGTTATGGGTCACTCGATGGGTTCATTTATCGTGCGCACCGTACTTAAGCATCATGCTCAAGATTTTACTGGAGCCATTCTGATGGGCACCGCAAATGCGAATCCACTAGTAAAAATCCTGCTTCCGTTAAACACTATTCTTGCAAAAACAGCCCCAAAAAAGCCAAATACCGTATTCGCCGAAATCATGAATAAGGTACTCAATGCTAAGCTTAATGAGCGTATTTCCCCCTCTCCATTTGCATGGTTAAGTGAAGACACTGCTAATATTGAAGCATATGAAGCTGACCCACTGACTGGTTTTGACTTTACTAACAATGGTTTTATGACGTTGTTTACGTTGATGCAGGCTGGATTGCATAAAGGCTGGGCATCTACTATCAACAAGGGCTTTCCGATGCTATTTGTCAGCGGCGAGAACGATCCTATCGGTAATATGGGTCGCGGCATTCGCGATATAATCAAAAACTTGCATAAGCAAGGCTTTAGCAATACTGATGCACGCTTATACCCTAACATGCGCCACGAGCCGCTACATGAGCAACACCACACCGTGGTTTATCATGATATTTTGCATTGGATACGTCATTTAAGTGCATAACAGTGGCTGACTCGGTTTGCTAAAACTCGCCAAATTAGCGACAATACGCTAAGCTACTTTTTTAGTATTAGTTGCCAGTCATATTTAGTTGCAGCTCATATTCAAATATAAAATCTATTTTCAATTACCTTCACCTATACCATCTCAAAAATTAGAGTAACGCGGAAAACGAGTGCAAGCCCTACAGCTAGTAGGCTAAACGAGTTTGACAAAGTTAAGCAGGTTTTTAGGTTTGGTATGATCACTTTTTAGGAACTTTTATGTCATTACAACAGACCATCGAACAAGCATTTGAAAAACGTAACGAATACAGCCCAAGCACTATGCCACAAGACGTACGCGACGCCATTAATGAAGTGCTTGAAAAACTAGACAACGGTAGCTTGCGCGTTGCTGAAAAGAAAGATGGCGAATGGGTTGTCAATCAGTGGGCCAAAAAAGCAGTTTTGCTATCGTTCCGCCTTAATGACAACTATGTCATGCCAGCTGGCGAGCATGTGCAGTTCTATGACAAAGTACCAACTAAGTTTGCTGATTGGACCGAAGCTCAGTTTAAAGAAGCCGGCGTACGTGTCGTACCACCAGCGGTTGCCCGTAAAGGCTCATATATCGCAGCAGGCGCAGTGTTAATGCCATCGTATGTCAATATCGGTGCTTATGTCGATCAAGGCGCCATGGTAGATACATGGGCGACTGTTGGTTCATGTGCTCAAATTGGTAAAAACGTGCATCTATCAGGTGGCGTGGGTATCGGCGGCGTACTTGAGCCACTACAAGCCAACCCTACTATTATTGAAGACAATTGCTTCATCGGTGCACGTTCTGAAATCGTTGAAGGCGTGATCGTAGAAGAAGGCGCAGTTATCTCTATGGGCGTCTATATCGGTCAGTCTACGCGCATTTATGACCGTGAAACTGGTGAGATTCATCGTGGTCGCGTACCAGCAGGCTCAGTTGTCGTACCAGGCAGCTTGCCTTCTGAAGACGGCACCCATAGCTTATATGCCGCTATCATCGTGAAAAAAGTCGATGCGCAAACACGTGCTAAAACTTCAGTGAATGAGCTATTACGCTTAGCATAAGCGCTTTTATAAAAGCTTTTATCGTATAGCTAAAACGACAAAAAAGATGCTGAGGGCGAACTTCAGCATCTTTTTTACAGCTTAATAACCTGTCTTACGCTATAATTCACCGTAAGATTCGACTACCCTATCTAATAAGCACTACTCAACTTAAACAATACTCAACTCGCACACTTCGTCCCCCAAGTTCTTAGACTTGTCAGCTATCGTGTGTGTTAATTTTATACTGTCTGATAACCATGCGGTAATAGCCTCTTCAATTTAGCTTGCTTCTTAATAGTGTCCCTGCTTTATTCAAGACGCTTAAACATGTATCGACACCTTATTCTGTTTGAAAATATTATGAGTGAATCATTATTACGCAGCAGTGCCATCCCTGTCACCGATCCTGAAGCAGGACTTCGTATCACTGAAATTTTTTATTCTTTGCAAGGTGAAGCCTTAACTTCAGGCTTGCCGACGATATTTGTACGCCTGACTGGCTGTCCGCTACGCTGCGTCTATTGTGATACTGAATATGCTTTTAGTGGTGGCGAGCGTCAGGCGCTTGAAACCATTATGACTACGATTAAAGGTTATCCTTGTAAACGCATTTGTCTTACCGGTGGCGAGCCTTTAGCACAGCCAAATGCCATTGAGCTTATGAAGCGCTTATTAGCCGATGATTATGAAATCTCCCTTGAGACCGCAGGTGCGCTCACGGTAGAAAACGTCCCACCAGCTGTCAGCAAAGTCATGGATCTTAAAACGCCAAGCTCAGGTGAAGTCGATAAAAACCTATGGTCAAATCTTGATTACTTAACCCAGCATGATCAGATTAAGTTTGTCATTATGAATCGTGAGGATTACGATTGGGCAAAGGAAAAACTGTTTGAGCATAAGCTTGATAAATTGGTCGGTACCATTTGGTTTTCACCAATGTTCAATGTAGCAGATGATGTTGATGAAGAGTCTAGCCCTGAAGTACCTGTACTAGCGCGAGAACTCGCAGAATGGATGTTAGCTGATGCGCTGCCTGTACGCTTTCAATTGCAATTACACAAAATCATCTGGGCGGATGCCAAAGGTAAATAGCCAATAATCAAAGCCTAATAGCTGCCCTGTCTTAGTAAAATTATAATAGTCAACCCACACACTTAAAAGCATATACCAGCCAGCTGTAAGGACACAGGAATGGTCAGATTAATTTTGTTAGGCCTACTGGCTGGTGCGTTTTTTAGCTCGACGTTTATTTTAAATGAGCTGATGAGTGCAGCCGGTGGTCATTGGTTTTGGTCAGCCAGCCTACGTTATGTTTTTATGTGGCTTATCATTACCGTTATCATTACGATGCAATATGGTTTTGGTCGCATTAAAGAGCTGACCACTATTTTTTGTCAGCATTGGGGTTTTTGGTGTGTGACCGGAAGTATTGGCTTCGGGTTATTTTATACGGGCATCTGCTATGCCGCTGACCATGTCGCAGGTTGGGTCGTTGCGGCGACATTTATGTTCACTGTCGTCACCAGTTTGCTCGTACTATTGGCCTTTGGACAGCGCTTTGATAAAAAGTTTATTGGTTACGCGCTATTAGTATTTATCGGTGTGGTGCTAGTCAACGTCAGTGAAGGCCTACGTGCCGCTGCTGTAACAGATATCAATGCTGCGCCAATGGCAGAAATGCTGCTTTACGGTGCATTACCTGCGCTGATTGCCGCTTTTAGCTATCCCATCGGTAATCAATTAGTCTGGCAAGTCTCTTACAACGCGAAAAAAGCTAACGCTGATAAGCGTGATGCTGCGAAATATAAAACCTTAGCAGACGACGCTATTAAACAAAGTAGCGCCATTACCGTCCAATCTCAAACTACTCTCCAAACCCTGATTGCACGCATTCCTGCTATCGAAACCTCACTCTTGCAAAATGCTTTTAATAAAGTATGGCTAATGACTTTGGGTAGTTTGCCGTTTTGGTTACTTTCAGGCATTATAGTGCGGCCTGAATTGCCTGATACTTCACAACTATTTAATACTTTATTAGTAGCACTATTGGCAGGAGTAGCAGCGACCACTATCTTTCTGTATGCGCGTGGTCAAGCGCAAACGTCAAGTGAGGTTGCTGGGGTAGATTCGACCCAAGCCAGCGAGGTGATATTTGCTTTAATTGGCGGTATATTATTATTGAATAATGCGATACCCTCAGCGATGGGGCTCATCGGCATTGCACTGATTATGCTAGGATTGGTGTTGTTTGCAAAAGATGGTTAAAAAACGCTTAAATCTTATTCGGCCGCTTAGCAAAAGTTATATCAGTTATATAAGATAAGTTATTAGTATTAAATAATGCTCAAGTTAGAGCGTTCCATCAACTTTGATAGTGAGTGCTTGGTGATATAATCATGACTAATGATTTGATTTTTCCTGATATCTTACTCTATTTACTCGATATGGTTGGCGTGATTGCTTGTGCTATCGCCGGAACTTTGCTGGCTCAGCATAAAGGCTTTGATATCGCTGGCTGTATTCTCGTATCTATGGTCAATGCAATTGGCGGCGGTACGCTACGTGATATGGCATTGGATCGCCATCCTCTATTTTGGATGACCGATCTCAATTATGTGATTGTAATCACTGTGACTTCCTTAATTCTGCAAATCTTTTTTCATTTGTATCACAAGATTGATAACGCACTGAAGCTTTTTGACGCGATTGGCTTAGCAGCATTTAGCGTTATTGGCTTTAAAGTTGCATTAAACCAAGACATGTCACCGCTAATTGCAATTATGATGGGGGTCTGGACCGCTATCATTGGTGGTATGCTGCGCGATATTATTTGTAATGAGATACCGATGGTACTGCAGCGTGAGATTTATATCTCTGCAAGTATTGCCGGATCAGTGACTTATTTGCTGCTTGAAAATTTGGGCGTAAATGCAGGATTGAATGAATTTATCATGCTTGGCGTTATCTTTGCCGTGCGTATGCTAGCGTTGCGCTTTGATTGGCATCTGCCCTCTATTCGCTTGGTTGATTAGTTAATTAGAATAAATCTTGCATAATCTTAGAATCAAACTGCTCTGTTTTTCCTGTTGAACATACTGACTATTAGCAATCATACCTTTTAATAATTAAGAACTTAGTGAGAATCACCCATGTTGGCTATCGCCCTGGACCCCGCGGAATTGATTACCACTTTTGACCCACGCTCTTTGATATATCTGTTTGATATGATCGGCATTGTTGCTTGTAGTATTTCGGGTACGATATTAGCCAAACATAAAAACTTCGATGTATTTGGCTGCTTACTGGTATCGATAGTGACGGCAATCGGTGGTGGTACGGTACGTGATGTGATTTTGGATCGTCATCCGCTATTTTGGATGGTGGACATGAGTTACCTTACGGTCATCACTATCTCTTCATTAGCGATGCAGATATTCTTTCATCCCAATTCAAGACGGGTCGATAAGTTTTTAAAACTCTCTGATACGATTGGTCTATCAGCCTTTACCTTGATCGGGATCAAAGTTGCCGACAGTATGGGAACCAATGTCCCCGTAGCATTGTTACTGGGCGTCATTACGATTATTGTCGGTGGTATCATCCGCGATATGATCTGCAACGAGATTCCGTTAGTGCTCCAGCAGGAGATTTATATTACCGCAGCACTAACTGGTGGCATTCTCTACTTTGCACTGCACAACCTAGGCGTAGCTGAATGGGTTGCTGATATCTCTGCTATGACTACTATCTTTACCTTAAGGATGCTTGCCATTCGTTATGACTGGCAGTTTCCGACACTCGAATGGAAGTATTAAAGCCTAGCAACTATTAATACAGCAACTGCCAATACAGCTAACGCCCTAGCCCACTTCTACAGTCTCTTTGACGAGCGCTAAATCTTTTACCATAAGCTGCAAACTTTGTTTACCATTCCATTCGTTGATGTCCAACTGAAATAACAAATGTACTTTTTCAGCGCGGTAATCCCAAGCACTGCTATCAAAGTTAAAATAAATCGCCTCAATCGGATACTGCACCTCAGGATAACGCAGTGATAGCTTCAAATGCTTGTCTTTTAAGACTTTAAAGCTCAGCACCTCAAATATGCCGTCAAATATCGGCGGTGCAAAGCCATGACCCCAAATACTGGCATTGGCTAAATGCTCAGCGAACCATAAGCTAAAGTCACCTGCTTGTAGTGGCCCATCGGTGAATTTCTGCTCGGCGAACACCTCATCATCCATCTCTGCCATGACTTCATTGAACGCCGTCACAAACGCTTCAAAGTTGCTGCGTTTAATAGTCAAACCTGCTGCCATCGCATGACCACCAAAGTGAGTAATCAATTCAGGATAACGCTCGGCGACTTGTTCAATGGCATCACGAATATGCACGCCAGCGATAGATCGTGCTGAACCTTTAATCGCATCATCATCTCCAGTACGCTCTGTATCCGCTGGTGCAAAGACGATGCTAGGCAAATAATGACTCTCTTTTAAGCGCCCAGCGACGATACCGATAACACCTTGGTGCCAATCATCCTGATATAAAATAATACTACGATTGCCATTGCTGCTAGGTTTGTTTTTAACAAGGCTATTATGAGGAATAATTCTATCATTGTTTGCGTCAGGATTGCTGTTATTAGAACTGCTATTCTCAAAGCTGTGATTTTCAAGATTATTGTTTTCAAGATCGTTATTCTCAAGACTGTCATCAGCCGCTAATGTCTGCACAATGCTATCAGCTTGCGCACGCATCTCGCCTTCTACATGACGACGGGTACGGTTTAGCTGCTCAAGCTCTTGCGCCAAACGCTGAGCGGTGCTCCAATCTTCAGTCAGTAAACACTCAATACCGATCCGCATATTATCCATACGTCCAGCAGCATTGATACGCGGGCCTAAAACGAAACCAAAATCCTGCGCATGTAACTGTTTGGGATCCCGACCCGCTTGCTCAAGTAATGCCAATATGCCCATACAGCAGCGACCCTGACGAATAGCGGTCAACCCATGATGCACTAAGATACGGTTGTTTTTATCAAGGACACCAACGTCTGCAATCGTGCCAAGCGCCACTAAGTCTAAATATTGACTGACTTGTACGGTAGACTTGCCAGCTTCGCGGCGCAGTTTTGCCAAACGCCCAAGTACATAAAACGCCACGCCGACCCCTACCAATGCCTTACTAGTAAAATCACAATCGAGCTGATTGGGATTGACCACCGCTTGAGCAGGCGGGGTCTCTTTGGTCGTAAGGTGATGATCAGTGATAATGACAATAATACCGTCAGCCTGTGCACGCGCTACGCCTTCATGGCTTGAGATACCATTATCAACAGTAACTATCATGTCTGGCTTGTAGGTCTCAATACCTAACTCGACAATCTCTGGCGTCAGACCATAGCCATATTTGAAACGATCTGGTACTAGGAAATCAACGACCGCGCCCATCTTGGTGAGCGCACGCATCATCAGCGCAGTACTGGTCGCGCCATCACAGTCAAAGTCGCCAACGACAAGGATACGCTGACCTTCATCAATGGCCACGTCTAATAGACGCACTGCTTCGGTGACGCCATGTAGCATCTCAGCTGGCAGTAGACCAGACAATCCAGTTTCAAGCTCATCAGGCACAGTAATACCGCGACCTGCATACAGGCGAGCCAGAGTAAATGATTGAGCGGCAAGTGGTTGCAACGCAGTGGGCAACTCGTCGATGCGAGTGCTGGTATAACGGGGGGTTAAATTTAGCATGAGCGTATTCTACTGGCTTTGTTAGATGGTCACAACGGGAATTTATAGCGCTTCAGTCTATGGTACATGATGTATGGTTGCCCAAAATTGATTACGTTCGGCGCTTCGCGAACTTTCTACAGGTTAAATTTCTACTCAATACGGTGCGTTATTTACAAAAACTGTGCATAGTAACCTTATTTTTCTGCATTTTGATACAAAGCAATGATTGTAAGCCGTCTATAAATCCATAAAATGGTAACCATCTGAGATACTTGCTATCTGTTGAATTTTTGCTCTTTTTTTTTATCATTTATTCATCTATAAGGAAGCTTTATGAAAACCACTCCAGCAGCTGAAAAACTACCAAATACTATTGATCCAAATTTAGACTTAGAACAAATAAAAAAAGACTGCCAAAAATTGGTAAAGAAACGCGCCAAATATTCAGCTGGTGTCGCCGTCGTCCCTGTACCATTCTTTGATGTCGCGGTTGATGCAGGTATGCTTACCCAGCTACTACCTCAAATTAGCGAACGCTTTGGCCTGATTGAAGGTCGTGAATCAGCAGTCGATTTAGAGTCGCGTGCTGTACATTGGGGTGCTTTAAAAGACCGTACTGTCGATTTCGCTGGTCTCATGGCGACACGCGGTATTGTCAAAAAGACTGTACAAGGCTTTGGTGGTCGTATCGCTGCCAAGCAAGTAACCAAGTTTATTCCTCTTGGTGGTCAAATGGTTGCAGCTACCATGGGCTATATGATTTTCAAAAAAATCGCGAATGACCATATTAATGAATGTTATAAACTAGCGAAAGACATTCAGAAAAAACAACATGGCAAGAATGTCTAGAACTATTAGATAAGCGCATAAAAATAAAACCAGCTAAGATAATTTGTCTTAGCTGGTTTTTTGATGGCAATTAAAGTATTTGTAAGCTCAATAGCAATTATGACAGTACAGCATGCATTCAGAAAATCTGTAAAGAACAGACCTTATCCAAGATTAAAACTCGTACTGCAAACCCAGTTGTACTGAACTGTCTCTATTATCCCGTGCAAAGGTGGTGTCCCCGTTTAGATAAGCATAAACGTTCTTGTGAACTTTGCTACTGACACCCAGGTCAAAACGTCCGTAATTGTCATCGTTATCTTGAGTAATTCTAACCTCTCTCTTTTGACCATCAGCTAAAGCAGTTGCTGATAAATTATCTATCAAGCCATCTTCAATCACATGCACGTAGGCAAGCTTGCTTTGTAACTTAACGGGCGTATCTGCGACATTGAAACGATACTGTAATTGGTAACCAAGCTCTGAATCCCACGCATCATTAGAGATATCGTCAATATCAAGAGCAGTACGAGAGTTAGCGTTGCCACTGGTATAACCATCGATGTCGATCTGGCTATAGTTGAGACCTAAATAAGCGCCATGGGCGACATTTTTATTAATAATAAAATTATAACCCAATTCATTGTGTGCGCTAAACACATCAGCATCAACGCTACCACGCTCATTATTATTGATGATATTGATACCATCATTCCCATCCAATCTTACCGTTCTATTGGTATCTAAGTCATGTTGAGACAGGCTCAAAGACGTGGTATTCCACCAAGGTGTGTTTTTGCCACCCAGTAAAGAGTAAGCTTGAACACCGTAGCTAGTATCTTTTTTGATGCTATTTTCCATACTCTTGTTGTTTTGATTGCCAGCCAGCAAGCCTGCACCCATTCGCCAATTGGGCTGTAAAGTGTATTCGCCATATAGACCAATCTGTGCCCGTCTGCCCTCTTCCATATCCTCAGTATCTATATAACTTTGAGAGCCATCAACCCAGACATGAGTACGCGAATCAGAATCGAGAGATGCAGGTTGATCAATAGCATTTAAAGCGAGAAAATTGGCCCGCTCAAACACTGGTGAATGTGAATCAGTAGCGTTGTTTTTTAAATGCTCGCTCATCGTATTTTGCAGATTAATAGCACTCTTCATCGATTGCACGATGTCTGCATTGGTTTGCTCAACGATTAATCGAGTAATAATACGAGAGTAATCACGCATTCTTTGAGCAATACGCGCCTCACCAAAGGCATCTACCAGCACCTCTTCATTGTCTAATGCAGGATTGTGCCACGTATAACCATCTGGAATTTTTGGATTGTCAGTCTGCGTATAACCATCATAATAAGGCCCCAAGCTCCAATTTGTCGCTTCAAATGCGACTACCGGCATAACACTATCGAAAGACTCTTGGTCACTACAGCAACCGACACCATAAGGCTCGTATGGCTCAGTTTCACCTGGCGGAATAATGGCTGGGTTAACTTGGAAGTCAATGCCCAGCTCTTTTGCAATACGAAGCGCATTTTCACGCAAGCTCACATTAGCAGCCACTTCTTGACCGTTATCGTCATACGCGTTTCGACCTGCATTGGCATACATAATGTCGCCAGTGATTAAGCTGTCTAAATTAACCATACCTAGCGCATTTGATTTTTCTGCTGCGCTCAATGCCTCAACGAAAGCCTTTGAGCCGTTAAGCCCGCCTTCTTCAGCACCAAACGCGACGAGTTGAACGTCATGCTCGGCTTCGATACCATTCAAATTTCTGACCAGTTCTGACAATACTCCAGCGCCAGAAGCATTGTCATCCAAGGCTTGCAAGTTTTGGTAGTTTGGATAGGCTACAGCAGAGTCGTAATGCGCCCCTACGAATAAGGTTCTATCGGTATCAGCCGTTCCTGATTGAGTCACCACTACGTTATTACTAGTGAGCTGCTGGTCTTTAAATAATCCGTACGGGGCGGTAAAATCAAAAGTCCGAAGATCGACTTGATTATTGCTGCCATCGATAGTCATACGTTGTTGCATATAATCGGCAGCTTGTGATTCTGTATCAGAGCCTGTATATCTTCCAGAGTAGTTACGAGCAAGTGTTAACGCTGTCTCTGTGCCATAAGCCCCATATTCAGCGCCCGCCCATGTCTCTGTCCCTGTCAATGCGGTCAGCACTGCAACCACTGACAAAGTAAGTTGTGATAATTTAATAGCCATTGCACCGCTCCTTGGTTGGGACGTATTTCACATTCGACCATAGCACTGACATTAATGGCAGAACTTATCTATGAATGTTCAACACGTCCTAAATAAATGTGACTAATAATAAAAATTAATTAAAAACAACATTATTTACAAGCTATAAAAATCTCAGGTTTGGAGGTTTATTTGCTATAGTCCGTTAAGCTACAAACACAACTGAAAATATTGAAGGGAAAACCATGAAAAAAATCTTAGTTTCAACCGTTATGCTTGCTACCTTCGCCCTAGCTGGATGTACAACCACAGATGGCGTAAATACTAATGCGGGCACTGCGATGGGTACAGCGAACGAAATCGGTATGAACGTATTCAAGGCAGCTATTGATAACCAATGCCGCAGTCAGATTGAAAATCAAAGTGCTTGGCGTATTGCTAGCGCTGCCATGACTGAGACACAAGAAGAAGCGGTAAAAAGTAAAGTTTGTGGTTGCGTGAGTGAGCAAGCACCTCAACAAGTTACTATTGTTGAGTTGGGTAACGCTGCTATAGATTCAGCATACCGTACACAGTTAGTGGCAAAAGTCGTCGCCAAATCGTTGCAGAGCTGCTACGGCAGTATTGTTAAATAAGAAGCATCACTAAACAACGATTTTGCTCAGAAAAAGACGCTAATAAAGGGTGCGTTGGTGAATCTTGACGCACCCTACTCCCTATTATGTACAATACACTGCGTAAAACCGTACAACACACTGCCTAACACCCTAAATATAGCCATTATCAAAAGAAAATACCTGAGCTCAAAAGACTTAACTTCTATTTGTTATAGATTCATTTGGCTACAAAGGGGCTGCTAGAGGCAGAATTTTGTTACGAAAATATTTGGATTTACCATCAAGAACTTTATCAACTTCTTTGATTAAATCTTGGATAATGTCGTCGTAAATGCCATGATTTAACTCTTTTTCAAAAGGCGTATATGGATGTTTACGAGCTGCTGATCTCACTTCAGTTACACCTTGCTTGGTATAAAAGATATCGACTCGACCATCACTATTTAATACGCAATTTAACTCTCCATTCTCAATCACCAGCTCTACACGTTCAGGCATGAAAATATAATCATCCACATCAATTAGCTTTTTTTCTACTTCTCGTTTTAAAAACGACTTAATGTCAAACATAGATATATCCCTAACGTTTAAATTTTTATAAAATCAATCTAAAATAACTTTCACACAAGTTTGCTTATAATACAGACTCGCTACTACCTACCTTCAATTGAATACAACAGACGTACAACCTTTAAAATCTATCACTTTATCTATCATGAGTTTTATATAGATTATTATACTTAAATTCATAAAGTATCCGTTTCGTTATCCTTTAGAGTCCACCAACTATAAGGCTAATCATTGATTGACCCAGCATTTGTTCAAATCTTTGATAAATAAAGCTTTATCTAACTATTTTATAAGAGACAACGCTTTTTTTTAAGATAGGAAATGTAAAACTGCGTGTGCTGTTAGTAAGATCAGGGATAATTGTTAATAGTGGTATCAGAGTCACTAAAAAATGGCATTACTATGTAGGAAAAGGAAATATAGAACAACATAATAGCGGATGGTAGGATTAGCGCCATTATTACACTCCAATAAAAAAGGTGAGCTGCAAATTATGCGACTCACCTTTTTTAGTGTTAATTTTAGTGCTAATTAATCTCTTGTACATCATCAATCACACCCAGCCTTTCTCACGAAATGACTTTAACACTTTAATGAACACTGCCATCTCATCGGGTGTACCGAGTGTTAAGCGACTAAAACCTTCAATTGGTGGAAACTCGCGTCCGACCACAATGCCATGTTCTCGCATTCTTTCCATGTAGGTTTTTACATCGCCTTTGACTTCATGAAAAATAAAGTTGGCTTGTGAGGGCAAATGATGCAGACCCAGTTCGTCTAACGTCGCTTCAACCATTTCACGTGATTGATTAGTCATACGTAAGCTATGCGCCAAAAATTCTTCGTCATCTAGGGTCGCGAGGACGGCTACTGCACCTGATAAGTTGGTATTATCTATGGACATAAAAGCTTCGATGGCGGCGGTCGTTTGCGGATTAGCAATGGCATAGCCCATGCGCATACCCGCCAGCGCACATAGTTTTGAGAAAGTACGAACGACAATCAGGTTGGCTGATAACTCTTGCTTTATCCACTCAACCCCACTCTCAAAACTTGGGTCGGTAATATATTCTGAATAAGCTTGATCTAATAAAAAGTAGTGATTCTCTGGAGCATCTTTTATCCAAGCTTTTAGCTTATCCGTTGCGGTGATGGTTGCCGTTGGATTGTTAGGATTGCAAAGATAAAACAAGCTAATGCCATCGAATTCGTTGGCTGCTTTTTGCAGGTTATCAAAATTTAAATCGTAATTGTCAGGCGTGAGTGGTACTTTTACGACAGACTCGCCGATAGAGAGCACATACAATTCTGCATAAGCGAAAGTAGGATCAGGTACGATGACTTGGAATTGCTTACCTGCTTTTAAAGCTTTGGTTTGTAGCATTTGCACGACGGCTCGGATGTTTTCGCTGGAGCCATTACCTAGCGAGACGTGGCTTTCTGTCACGCCGTTTATTTCTGCAATTTTGCTAATGAGAGCGGCACGTTGATCGTCTGGATAACGAAATCCAATATCAAAAGATTGTAGGATAGCTTGTTTGGCAGATTCTGCCATGCCAAGTGAGTTTTCGTTAGAGTTTAACTCTAGTAAGTTATGAGTATGCACAATGGATAATAGACCTAATTTGGAAGTGAATGATGGGATTAATGGGTGCCATATTAAGTGGCATTGAATTTGATTACAAGGGGGTCTCATAAACAAACATGAGATACTTTTTTGGTAGTAATTTTTACAGGCAAAAAGACCGTTTTTAATCTTGAGCACGCCATAAAAAAGGTGAGATGCAACTTATGCAACTCACCTTTCTCAATATTGATCAGTCCTGTTTCGTTCACTAATCTTTTAAAGTACCAATCATACCCAACCTTTTTCACGAAATGACTTTATTACTTTGATAAATATTTCCATCTCATCAGGCGTGCCAAGCGTTAGGCGGTTGAACCCCGTGACAGGTGGAAACTCGCGACCGACCTTAATACCACTGTCTCGCATTCTAGCAATGTAGGTTTTTAAATCACCTTTTATTTCATGAAAAATGAAATTGGTTTGGGATGGTAAGTAACGAAGTCCAAGCTCGTCTAACACTGTTTCAATCATCTGGCGCGACTGATTGGTCGTGCGCAAACTTAACTCTAAAAATTCTGCATCATTTAACGTCGCAATGGCGGCGACCGCACCTGATAAGTTGGTGTTATCCATAGACATAAATGCTTCGACAGCTTCAATAGCTTGCGGGTTAGAAATCGCATAGCCCACTCGCATACCAGCCAAGGCACATAACTTTGAGAAAGTATGAATCACAATAAGATTGTCTGATAATCCTTGTTTTACCCACTCAACCCCACTCTCAAAGCTTGGGTCATTCACGTATTCTAAGTAAGCTTGATCTAATAAAAAGTAGTGGTTGTCTGGTGCGTCACCTATCCATTTTTTAAGCTGTTTCGTTGATGTAATGGTTCCGGTTGGATTATTAGGATTGCAAAGATAAAGCAAACTAATTCCGTCAAACTCGTCGGCAGCTTTTTGCAGACTTTGAAGATCTAAATCATAATTTTCGGCAGTTAATGGTATCTTGACTACGGACGCCCCAATAGAGTTTGCATACATTTCTGCACAATCAAACGTTGGCATAGGGATTACCATCTGAAACTCTCTGCCCTCTTTGAATGCTTTATGTTGCAGCATTTGAATGGTAGCTCGCATATTTTCAGTCGAGCCATTGCCTAATGAGATTTGGTCTTCTGCCACACCATGAATGGTGGCAATTTTGCTAATGAGTGCAGCGCGTGGATTATCTGGATAACGAAAACCTTCACTTAAAGATTCTGTAACGGCTTTTTTGGCAGAATCTGACATGCCTAGCGAGTTTTCGTTTGCATTTAACTCTATCATTTTATTATTTTGCATGATGGACGATACGCCTAAATGTCAGTGGATAATAAGATCAAATTTAATCATTGATATCATATTAAGTGGCATTTGGTATGATTACAAGTTTTCTAAACCCCAAACTTTAGTTATTAATCCTATCCAACAAAAAGCTATCTTATTTCAAGCATTTAGCAGACCATAAAAAAGGTGAGCTACAAATATGCAACTCACCTTTTTGTTAAATACAAATTGATATTAACTATTATCCAAGTAATTTGTTAAATTAAGTGTGCTTTTAACTCCAAGACTTTATCTCTTGTCTTCGCTGCATCCTCAAACTTCAAATCACGCGAGAACTGTTTCATAAGCTTCTCAAGACGATTGATTTCTTTGGCAAGCAAATCAGGACTGCGCAAGATACTGATATCGACATCCGGCAGATGACTCTTGATTGGAATCACCTCATTATCATTGGCATTGAGATCATCGCCAGTATCAATTTTATCTGTGATACTCCGGCGCGCGCCTTTTGGCGTGATATTATGTTCAAGGTTAAAAGCGACCTGCTTTTCACGGCGACGATCCGTTTCTTCAATCGCTTTTTGCATACTGTTGGTGACACGGTCAGCATAGAGAATAGCCTTACCATTGATATGACGCGCGGCACGACCAATAGTCTGAATCAAAGCACGCTCAGAACGCAAGAAGCCCTCTTTATCCGCATCAAATATCGCCACCAATGACACCTCGGGCATATCCAAACCTTCACGTAGCAAGTTAATGCCGACCAGCACATCATGCACGCCAGTACGTAGTTCATGAATAATCTGCATACGTTCGACCGTATCGATGTCAGAATGCAAATACGCGACTTTGACATCGTATTCTTTGAGATAGCTGGTCAAATCCTCTGACATGCGCTTGGTTAAGGTAGTGATAAGTACACGCTCGTCTTTTTCACGGCGTTTGGTAATCTCCGACAGCACATCATCGACCTGCGTGAGCACGGGACGAATCTCAATCTCTGGATCAATCAGACCCGTTGGACGTACGACTTGCTCGACTACTTGCTCACTGTGTTCTAACTCATACAAGGCTGGCGTGGCGCTCACATAGATAGTTTTGGGCTTGATGCGCTCCCACTCTTCAAATTTCATCGGGCGGTTATTCATCGCACTTGGTAGGCGGAAACCGTAATTGACCAAGTTCTCTTTACGCGATCTATCGCCTTTATACATCGCGCCAATTTGCGAAACGGTCACGTGCGACTCATCGAGGAACAGTAACGCATCCTCTGGAATATAATCAAACAAGGTAGGCGGCGCCTCCCCTGATGGGCGTCCAGAGAGATGCTGTGAGTAGTTCTCGATGCCGTTACAGTAGCCGAGCTGTTGAATCATCTCAAGATCATACTGTGTGCGCTCTTTAAGACGCTGCGCTTCAATCAGCTTATTATTATCGCGGAAATACTCTAAACGTGGCTCAAGCTCCGCGCGAATAGTATGACTGGCCGCTTCTAGTTTATTACGCGGGGTCACATAATGCGATTTTGGATAAATAGTAATGCGTGGCACCTTGCGTACCGTCTTACCAGTCAGTGGATCAAACCATGTAATTTTCTCGACTTCATTATCAAATAGATGCACACGCACAGCCAGCTGCTCAGATTCAGCTGGATAGATGTCTAATAACTCCCCGCGCAATCGATAAGTACCACGCCCGAAGTCCAGCTCGTTACGGGTATATTGCATCTCAACCAAACGCTTAATGGTCGCAGTACGATCTATTTTGTCGCCGACGACGATATGCAGTAGCATTTTCAAGTAACTTTCTGGATCACCTAAACCATAGATACACGATACCGAGGCGACAATAATCGCATCACGGCGCTCTAATAATGCCCGCGTTGCTGACAAGCGCATTTGGTCAATATGATCGTTAATAGCACTGTCTTTTTCGATAAAGGTATCGCTGGCGGCGACATAAGCTTCGGGCTGATAATAGTCATAATAGCTGACAAAGTACTCAACCGCATTATTCGGAAAGAACGCTTTAAACTCACCATATAGCTGTGCAGCTAGGGTCTTGTTATGCGCCATGATAATGGTTGGACGCTGAGTTTCAGAGATTACCTTGGCCATAGTGAAAGTCTTACCAGAACCAGTAACACCAAGCAACAACTGCTCATCCATGCCAGAATTAATACCTTTGACTAATTTTTCAATCGCCTGCGGCTGATCCCCTGCTGGCTCAAAGTCCGTAACCATCTCAAAGGCACGACTTGATATTTGCGTCCCTGACGCATTGACACCACTAATTTCAGCTTCGCCTTGGAGCTGAGTGGCCAATTGGTTTAACTGACGCGACGAGCGCGGTTCAGGCATTCGCATAATGGCTTTCTTCCTGATATCTATAAAAGGTTATAAGAGGTAAGGTTTAAAACAATATGGGGGTCAAACTACTCTTTTTAAAGGATAATTGCAGGTTTTATCGCTAGGATTGACTGACGGCTAATCTAGTGATTAAGACGTAAAAATATACAATAAAGAGGTTGGATATTCAGGTATATTTTATCGATAGAGCATCTTAATTATCAAACATAACGAACCAAGGAATATACTATGAAAGGCAACTATTTGTGCGGCAATATAACGATTGAAGTAGAAGACATCAATACTTTTGAGGCATGCCATTGCGGAATGTGTCGGCGCTGGGGCAGCGGACCTTTGATGGCGGTACATAGTCAATCAAAGCCTAATATTAAAGGTCAGGAATCGATAACTGTATATCAATCATCTGAGTGGGCTGAGCGTGCATTTTGTAATAAATGTGGCACTAATCTGTATTACCATCAACTTGGTTCTGAGGTTTATGTATTGTCACTAGGACTATTCCAAGAACATGCCAACCTTAACTTTGCTAGCCAAATATTTATCGATAAAAAACCTGAATATTACGAATTTGCTAACGTTACTGAAAATCTTACTCAGCAACGACTGTTCGATAAATTTGATGAGAAAGGCATCACCACGGCCAAAAAGTAATCATCATACGCATTAAATCCATGTTGAATAGCCTTATATTTTCTTCTAGCGTTACAAAGCTTTTCACGATTAACAAAGTCATTACACGACCACTTAATAAAGCCTAACGCTTAAGGGTTCAATCATCGATTTAAGCTGTTATTATCATTAATGAATTAACGAGCAACACCCAAGCAGAATGTTAGTCAGGATTTCATACTGATTGTAAAAGCTAATGCATCATTTCTGCTTAAGAAATATATTAATAAAGAACTATTAATCATAGAATTTCTAGACTCAATAAAATAACTCTAACTAATGGAGCAAGATATGAGAGAACGTTACGCAAGTGGTATAAACGACGACACTGCTAAAAAAATGGTCGATCTACTAAACGCTAATCTAGCCAACTTAATCGATTTAAGTATGGACAGTAAACAGTGTCATTGGAATCTACAAGGTACTGGCTTTATCGGTGTACATCAGTTATTAGATGACACTTATGGTCGTTTGACTGAGGCTTTTGACACTGTCGCTGAACGTATTGTTATCCTTGGCGGTAAAGCCAATGGTATCTCTAAGCGTGTGGTTGAGGACTCTATCTTGGAAACTTATCCAACTGACATTACTGAAGTTGATCAACATGTTCGTGAGCTGACCAATCGCTATAAGACAATTGCAGCATCATTGCGTGAAGCGATCGATACCGCTGGAGATGCTGGTGATGAAGATACCGCTGATCTATTAACTGAAATTAGCCGTATCGTTGACAAAGATGCTTGGTTCATCGGTGCAAACGCGCCAAAATCATAAATTTTTTATAAACTTAGCTAACTAATAGCTTTGATATATAAAAATTTGATACATAAAAGCTAGTATAAAACTGAATATGAATGCAAAAAGGTCACCGTAATTGGTGACCTTTTTTTGCCTGTCGTTTAAAACTTAAATACTCACTCAGTAATACTTATTCAGCGTTTTAAAAGTTACTAGAATGTCAGCTTTGATAATTGCTATCTACCAGTTTGACAGAAATATCAGACAGCCTCACTACTTTCTAGACTCAAAATTTCGGCATTGGGCACGGAGAGTGTCAGAATAGCCTCTTGAAATAACGGATCTGCACGGAACTGGTTTTCAATATCTTCGAATTTTTGTGCGATTTTTTCTTCTTTTTGATTGCCGGCAATATCTACTGCCGCTACCATAAATATCTTTTTGGGTCCGACCCACTCTAAATGCAGATACGAGACACTATCGATATCAGGATGATTGAGCAGCTCGACTAACGCATAATTGTGTATGCTATCTGTTACCTTATATCCGACTAAAAAATCACGATTACGGCTGATTAGAAAGATGGCTACTACTCCTAATAGTAGGCCAACAATGATGGAGCCAAGTGCATCCCAAAACGGCTGCCCAGTATAAGCATGCATACCCATTGCCGCAGCAGCGATAACCAAGCCAATAACAGCTGCCAAATCTTCAAAGAATACACCACGTAAAGTTGGGTTTGAAGTATTAACAACATAACCAATGGCGCTAACATTAATCGCTTTACCATGTTTTTTGCTTTGTAAGTAAGCTTGTATTAACGAAAAACCTTCAAGTACAAAAGCTACCGCTAATACAATAAAGCCAATGGTGTAGTTAGTTTCACTCTCAGCAGCATTCCATTCGGTGATACCTGTATAAATAGAAACGATGGAACCTGCCATAAAAACGCCAAAAGCGGCAATCATTGACCAAACATAGGACTCTTTACCGTAGCCTAACGGATGACTTTCATCAGCAGGTTTAATCGCCTTTTTTTCTGCGACAATTAATAAGGTGCCGTTACCCGCATCTGCCCAAGAGTGCGCTGACTCCGCTATCATAGAGGCAGAGCCAGTCATAAATGCAGCCACTGTTTTTGCAATAGCAATGATAAGGTTTGCCCCGACTGCAATCAGTACCGTAACTAATGACCCAGAATGTTGATCGTCGTTATTAGATGCAAAGTTAGAGGCTTTATCAGGAGCAGAACTAGAATTGGACTCTTCAGTGGGATTACCAGCACCGCGAGCACGATGACTGCGCGGCGCTGACTGGCTATTAATATGGCCATGTAGATTGGTTTTCGAGGGCTTCAAACTCATAATAGTCTCAATAAAATAATGAATGTTTAATTACTATATTTACTATATGGTTTACGGCAGTTACCTTGCTGTTTAGAACAACAGATACTTTGCTATTTAAAATAAAAGCGAGCCCAGTCTGAGATATGGCCTAGCCTAAGATAAAATAATCAGTCGCTTTTTTTAGCATTATCATTAGTGGCACTGGCTGAATTTCCAATCATTTCATCGATATCACAGCTAGGACGTTGTGAGCTATTCATGCGCAGATTTTTACGCTCCAAACCTGCGTCAAAGCGGCATTGCTGCATGGCATTTTTAATATCAAGCGGTGGAATAGGTGTCGGTTTACCGTTATCATCGATAGCGACCATGGTGAAATAGCAGCTATTGGTATGGCGAATGGTACGCGCGCGCACATCTTCTGCTTCAACGCGAATACCAATTTCCATCGAAGTTGTGCCCACATAATTGACACTCGCGGCAAAGGTGACCAGCTCACCAACATAGATGGGCTCACGGAACATCACTTGATCGACGGACAGCGTCACCACATAACTACCGCTATAACGACTGGCACAAGCATAAGCGACCTGATCAAGCATTTTAAGCAAATCACCACCATGTACATTACCAATGAAGTTTGCCATATCAGGCGTCATTAGCACCGACATATAGAGCTCATGGTTTAATGGGGCTTTTTTGGCCGTTGAAGTGGTGTTTAATTGTGGCATAGTTTTCCCAGTTCGCTATTATCAGTTAAAGGTGGCGTGCATAATTGGCAATAGTGTAACGCAAACCAGCTGTTTTATGACAGCTTTATGATAGTGTCCGGTCGGTCAGCATCAGCGGTTAATCAATATTTCGAGCTACTCATCACTGTCAATTTAACTAGCTCAGCCAGTGAAAACGATAAGCCAGCCATGCCACAATAGCACTGACAGAACCTGTTAATAACCCGCCCCATACGAAGTCCACTAAGGCAGTATCTAACGTAAAGCCTTTATATAACGCAAGATTGGTAAAGTCATAAGTACCGTAAGCCATTAGTCCTATTAACCCGCCCAGTAAAAAAATATGACCGATCGAAGCACCTGCTTTAATTTGTGGGTAAAGAATCAATATGCAGAGAGCTAATAGATAAAACATGTAAAACACGCCAGCCGCGACCATATTTGGCTCATCAGCGAGTAAGTGTCCGATACGCTTTTCATAGAATAAGCCTGTCATAGTCTTAAGCCAGACCGCGTCGATACCTAAAAATATGACAACCGCAGCAAGGTAGATAAATACATAACCCATGATAATATCCTTTTATGATGGTAACTAAGCATGAGACACGCTTGCAGCACTGCTTATTATTACGCTAATTATACCTAAGCTGACACCAGGGCTGCTGGCGAATCAGAAAAATGCAGCGAATCGATATTGTCCTTCTTAACTGCTGTTACCTGTACTACTCCAATCGTACGCTCCAAAAAGCCGCCTTCACAGTAGCAGAAATAAAATTCCCACAAACGAATAAATGCCTCGTCGTAACCGAGCGCTTTAATCTCTTCACGTTGCGCCATAAAAGCAGTACGCCAATCGCGCAATGTATAAGCATAATCAAAGCCGTAATCATGCAATTGCTTAATGACCATATCTGTCTGTTCGGTAAATTGAGTATTTAGCTCTTGGTTGGATAACAAACAACCACCAGGGAAAATATGTGTCTGGATAAAGTCGACCGATTCTAGATAATCTTCATAATCTTGATCATTAAAGGTGATGGCTTGGAGCACCATCAGTCCTGTAGGCTTGAGTAAGCTATTACATTTAGCAAAGAACGTTGGCAGATATTCATGACCAACTGCCTCTATCATCTCAATACTTACTAGCTTGTCGTAATTCCCTGTCAGCTCACGATAATCTTGTTTAAGCAGGGTGATTTTATCAGACAGTCCTGCCGCCTCGACTCGGCGATGCGCCTCCTGATACTGAGCGTCAGAGATGGTCGTCGTCGTTACCTGACAGCCATAATGTTTGGCCGCGTAAATCGCAAAACCGCCCCAGCCTGTGCCGATTTCAATGACATGATCATCAGCCGTCAATTGCAAGCGCTGACAGATCAGTGCCAGCTTATGCTGCTGTGCCTCTGCAAGCGTTGTATCAGGTGTCATGTATACCGCTGATGAGTACATCATAGTCGGGTCTAAAAAGCGCTCGTACATGGCATTACCCAAATCATAATGCGCTAGAATATTAGATTTGGAGCCAGCCTGATCGTTACCGCGCAGTTGATGCTTGGCTTTCTCTAAGGTTTTACTTAGACCTGCAAAGCGATTTTCCAAACTGTTCAGCACTGCTAAATTGCGTGCAGCCAGCCGTATTAAACCAGTCAAATCATCAGTATCCCACTCACCCTCAATATAGCTATCGGCAAGTGCAATAGAGCCGCCAAATAATAATCGACGATAGACATTACTGTCATGAATTGTCAGAGTAACGTCTAATGAGTGACGACCCACTGCTGAGCTGCTTATTGCGCTGGACTGCTTGCTACCGAAGCTGTTTGTCTTCAGTGCTCGCTCGTCAAAATCCTCTATTAAAGTGATGCTACCGAATTGAAGGTAGCTAAGCGCACGGAATATTGCCTTTCTAGTCAAGTAATTTACACTTTTATTAACTGGCTTTAAGACCACACTATCATTAATTGTTTGACTCAAACGCGCAGTGATTTTATCTATTTTTGATGTAGGTGTACGGTCGGTTGGGCGTGCTGGCATCGTGCTGGTGTCCTTTTATATTATATTTTTAAAGTATAAATTTTTTGTTAGGATTGACGGTCACTTTTACTAAGAGATATCTGTAGAATCTTTGACGTGCTGCTGACTATCAGCCAGCTTTTCATCGTAATTGATATAAGGAACCTTTTTAATAGCGTAGAGCTTGAAAGCATGCCAATAAATACGTGTCAGCGACGTAAAATTCATTAACGGATTTTTCCGCAGACTGTCACGAATTGTCATCTGTGTCATCGGTATACCGGACATCTTGACCCCTGTTTTTAATACTTCACCACGCGCGTCACTTATGTTGATAGCGATGCGAACTTGCAAGCAATTATCTGACTGTTTTTTTACCTTTATCTGCCAGCGATACAGCTGATCTATCGGGTTAAATGGTGAAACATGAAAGTCTTTATCGTGGCAAAACTCGGTGTCAGTACCGTCTAATAAAAACCCATAATAGTGACGTTTGTCCCATGGTGTGTTGGAAACCTCTGCGAGCAGATGCGTAGGTATTTGCTCCTTATCGAAACCCAAGTAAAAATTTACTGGACTAAAATATAGTCCAACATTGCGGCAGACTACCATGCCCATCATCTCACCTGCCGGAGCACTACCTGCATGCTCAATGAACGCTTTTTTTAAGCGCTGTTCGAGAGTTTCAGCACTATTTAAACCATTCTTCTTGTCGTTATCAGCATCATCGTCATCTACACTTGGATGTAAATAATCATCTGCACAGAACTGCTGCAATGCTTTTTTTTTCGCTGAAAATAGCAGTAAGCCTTTTATACCGATACGCTTATTTAACATTGATTTGGCTAAGGCTAATGTGCTCACTTCCGGTAATAACTCTCCCGCTGCTAGCGCACTGATATTGACACCCCAATAACGATACGGATAAGCAAATTTGTGCACGCTGGGTAGCAACCGACTATGCCACGTTGTCCCTTGAAACAACTGATGCAGCAACATATTAGAGACTTGTGGTAACTCATGAATTGGCATGGTGTCAGACGGATGGGCTGAGGTAGTCATAATGTGCTCTTATATAATGATATTATTGCACTGCTATGCATTTTTAGCTTTGCGACGGCCGAATAAGCCTCGTTTTTTCTTATTATTAAATGCTTGTACAGCTGGTTGTAAAGTTGCGATATAGTCCACCAGCTCTTGATTGGTAGTAGCCGTCATTACGTGACGTTTTTTGAGTTTTCGTGCTTGCTTATCTGCCTTTACTGGCAAGTCTCTATAACGAAATGGCGTGTGCGTGCTATCACTATCGGGTAGGTGATTTGGATCGGCTTCATCTTTAATATCAATCGTACTACCCAATGCCTGACAGACACGCAGGCCACTACGTACGCCATCTTCATGAAAGCCATTGAACCAATATGCTCCGCAAAAATGCGTATGTAGACCACTTCCCGATATACGCGACCACTGAGCTTGTGCAGCAATCATCCCGTTATCAAATACTGGATGGCTGTAATCAATGCTCTTAATGACTTGTGCTGGATCAATGTCTTTATTGAGTGTGACTAGATAATTATGCTGCTTGGTCAAACGCTGCAAGATATTCATATGATAAGTCAATACTGGCTTCGCAGATGCTTGTTGTTCGCGTTCACCAGTCTTATCCTGAGCTTTATCTTTACTGTCAATCAAGTAATTCCAACTGGCCCATGCTAGTGATTTCTTTGGCAATACTTCGGTATCGGTATGCAGCACCGCCGTATTATTAGTAAACTGAAATTGTCCCAGTACTTCACTCTCATCAGGACTGGCATCTTTCAGTAATTTCAGCGCCGTATCTGCATGACAAGCAAAGATAACGTCATCAAAGGTTAACTGTTGCACATCATTATTAGTATTTTTATTGATGATGGTTAACGTCACTTTATTGTCATGCCGAGTGACCGATTGCACCGGACTATTGACTCGCACAGTACCGCCGATTTTAACAAAGCGCGTCACTAACTTATTAACATACTGCTTAGAGCCACCTTTGATGGTGAACCATTGCGGACGATTAACCACATCGAGCAAGCCATGGTTATCAAAAAACTGGGCAAAGAATACCAATGGCGTATCTTGTACTTTTTCTAGACTGGTTGACCAGATTGCTGACACCATCGGCAACAGATAATTATCGGCAAACAAAGCGCCATAACGCTTACTTACCAGATAGCTACCTAGGGTTTGCTCAGTAAAACCCCTAACGTCCTGCCCTTGTGCGCGCGCTGTCTCATAGTCTTGACGCAATTGACGGATATGTTTATTGAACTGCAAAATATCAGTCATAAACGCCCAGAACTTAGGATTAAGAACATTTTTGCGCTGCGATAGTAAGGTGTTAAGCGTATGACCATTATATTCAAAGTTGCGAGCGGTATTTTTCACTGAAAAGCTCATATCCGTTGCTTGAAACGGTACTTGCAAATCATGCAATAAACGAAAAAAGTTAGGGTAAGTACGCTCGTTAAAGACGATAAAACCCGTATCTATTGTGCTACTTTCTACTTTAGTGCCCTTCGCCTTTTTGCCATATTGCAGTGTCACATCGATCGTATTTACGTGCCCGCCAATATAATCGCTGGCTTCAAACACTGTTACCTCATGGAGCTTAGCCAAATAATGGGCACAAGCTAATCCTGCTATTCCAGAACCGATAATAGCGACACTTTTTGTTGCTTGGTCATTGTCTGCTTGAGTATTGACTGTTTGGCTAGCTTGTACTGGTTGTTGCTTTACAGTTTTTGGTTGATCAGATGCACGCTGACGGCGAAAAAATGGCATAAAACTTTCCTTGGTGTTCTATTTAATAAGACATTACTTAGCTTGATAATGAGTCGCTTAGCTCACTATTTTTTATTCATTTTTTCACTGACTTGCTGCCATACCGTATCCGGCAATGCGCCTAACGTCTTTAACGATAGCGTTAGTCTTCTGGGAAATTCAATGACCTCATCGCCATCTTTGATACCTTGACGAATAGCAAAACTTGCTTGCTCAGGCGTCTGTATAAACGGCATTGGAAAGTCATTTTGCTGCGTCATTGGCGTTTTTACAAAACCTGGTACCACTAAACTAACATCGACATGGTGCGGTGCTAGACTAATTTGCAAGGTTTTCATTAAGTAATGAATCGCAGCTTTCGAGCTACCGTAAGCTTCCGCACGGGCAAATGGTACATAAGCCGAAGCAGAACCAAGGCCGACTAAACGTCCTTTTGAGGCAATGAGTTTGGGCAACACGCCTTCGATAGCATGTGATAGCGTACCCATATTGACCGACATGACTTTCATAAAGACGCTACTATCAAAATTAGGCATATCTAAATATTCACACATACCTGCGCCACAAATCGCTAAATCAATTTGATTTACTTTGTCAAAGGCCTCGATGACCTTCTCGCGATCCATCAGATCTAAATCAATCGGTGTTGCGCCTAGGTCTTTTAGCTCTGCTAATGCCTTGTCATCACGCCCAACCGCGTACACTTCATGACCATCTTGTAAGTAGTCCTTTGCCAATTGATAGCCAATACCAGAGGTTGCACCAGTGATTAAAATATGTAGTTTTCTAGGAGAGTCCGTCATCGTAAGATCCTTTTTTGAGTGGTCTTTTTTCAGTAGTTCTTTGAAGTAGCTTGTTAAATACCGAAATTTTTATAAATTCAAAAATATGAATATGTTAAGAGATAATACTAGGTATCTCTGTTAGCAATAATCTTATCGAAACTTCTAATTCATTTAATAAAACTAAATAATAGGCAGTTAAATAATTATAGTATAAGGACTGATAATTACTGTTGTAACTTCGCAAGATGTTTCTTATAAATGTTGTTGTTTAGAACCAACTTTCTTTCTTACACTAGCCACAGCAATGCCCTATTGCCAATTAAGACAGCGCAATATCAGCATGCTACAATGCCAAGAATGAACTTATTAAAGTTAATATAAAGGCCTTCATGGATTTATATTCAACCCAGCCTTCCAGTTTTTACCCCGTACTAACGATAACTAATAACGCTATATAATTAGCCTTGATTACCCAACTTTTACTCCCCGCTAAAAAGGAGCTCTCATGAGCGAATTGCAACTGTCTGACCGCGTCAACAACATTAAACCATCACCTACCCTAGCTATTACTAATAAAGCCAAAGAGCTAAAAGCGTCTGGTAAAGACATCATTGGTTTGGGCGCAGGCGAGCCTGACTTTGATACCCCAGAACACGTAAAACAAGCAGCAATTCAAGCGATTAACGAAGGTTTTACTAAGTACACCGCTGTCGATGGCACCCCAGAGCTTAAAAAAGCCATTATTGAGAAGTTCAAGCGTGATAATGACCTCAGCTATGAGCCTAATGAGATTTTGGTATCGGTCGGTGGCAAGCAGTCATTCTTTAACCTTGCGCAAGCTTTTATCAATCCAGGTGATGAAGTCATCATTCCAGCACCGTACTGGGTCAGCTATCCTGACATGGTTATCATCGCTGAAGGTGTGCCAGTCATCGTGAAATGTCCAGCTGAGCAAGACTTTAAAATCACTGCCGAACAGTTAGAAGCGGCCATTACTGACAAAACCAAATTGTTGGTGCTGAATAGTCCATCTAACCCAACAGGCATGATTTATACCTTAGATGAGCTAAAAGCCATCGCTGAAGTGCTCAAAAAGCATCCACAAGTTTATGTGGCTTCTGATGATATGTACGAGCATATTCGCTGGACAGGTGATAAGTTCTACAACATCTTAAATGCCGCACCTGAGCTAAAAGAGCGTGCGATTATTTTAAATGGCGTATCAAAAGCGTATGCGATGACTGGTTGGCGTATTGGTTATGCAGGTGGCCCTGCTAAATTAATCGGCGCAATGAAAAAAGTGCAATCACAATCAACCTCATGCCCAGCATCGATCAGTCAAGTCGCTGCCGAAGCGGCTATCAGCGGTGACCAAAGCGTATTGACGCCTATGGTCGAAGCTTTCGAGCAGCGTTGTGACCTCGTCGTCGATGGCTTAAATGCGATTAAAGGCATCACTTGTCTACGTCCTGATGGCGCATTCTATGTCTATCCTAATATCGTGCCATTGATTAAAGCGGCTGGTCTCTCGTCTTGTACTGAATTCTCAGAATGGTTATTGGAGAAAGTCGGTGTAGCAGTCGTCCCTGGTGATGCATTTGGTCTTGGTGGCTACATGCGTATCTCATATGCCACTGATGAAGCTACTTTAAAAGATGCCCTATCACGTATTGAAAAAGCGGTTGCAGACCTTGATATTACTGAGTAAGTTTTAAACTAAAAAAGACGCCTATGATATCTATCTTAGGTGTCTTTTTTCATATATTTCTTAAATTTTTCAACTTCAAAAATACGCTTATAACGGGATTTGTAAGCACAGAAAAATATAATTTTTGTAGAAAATGCGAAAAAAGCTTGACGTATCTTTTATTTTTGCTAGAATACGCCCCACTTAGCAAGAACTCGTTAGAGCCTTCTAAGTCTCGTTGTAAGAAGTTAAACACTTACAGCTTATTCTCCAATAGCTCAGTTGGTAGAGCAACGGACTGTTAATCCGTGTGTCCCTGGTTCGAGCCCAGGTTGGAGAGCCAAATTTTAGTAGTAAACTACTTTGAATTATTATTAATTCAATTATGGCATTTGCCAAAACCCTCGTCGATTTGATGAGGGTTTTTTTATGGGTGCTATATGCGCAACTCTACGATTAACCTTAGATAGTTAGCCCTAAATAATTTGACTAGAAAAAACTTAATCAAAAACAATCGCAGCTTGGCTATTACTCAAGTTTTTACCTGCATTAACCATCTTATCTGTCTTTGCTTAAATCAAACTCTTACTTCCAACCAAAATAGCTTGAAAAAACGACAAATAATGGTCAAATATGCAGCACAATTAGTACTAAACATCGTTAAATCAAAAATTATCATCAATAACTGATGATTAGTGATTTATTTGGTTGACAGGCTACAGCTACTTGGCTAAAATGTGCCCCACATAACGCAAACGAGCTTAGTGCTTGCTATGTCAGACACGTTCAGCAGGTTTGCCGTTATCACAGCTTATTCCCCAATAGCTCAGTTGGTAGAGCAACGGACTGTTAATCCGTGTGTCCCTGGTTCGAGCCCAGGTTGGGGAGCCATATATTGAAAAGCCTTCATCTACTATTGATGAAGGCTTTTTTATGGTTATTGTTTTTGCCTCTGTAGTGTTCTTTGCAGTGGTTTTGTTGTATGGTAAGCAGTATTGATAACTGTTAATTTATAACGGCCATCTAAAATATTTATAAGTAACTACTCTGAGCGTCAATTGCAGATGAATAGCTACTATCATTCTTGTTCTTTGTTTTTAGTCACTAAAAGTAATGGTTTATTATGATACCTGTACGCATAAAAAATAAGTTCTCTGATCATCCGCAAAAAATCATGCGCCCGATCAGTATTCGCCTCTCTGAGGAGATGATTGAGCTGCTAGAGGCAACTTCATCGGAGCTTGGATTTAAACGCATTCAAGGGCTGATTCGTTTGTACATTCGCCAAGGGCTTGACCGTGATCATCAAGACTATACCTTAGCACATGATGAAGTTTTTATTGAGACCTTGCGTAAGCGCGGTGTCAGCCAACGTATCATTGATGAAGCAATTGTGGTCACTCACAATAATAACATCACGCATCCGTTGACTGAATTACAAAATAACGACTAGATCTGGCCTACGTACTGGATTAGTTATTGGTACTAATGTTCTAAGAGATAGATAAAAAAAGCTAGCAGCTAGGTTGCCTAAACGCACTTATCTGCTAGCTTTTTTTATGGTTGTATCTTGCGTACCTTATTTTCAACAACCTACTTTATTATTTACCTTACTACTTTTCGCAACTATTCTTTATCCCTAGTCTATCTCTACTCTATTGTTAATCGTATAAATCCTTCTTTTTTATTATATAAAGCTTCTCTTTCTATCCTATAAAACTTTAATGTTAAGCATAATTTAACATAATAGCCAACGATGACTCATAATACTACTCATCAAAATACGGTATATTGCAATTGAAGTGAGTTGCAGTAAGGCCGATTCAATCCTAATAGGCAAAATAGATTTAACCCTGCCACTATATAATAATTAGAGAGTCTATTAGAAAACAACAAGGAGGTAGATGATGGTAAATTTTTTGAAGAAACGATTGGTAGCGAGCACGCACGCTTTGGCACATCGCTCTAATACCTCGCATAAAATTCGTGCTCAATACTCTTACCAGCGCATGAGCACAACTGCATTGCTTGTCTTGTGCCTAGGAGCATTACCTTTACTAAGTGGCTGTTCAAAGCCGCCGACTGATCCCAGTAAGCAGACCATACCAACTAACTCTGATCAATGGCAAACAAAGCTAGGAGATACCTTTGAGCAGTTACCTGAGGGTGATAGACAGCTGCTTAGCCGCTATATGCTACGAATGAAGCTTAGCGGTGCTTACGAGTCTGGAGCGATGCCACGCATAACGATTAAGCAAGCCCTAGTACAACAACGCGAGTACGAGCGCCTGCATCCTAACAATCCAACTGGTAAAAAAAGCCCTGTTGTTATAAATCAACAGAAAGGCGCTATTCATGCCTTAACTTATCCTGTCGCCCTACTACCAGTCAAGACCAGCGATAGCGATAGCTTAAATCAGGTGAAGCTACAGTTTATGCTGTCTAATCATGGCACAGTGGCTATTAAGAGCTTTCAAGGAACACTGCTAATGAAAGACGCAAAGCTGACAAAAGGCAAAAAATTTAATGTGCCGTTAACGCAGTTCAAATCGCCAATCGAGCCGGAGCAATCTGGCAAAATAATCATTGAGAGTAGTATTGAGGATATCAATGTCATGCGTGCGATTAGAAATGCACAAGATGTGACAATAGAAATTAGTGAAGGTACGCTAACTCTGACGGATGGACAGAATATTAAGTTTGTAAACGCGCTTGCGAAGTAGACTGTTTAATTCATATTAAGGCTAATTAAATGTTTTACTGCTAGATATACTGTAAGTTATTTGGCTTATAATTCTATAAAAAATAGCCATAAAAAAAGCCCCAATCAGTTATTGATTGGGGCTTTTTGAATTTGGCGGAGACGGAGAGATTCGAACTCTCGAAGGGCTATGAACCCTTGTCGGTTTTCAAGACCGGTGCATTCAACCGCTCTGCCACGTCTCCATTTGTGCATCATTATAGCGATATGAAATGAGAATGCAAGCGCATATTTCAAAAAACTTGAATTATTTTACTGCTGGACGTTTTTTACTTATTTCTTGCTTACTAGAAGCTAGGTGCAAACACATATCAAGAAGCCTATTGGCATAACCCCACTCATTATCATACCAAGCAAAAACCTTATATTGATTACCTATTTGCATAAGCTGCTGACCATCAATGATGAGTGACTCAGGCTGATGAATAAAGTCACTTGATACTAGAGGTTCATCGGTATAGGCCATAATATCGAGCAAATGCGCTTGGCTGGCAGATTTAAGCACTTCTCGCATGTTATCCACGCTAACATCTGGCGCATTAAATACAAAGGTCACATCAATCGCTGCAACATCAATGGTTGGTACTCGAATAGAATGACCATTAATCTTCCCTACCATTGCTGGCAACACGCGTTCCGTGGCTGCGATACTACTAGAAGTCGTAGGAATAATATTATAGCCAGAAGCACGCGCTCGTCTTGGGTCTCGGTGAGCCTGATCAAGTACTGTCTGATCAGCGGTGACCGAATGTATCTCTGTCATCATCGCCGACTCTACACCAAATGCTTTATCAAGCGTATCAATCAGCGGTACTAATGCCTGCGTAGTACAAGAGACGCTAGAAATAATCGGTAGCTTGCACGTTAGCGACTCAGTATTTACGCCCATGACAATACAAGCGTCGACATCATCAAAGGGCGCAGCTCCAATAATAACTTGTTGTGCCCCAGCTTCGATATGCAAATGTGCTTGCTCATAAGAGCGAAAATGTCCCGTACACTCTAAGACCACATCGATTCCAAGCGTCTGCCATGGTAGCTGCTTAGGATCTGGCTCTGAGAGCATGCGTATACAGTAAGTATGATTGTTTTTAGTTAAGCATAGCTGAGTTTCACTATATTCGTCGGCCAAGCCTTCTACTATGTCCGCACTAACGCCAAGACGGCTCAATCGACCATGAGTGCTATCAAACTTTAATAGGTGCAATAAAATATCGGGGGATGCCAAGTCGTTAATAGCCACTACATGAATCGCTCGTCCAAGCACCTCAAAACGCTCTAGCAGTGCGCGCAGTACATTACGCCCTATACGTCCAAAACCATTAATAGCGACTCTTAGTGGCTGCGTGTGCTCGCTGGTAGGATGAAACACCGCTGCTACTGCAGGATCTGACGTGAGTCGATAGTTGGCACTAGAAAAATCAGGCATAACAAGGTATCGCTATAAAAGTAGGGGATAATATAGGGAGCAAGATTGCAAGCCTACGGTGTAATAAAAATCAGCGCCAAACGAATAGTATTGTAATCGACACTTTGTTTAAGACTCTCGTAAATAGGCTTGATTTTCACACTACCATTATCGTTAAAATCATTCGGATTATTGGCGACTTTAATCGCCACATAGGCATTACCTACTGCCATCATTACTTCGTCGTCAGGACGCAGATGATCACAGGCAAGGCTTGGGTCTTGGCGTTTAAGATCACTAATGTGGCGCATAATCGTTGACTGCGCAAGCTCACGCGTCTGCGCGATATCAGCGATGGATAAGCTTTCTTCTAAGAGCAGCCGCGTCGCTAGCAGCGTACTATCTGATTTATCAGAGACTTGATTGCCTAATTTTTGTTTCTTGTCTTGTTGCGCCTGTTGTTGCTCACGGCGCTTTTTTTGCAGACTTATATACGCGTCAATGACTGACTGACTCAGTGTACCGCCTGCTTTCAAAACAAACTTCTCATGCGCCTGCTTCATGCTTTCTTCATCAAGCATTGCATAGTTGGCATCAGCTTCATCGGACAGCACTAAAAAGCGTTTGTCGGCCCCGCGTGCCAGTGGATCAAGTTGCAAGCTCATATCATTCATACCCAGCAGCTGCAAACCCGCCAGCGACTTAAGCCGTGATAACGCCACATAACCTTGTCCCAGCTCAAAAGTACGTGACAAGTCAATTTCCGCAGCATCAAGGGTCATGCCTTGCGACTTATGAATGGTAATCGCCCAAGCTAAGCATAATGGTACTTGCAAATAACTTGCTAGCACGTCTCCAGTCTCATCTTCGATTATCCACTCTTCAGGCTCAGCGATGACTTCACGTCCTGAATTAAGTCTAACCACTGGCATTTTCTGCGTCGTTAGCTTTTTAGCTTTGGGCTTTTCTTTATCTTTGCTTTTGTTTTTGGCAGTATCTGTATCACTGTCCGTACTGCCGTCTTCTTCAATTAAAGGGTCACTATTGTCTTTGCTGTCATCGACCTTTACTGCCGCAAAGCCTATCAACTCACCCATCGTGCCATTAGAGACGCCAAGCTCGGTATTGTTTTTGATAAACATCACTTTTGCGCCAACTTTGAGAATGAGCTCATCTTGAGTACGCACCGTCTTTTTGAGTGTCTCAACCAGTTTACTATCGCCAGTCACCGTGGACTCAAAACGCATCATCTCGCCATCTAACGCAGCCAGCTCTTTATCATTGATTTTATTGACGTTGAGATTGTGCGTGTACAGACGTGTACGCTTGATATCGACGTTTTGATCATAGGTGGCTTCTAAGGCAGCAATCGCTTCAAAAGTGACTTCTTGGCGACGGATTTGGTTAAGAATATCGTCTAAATCAAGCCCGCCATTAGCGGCCTCGCTCACTTGCCGATGTTGCTCAGACAGATAGCAAATATGAAACTTGGCATCAAGCCAAGCCTCCGACATAAAAGCGAACTTCTCACGGTTACTCTCGCCCTTACTGCCAATTGGCGGTAGCTGAAAAAAGTCTCCAGCGACAACGACCTGAATACCACCAAATGCCTTGTCATTTTTGCGCACATGCTTAAGCACTTGGCTGACCAAATTGATCTGCTTGGCATGCAACATCGATATCTCATCAATAATTAGAACAGCAGTGTCTTTCAACCTGTCCGCTAAAAATTGTTTGCGTGATAAATTGGTTAAATCACGATCAGTTAGCTCATCTTTAATACCGATGCCCGACCAGCTATGAATAGTTGTGCCGTTCATGTGTGTGGCCGCGATACCGGTACTTGCAGTGACAGCGACTGGCACACGGCGCGCACGCAAATAATTGATATACTGATTGAGAGTATAAGTCTTACCTGAACCTGCTGAGCCTGTCAAAAATACATTTTGACCTGTTTTTAAGATATCAAGAGCAGAAGATTGACGCATATATCCAAACCAATTAAGTTAATAGTAATAAGAAAAAAGTAGAAGAGAACAAAGTCGCCCTCTATGCATTGATAGTCGAAGCAGTTAAAAATTGGTACAAGGCAATTCAGCGCAAATAGTACATTGGATAAATCAAGCAAGATGAGCGCCTTAAAATTGTACAAATGCTTTGACTGTAGCAGCTTAGAGTATTTGGCAACAATTATAACAGCTGCACCAACTTTGCGAACTACTTTAACTCAATCATCTTATATAACTTAAAGTTATGCGATGCGAAATATATCATTATAAAAAGTCATTATAACTCTGTGTCAAAGCTCAGTACGATAGGGTGAGTAGTTAATCAGGAAGATTGGCTATTAAACACGTAAGCATATATTTTTTATAGCTTTTTATAAAATAATAAATAAACTTTCATGTGATCTATCTCAAACAATACAACAAGGAGTCGTTAATGTTATACGCCTATCCCAATACTGAAAACAGTCCTGTCCAATTCCGCGAAAAATATGACAATTTTATCAACGGTGAGTGGGTTGCACCAGCTGATGGTGAATACTTTGATAATACAAGTCCTATCGATGGTAAGTCTATCTGCCAAGTCGCACGCTCAAAAGAAGCGGATGTCGAAGCTGCGCTAGATGCCGCTCATGCCGCCAAAGATGCGTGGGGCAAAACCAGTGTTACTGAACGCTCTAATATGTTGCTCAAACTTGCCGACGGTATCGAGGCCAATTTAGAGGCAATCGCTATCGCCGAGAGCTATGAAAACGGTAAACCTGTACGTGAAACCCTCGCCGCTGATATTCCAATCGCCATCGACCATTTGCGTTACTTTGCTGGCGTTATCCGCGCACAAGAAGGCGGCATCAGCCAAATTGATGAAGATACAGTCGCTTATCATTTTCATGAACCACTTGGCGTCGTCGGTCAAATCATTCCTTGGAACTTCCCTATTCTAATGGCAATCTGGAAAATTGCCCCTGCTCTTGCAGCGGGTAACTGTGTCGTCCTCAAGCCAGCCGAGCAAACCCCTGCTTCTGTTTTATATATGCTTGACTTAATAGGTGCAGCGGACATTCTGCCTAAAGGCGTACTGAATGTCATTAACGGCTTTGGTGTTGAAGCTGGTAAACCAATCGCTTCTAACCCACGTATTGATAAAGTGTCCTTTACTGGTGAGACCACCACTGGTCGCCTCATTATGCAATATGCCAGTGAAAATATCATTCCGGTGACTCTAGAGCTGGGTGGAAAAAGTCCAAACATCTTCTTTGCCGATATCATGGATGAAGATGATGACTTCTTAGACAAGGCAGTTGAAGGTTTGGTCATGTTTGCGCTAAACCAAGGCGAAGTCTGTACTTGCCCATCACGCGCCCTCGTGCACGAAAGCATCTATGATGAATTTATGAAGCGTTGTATCGCGCGCGTTAAAGCCATCAAAATGGGCAATCCACTCGATACTGATACTATGATCGGTGCTCAAGCCAGCTCAGATCAGTTAGAAAAAATCCTATCTTATCTCGATATTGGTAAAAAAGAAGGCGCGAAAGTCCTTGTCGGTGGTGAACTCGCCAAACATGATGGTGAAATGGCAAACGGTTATTATGTACAACCAACCATTTTTGAAGGCACCAATGATATGCGCGTGTTCCAAGAAGAAATCTTTGGTCCTGTGCTTGCCGTTACTACCTTTAAAGACGATGAAGAAGCGATGGCGCTCGCCAATGATACCTTATACGGTCTTGGTGCTGGCGTATGGACGCGTAACGGCACTCGCGCTTATCGTTTCGGTCGTGGCATTAAAGCCGGTCGCGTTTGGACGAATTGTTATCACCTCTATCCTGCGCATTCAGCGTTTGGCGGTTATAAGCAGTCTGGTATCGGCCGTGAAAACCATCTAATGATGCTAGATCATTATCAACAAACCAAAAACATGCTGGTATCTTATAGTCCTAAAGCGATGGGCTTCTTTTAAATCTACCTCTCAAAGCACTTTATGGCAAAAACCGTAAAGTGCGAACTTAATGCTCGCTGAGTATTTTAAAGTAAAGAACGATGATAAGGAGTTGCAACGTGAGTAATAAAATGAAAGCTGCTGTTTTACATGAGTTCGGACAACCTTTACAAATTGAAGAAGTGGACATTCCGACCCCCGGTGCTGGTCAAATCGTTGTAAAAATGCAAGCATCAGGTGTCTGTCATACCGATTTGCATGCGGTTGAAGGAGATTGGCCAGTCAAACCAAGCCCACCATTTATCCCCGGACACGAAGGCGTAGGCCTTATAACCGCCGTTGGCGAAAACGTACATCATGTCAAAGAAGGCGACCGAGTCGGTGTGCCTTGGCTCTACTCTGCCTGTGGTCACTGTACCCATTGTTTGGGCGGCTGGGAGACTTTATGTCTACGTCAAAAAAACTCTGGCTACTCAGTAAACGGCAGTTTTGCAGAATATGTTCTAGCAGATGCCAACTATGTGGGCATCATTCCTGAGGGCGTTGACTCTGTTGAGATTGCACCAGTTTTATGTGCAGGTGTCACGGTGTATAAAGGTCTTAAAATGACCGACACCAAGCCAGGCGATTGGGTTGTCATTTCAGGTATCGGCGGACTTGGTCACATGGCGGTACAGTACGCCATTGCCATGGGCTTGAATGTTGCCGCTGTGGATATTGATGATGAGAAGCTTGAGTTTGCCAAAAAACTGGGTGCGACCGTCACTGTTAATGCCAAAAACACCGACCCTGGTGAGTATCTACAAAAAGAGATCGGTGGCGCTCATGGAGTGCTCGTGACTGCCGTATCCTCTAAGGCATTTGATCAAGCTTTAACCATGTTACGACGCGGTGGTACTTTGGTTTGTAATGGTCTGCCTACTGGTGATTTTCCTGTATCTATCTTTGACACAGTTCTGAACGGTATTACTATTCGCGGTTCAATCGTGGGTACACGTCTTGACTTGCAAGAATCGCTAGAGATGGCAGCAGAAGGCAAGGTGAAAGCAACCGTTGCCGCTGAGCCGCTTGAGAATATCAATGATATTCTTGAACGTATGCGCCAAGGTAAAATCGAGGGTCGCATTGTGATTGACTACTCCATGTAGCCATTTCAATTTTTTGAGACATTTTGATGTTTTTGAAACTGTCTCAGTGATTGGCACTTTTCGTCATAAACAACAGGTCGTATCCCTTCAACCATGCGTTACTAGCAATTTGAGTTGAAGTGATACGACCTTTTTATTCTCAGATGTCAGTTATTAATAATTTTTTAATAATGAGTTATTTACAGTATAAGTTAGCAGTACCCTTAGTCTATTCATAGCCTTTATGTAGGGGAATAACATGACAAGCACGCCTAACGATCAAAAGAGCGCGGTCTCTGGCAGCACTCAAGCTGAAAAAGATTATTTCGCCAAACGTCAACTTAAAGAAGGTGCGGTTGGTTGGGTTTTATTAATAGGTCTTGGCGTCGCCTATGTGATCTCCGGAGACTTTGCTGGTTGGAACTTTGGCCTAGCACAAGGTGGTTGGGGCGGTATGTTCGTCGCCTTAATAGCCGTAGCTCTCATGTATCTATGTATGTGTTTATCAATGTCAGAGATGTCCACCATGTTGCCTACAGCAGGCGGCGGATATAGTTTCGCCCGTACCGCTTTTGGTCCTTTGGGAGGGTATTTAACTGGTACTGCGATTTTGATTGAATATGCTATCGCACCAGCCGCTATCGCAGTGTTCATTGGCTCATACTGCGAGTCATTGTTCGGTATCGGAGGCTGGATCGTATATTTGACATGCTATATCGTCTTTATAGCTATTCACTTAAAAGGCGCAGGCGAAGCATTAAAGATTATGTTTGGCATTACCGCTGTTGCCTGTATTGCCCTGGTCGTATTTATTGTGTCGATGTTTCCGCATTTTGATAGTAAAAATTTATTTGATATTGCCGTCGGTACACAAGCGGGAGCAAGTCCGTTTCTACCCTTTGGGTATATCGGGATTTGGGCTGCCGTTCCTTATGCAATTTGGTTCTTTTTAGCGGTTGAAGGTGTGCCTCTAGCGGCTGAAGAAGCTAAAGATCCTGCTAAGTCACTGCCGCGCGGATTAATCGGCTCTATGCTAATTTTAGCGTCATTCGCATTGCTTATTTTATTCTTAGGACCAGGTGCTGCTGGTGCAGATACCTTAAAGGATTCAGGTGCGCCTTTGGTTGATGCCTTAGTTGCCGTATATGGTGAAAATACGTGGTTGGCCAGTTTTGTAAACTTCGTTGGTCTCGCAGGTCTTATCGCGAGCTTCTTCTCCATCATCTATGCTTACTCTCGGCAGATTTTCGCCTTGTCTCGTGCAGGTTATTTACCCAAAAAACTGTCACTCACTAACAGCAATAAAGCCCCTTACTTGGCACTTATTGTTCCTGGTATTATAGGTTTTCTCTTATCACTTACTGGTGAAGGAGACCTTCTCATTCTCATGGCGGTATTCGGTGCGACTATCTCTTATGTATTAATGATGGCCTCTCATATTAAATTGCGTTTATCGCGTCCTGACTTGCCTCGCCCTTATAAAACACCGGGTGGCATCATGACTTCAGGTATAGCCCTTGTGCTAGCTTTTCTTGCCGTCATCGCAGGGCTAATGGTAGATCCCAAAGTTTGGTTTATGGCAGCGGGGATTTATATCGTATTTATTCTTTATTTTGTCATATTTAGCCGTCACCACTTAGTGAGTGGCACACCAGAAGAAGAGTTCGCTGAAATTAGAGCCGCGTCCGATGATTTGAGTTAATAATGCTTATAGAGCTTGTATTTTATAGCCTATAAAATTGATAGATAGAAGGTGAACAAAATGGCTTATCAACATACTGTAGGGCAGAAAAGCTACCAATTTGAGAGTTTAAAGGTGTTGCTTGCCAAAGCATCACCGCGACGATCAGGTGATGAGTTGGCAGGGGTTGCAGCCTCTGACGCCACTGAACGCGTAGCAGCGCAAATGGCCTTAGCCGATTGTTTATTAATCGACTTTTTGGATGACATTACCATCCCTTATGAAGACGATGAAGTGACTCGGCTAATTATGGCACAACATGATTGCCAAGCCTTTGCCAAAATATCTAGCTTTACCGTTGGCGATCTAAGAAACTGGTTATTGGGAGAATCTGCCACAAGGGATGAAATAGCAAAGTTGAAGTACGCCTTTACCCCAGAGATGGTAGCTGCCGTTAGTAAAATAATGCGCGTGCAAGACTTAATCTTAGTTGCAAAGAAGTGCCAAGTCGTTACTAAGTTTCGCAACACTATCGGTCTTGATGGTTGTCTATCTACGCGCTTACAGCCCAATCATCCTACCGATGATATGTTGGGTATTTCTGCCAGTATTATCGATGGTTTAATGTATGGCAATGGGGACGCTGTGATTGGCATTAATCCTGCCACTGACAATCTACAAAATCTATCAGAATTACTAAAGCTGCTAGACCATGTGATCTCTGAATATCAAATTCCCACTCAATCTTGTGTTTTGACCCACATCACCTCCGCTATCCAATTGATTGAGAAAAAAGTACCCGTTGATTTAGTCTTTCAGTCAATTACCGGCAGCGAAAAAGCCAATACCAGCTTTGGTATAGATTTAGCACTATTGAGAGAAGGCTATGAAGCGGGGCTCAGCTTAAATCGTGGCACAGTTGGTCAAAATATTATGTACTTTGAAACCGGACAAGGCAGTGCGCTGTCAAGCAATGCACACTTCGATGTCGATCAACAAACGCTTGAAGCAAGGGCTTATGCAGTGGCTAGAGAATTTAACCCACTGTTAGTAAATACGGTCGTTGGATTTATTGGTCCTGAATATCTGTTTGACGGCAAACAAATCATTCGCGCCGGCTTAGAGGATCACTTCTGTGGCAAGCTGCTTGGCGTACCTATGGGCTGTGATATTTGCTATACCAATCACGCCGATGCCGATCAAGATGATATGGATACCTTACTGACCTTGCTTGCGACGGCTGGAATCAACTTTATTATGGGTATTCCAGGCTCCGATGATGTCATGCTCAATTATCAAACCACCTCATTCCATGATGCACTCTATGCTAGGCAGCTGCTTGGATTGACTCCTGCTCCTGAGTTTGCGCATTGGCTCAGTGAAAACGGCATTTATACTCAAACGCAAAACAGTATTCAGTGGTCAGACAAGCCATCCTCTCTACTTTCTGGCATTATATAACCCTATAATAGTGATTAAAATAAATCTATAAAGTTACGCAATACCGAATCATAAAGGAGAATGCTATGTCTATGAATGATTCGCAAGTTAAGCAGTCGATTATTGACGAAGACAAACCCGAAACGAGTCAAAGATCTGAATTGGTTCATCTAGATCCTTGGCAGAAGTTAAAAGAATATACAGATTCTAGAATCGCTTTAGGACGAGTTGGCTGTAGTATTCCTACCAAAGCTTTATTAAAGTTTCAGCTTGATCACGCTGAAGCCAAAGATGCGGTATTACAAGATTTGGATATCGAACGCTTGGTTGATGATTTGTCTACACAATGCCATCTTACTTTTAAAGATATGGACACAGAGGCTGCGACAGAAAATTTAGAAAAAATTGACGAACAATCTCTAGAGCAATCAGATGAGGTTTGGGAGCTATTCAAAGTGATGAGTCAGGCAGAAAACAAATCTGACTATCTTAAACGTCCAGATTGGGGAAGGCTATTAAACAGTGACTCCTCTGAAAAACTAGAGCACTTTTTAGAACAATCTGGCACAGATAAATCTTATGATGTCATCATCGTGATGGGAGATGGTCTATCGGCACGAGCGCTAGAAGAAAATGGGCCCAAGCTTGTAGCAGAGCTTATTCCGTTATTCAAAGAGCAAGGCTGGAGCATTGCGCCCTTGGTCATTGCTACTGGCAGCCGTGTGGCTTTAGGCGATAAAGTTGCTGAACGTCTCAATGCCAAAATGCTGGTAATGCTTATTGGTGAGCGGCCCGGTCTTAGCTCCCCTGACAGTTTAGGTATTTATTACACTTGGGACGCGCATGCTGAAAGCCATGATGCCATGCGCAACTGCATCTCTAATGTGCGCGCAGCTGGACTGCCCATTAAAATGGCTGCAAATCGACTATTAGCCTTAATGAAAAAATCTTGTGAACTTAAATTATCCGGTGTTGATTTAAAGGACGAGCAAGAGCTGCCAACCCTAGATCAAAGTCAACCAGCGATAAAATTGCTATAAAATAAATTGCATAAATTACTGTCATGACAAGGAGTCCGACATGAAACTTGAAGCTACAGAATCCTGTAAAGAATTAATCGAACTATTAAAATCTAAGCACGGTGACCTGATGTTTCATCAATCTGGCGGCTGCTGCGATGGTAGCTCACCGATGTGTTATCCGTTAGGTGAGTTTAAAGTTGGCGGTCAAGATGTGTTGATTGGTGAGCTGGCTGGCTGTCCATTCTATATGGGTAAAGCACAATATAAGCTATGGCAACATACCGACTTAACCATCGATGTGGTCAACGGACGCGGTGCGAGTTTTTCACTTGAAATACCAGAGGGCAAACGCTTTATCGTGCGCTCGGAGATATGTGAAGTATAGGCAAATCACTTTAAAAGACAAATATCACAGCTCAAAATAACAGACATATTCCATCTCGAAAATCTATTTTGTTAACTTGATTCATCAAACCTTCCTTTCCTTAAAGGCGTATTGACCAATCGATACGCCTTAGTCATTTTTATTTATTTATTCTGATAAAATAATAGTTATTGTAATGGACGACCAATGTTTAATTGGCATGGACGCTACAAGGAATAAGAAATGGAATTTGATACAAAGTTTGATTACGTCATCGTTGGTGGCGGTTCAGCGGGCTGCGTACTTGCCAGCCGACTTACGGAAAACCCAGACATTAGTGTTTGCTTGTTAGAGTATGGCGGTGATGGTAAAGACCTGACTATTCGCGTACCTGCTGGGCTTATTCTTCTCGTCCCTGGCAAACCGCTCAAGTTAAACAACTGGTGCTTTCATACCACCCCTCAAACTCATTTAAATAACCGTCGCGGCTTTCAACCTCGCGGACAGTGTTTGGGTGGCTCATCCGCTATTAATGCCATGATTTATACGCGCGGCAGTGCGCTAGATTATGAGCGCTGGGTAGAACAAGGTTGTACTGGATGGGGGTTCGATGATGTCTTGCCTTACTTTATCAAGGCCGAAAATAACGTCCATGGTGGCGATGATCTACATGGCGATAACGGGCCGCTCCATGTCAGCGACTTACTCAGCCCACGTGATATCTCAAAAGCATTTGTAGAAGCAGGTGTTGCCAATGGACTGGCTCACAATCAAGACTTCAACGGAACAAAACAAGACGGCGTAGGCCTGTACCAAGTCACTCATTTTCATGGTGAAAAACAAGGTCAACGCTGCTCTGCCGCTGCCGCTTATCTACACCCAGTCGAAAGTCGGCCTAACCTTACTATTGTTACTCACGCTCAAGCCAACCGTGTCTTAATCGAAGATAATCAAGCGGTAGGCGTCGTCTACGAAAAAGATAGTGTTGAACATACCGTTATGGCTCGTCATGAAGTCATTTTATCAGGTGGCGCTTTTGGCTCACCTAAAGTACTCATGTTATCGGGTATTGGTCCAGCCGAGCATTTGCAAGCGCATGGTATTGATGTTGTGGTAGACTCACCAGAAGTGGGCGGCAACTTACAAGATCATTTGGATGTGGTGTTTGACTACGAGGTCAATACCACCGATGTATTTGGAGTCGGCATGGCTGGTGGTAGAAACTTCTTCAAAGCTCTTTCACAATGGAGAAAAGATGGCACAGGTCTGCTGTCCACCAATTATGCTGAGGCTGGTGCTTTCTTTAGTGTTGGCGATGACCCGCAAGAATGGCCAAATACTCAGCTACACTTTGTGATATCTCGAGTAGTCAATCACGGCCGCGATATCAAACTTGGCTACGCTATCTCATGTCATGCTTGCTACCTGCGCCCTGAAAGTCGCGGTACTGTCCGGCTTGATTCTGCCAATCCCTCTGATCCAGTATTGATTGATCCAAACTATCTCTCTCATCCCAAAGATATTGAGTACATGGTTGCAGGAGCAGAACGTACCCGAGCAATCATGCAAGAAGCGCCAATCGCCAAATATATCACCGAAGACTACCCTGCTCCCTATCTCGAAAAAGACGGTATGCTTGGCTATATTAAAAATAGATCTGATACCATCTACCATCCTGTTGGCACCTGCCGAATGGGCTCAGATGAAAGCTCCGTAGTGGATCTGGAATTGAAGGTGCGCGGTGTAAGCGGATTACGGGTAATCGATGCGTCAATCATGCCAACTTTAATCAGCGGCAATACCAATGCGCCAACTATTATGATCGCTGAGAAGTTAGCCGATATGATTAAAGCCAAACATGATCATGTCAAATCAGTTTCATCCTAAATCACCGAAATTTAATAGCTGAAAGTTAAAGGCTATATCACTAGCTCTGATATGTATCATATTACGAAGAGAGTAGTTAAATAGCTCTCTTCATTCAGTCACTTCCACTTAATTAACAACGTTAAGACGTGATATTTTTGTTGAATTTAGTTTACAGATATCTTGCGTTGTAGCCATTTAACAGAGTATATTCAAACGACTTATTTATATTTGTATTTTTTGCAGACTTGATTCAGAGTGGGTAAAACATGACTACTGTTCTGCATTGGATATTAAAGATACTATATTAATAAATACTTTAAAGGGAATTAAGAGCTTGCCAATTGTGTTCATGGTTCGAACACGGATCTGTATATTTATTGGCAATGACTTATCGTTTACATAGGATGTAACAATGCAAAAAACACTCTTCAAACTTACGATGTTGGCTACGGTTGTCTTGAGTATAAGCGCTTGTAGCAGCGACAACAAAACCACTAATGATTCTGCTGCCAGCTCAGACGCCAAAGCGGCTAAAACATTACTTTACTGCTCAGAAGGCAGCCCCGCTGGTTTCGATCCAGCACAATATACTTCTGGTACTGACTTTGATGCCAGCGCCTACCCTATCTATAACGGCTTAGTAGAATTCAAAAGAGCGGGTACTGAGATTCAACCAGGGCTGGCTGAAAGCTGGGATATTAGCGAAGATGGTAAGACCTATACCTTTAATCTACGTAAAGGGGTCAAATTTGGTAAAACAGACTACTTCACCCCAACCCGCGACTTTAACGCTGATGACGTCGTCTTTACGCTAAAACGTATTACCAACCCAGACTTTGAATTTAATAAAGCCTATCCTGCTGAGTTCCCATATTCGGTCGGCATGGGACTGCCTGATATTATCTCCAATATCGAAAAGGTCGATGACTATACGGTAAAAATCACCCTCAGCGAGACCAATGCGCCATTTTTACAAAACCTAGCGATGGCCTTTGCTTATATTAACTCCGCTGAATATGCAGACCAATTAATGGCTGCGGATAATGCCGCTGATATTAATACCAAACCTGTTGGTACCGGACCTTTCGTCTTTACCTCCTATCAAAAAGACGCGCAAATTCGTTATACCAAAAATCCAGACTATTGGAACAAAGACGATATTCATATCGACAATCTAGTGTTTGTCATTACCAAAGACTCAGCAGTTCGCGCCCAAAAAGTTCAAGCCGGCGAATGCCATGTGTCAGCCTATCCAAAACCTGCCGAAATTGAGTCAGTCAAAAAATCCGGTAAAGCCACAGTCCTTGATCAGCCTGGCTTCAACGTAGGCTATGTGGGCTACAACGTAGAAAAACCAAAGCTTGATGATCTTAAAGTCCGTCAAGCGTTAGATATGGCCATTAATAAAGACGCTATTATCAATGCGGTCTATCAGAGTGAAGGACTCAAAGCGACCAATCCAATGCCGCCAACGCAGTGGGGTTACGATGAGTCGCTTAAAGATGCCCCTTATGACGTTGAAAAAGCAAAAGCCCTTATGAAAGAAGCTGGTGCTGACAATCTTGAAATCGACCTATGGTATATGCCGGTTCAACGGCCGTACAACCCTAATGCCAAGCTAATGGCTGAAATGCTGCAAGCAGATTGGGCGAAGATTGGTGTCGATACCAAGCTTGTCACTTATGAATGGGGCGAGTACCTAAATCGCGCTGCTAAAGGTGAGCACGATGTTATTCTAGCTGGCTGGACCGGTGACAATGGTGACCCAGATAACTGGCTTGGTACGTTATTATCTTGTGATGCTGTCGGTGGTAACAACTACTCACGCTGGTGTAATAAAGACTTTGACAGTTTAGTGACCAATGCCCGTCAGATTACCAACCAAGATGATCGCGTCAGTGATTATGTACAAGCTCAGCAGATATTCAAAGAGCAGCTCCCTTGGACAACGATGGCACATTCGGTGGTCACCGTATTCACGGCACCAAACGTTGTCGATTACAAGATTAGTCCACTAGGTTCAATACGCTTCGATGGTGTGAAGGTTGAATAACCTTGGCTAATTAAGTCCGGTACGACATGCACTGTTATTTAATTTGTATTCGGCTGGATCAGACTCTCTGCTCCAGCCGTAATTGTATAAATTAAGCGCTTTGCTAAACATATTGCTAAACACTATGTCACGGACAGTATTAGCACTGCTAGTACGCTAATCATCGATCTATAACTATTGACCCACAACTATTGAGCAGCCCATGCTACTGTATATTCTGCGTCGAATTGCTATTCTAATTCCCGTCTATCTTGGCCTAACGCTATCGACCTTTACCCTGATTCGTCTCGTCCCTGGAGATGCCGTCGAGATTATGATGGGTGAGCGTATGGTCGATCCAGAGCTACATGCCCGTGCCCTAGAGAGACTTGGCTTAGACAAACCACTCATCGTCCAATATTGGGATTACTTAACCGGTATCTTGACCGGTGATTTTGGACAATCCTTTCGTACACGTACCCCAGTGTTACAAGACTTCTTTGCCCATTTTGTACCAACCTTAGAGCTGGCTGTATGCGCCATTGTCATTGCTAGTGTCATTGGTGTTAGCTTAGGTATCTTTGCTGCGCTGCGACGTGGTACTTGGATTGATTACACCTTAATGTCAGGAGCGCTGGCAGGATACTCTATGCCCATATATCTATTAGGTCCTATCCTAACCGGTATATTCGCCCACTATTTAGGGCTGTTACCAGTCGCTGGGGTGATATCTGTCGCTCAGTTTTTAGATGTTAAGCCCTTATATGGCTCATGGTTATTGGGTTCTCTGACGTCAGGAGAACCTGGCGCATTTTGGGATGTGGTAAAGCACTTTATCTTACCTTCTATTGCTTTATCGACCATTCCATTAGCGATGATCGCGCGGATGACACGCTCGGCAATGCTAGAGGTGTTAGATGAGGACTATGTGCGTACAGCACGAGCCAAAGGCTTATCGCCGCGCCGAGTGATAATGATACACGTTATGCGCAATGCTTTGATTACAGTAGTCACTGTCGTTGGTTTGCAGATGGCGACCTTGCTTGCTGGCGCTATTATCACTGAGACTATCTTTAGTTGGCCAGGCGTTGGTAATTGGCTACTCGATGGCTTTTTTACTCGTGATTATCCTATTGTGCAAAACGGTATTTTACTGGTAGCCACAGCCTTGATTTTGGTTAGTTTATTTATCGATATTTTGTATGGTCTTATCAATCCACGTATTCGACATACTTCTTAATTTAACATTGATAAATAATCATATTACAAATAGTGACGACTAGCGCTTGCATGGTTTAGAGCAATTTTTAGCAAATTCTTAGTACTTTTTTAGGAATAAGACTCTAAACACTGTCGAAGCGCTAGCCACTACAGGAATTGCTCATGAAGCCTTCTGTTCTCCCCTCTGATATCAATCTGGCAGCCACACCGCCCTCGTCTTGGCAGCTATTTCTATCGACGTTCTGCCGAAATAAAGGCGCCGTACTTGGTTTTATTGTACTGGCGTTGATGGTCATTATTGCCATACTTGCGCCCGCCATTGCGCCTCATGACCCTTATGAATTGTTCACCGGCCAAGAGCAATTGCCACCAGCATTTCTGAGTGGTGGCGATACTATGTTTTGGCTTGGTACTGACGATGCAGGGCGAGATACTTTATCTCGGGTGATGTATGGCGCGCGTTACTCATTGTTTATTGGTCTAAGCGCCACTACCCTTGCTATGTTGGCCGGTGTTTCATTAGGACTTAGCGCCGCGTTTTGGCCAAAAGTTTGGGGCAAAGCGGTGATGCTAGTCAATGATATTTTGATGTCCTATCCTAGCTTGCTGTTGGCTATCATTATTGCGGCTATCTTAGGCCCTTCTATGACCAACACTATTATTACCATTGCCTTGGTCTGTACCCCACCTTTTATTCGCCTGACACGTGCTACCGCGATGGTAGAGCTACAACGTGAGTATTTTGTTGCCTCGCAAGTGATGGCCGCTGGCGTGTTCCGCTTATTATTCGTAACCATTTTACCCAACTGTATGGCGCCTCTCATTGTACAAGCGACGATGATTTTCTCCTCTGCCATTCTAGAAGCAGGTGCGATTGGTTTCCTAGGCTTCGGTGTACAACCGCCAGATGCTGAATGGGGTGCAATGTTAGGTACAGCGCGTCAATATATTCAAAGTAATGTTTGGCTAGCTATTTGGCCGGGTGTCGCTATCTTCTTAGCTGCCTTATCAATTAACTTAACTGGTGATGGCCTACGCGACGCTCTAGATCCTAAATTGAAGCAGGTAACCTAATGACTGAAATTTTAAATAATGCTTCTGTAGTAAATTCAGCAGGTTCTTCGACAGAAAATACCCCATTACTACTGGATATCAAAAATCTCTCGGTAACCTTTGGTGAAGGGGCGCGTGCTTTTCGCGCAGTAGATGACGTGTCGTTAACGATTAGGCAAAGCGAAGTTGTGGCAGTCGTCGGTGAATCTGGTTCAGGAAAGTCCGTCACTATGATGGCCTTAATGGGACTGTTGCCGCCTTCTGCGACAGTTCGTGCTAAGCGAGTGATGTTTGATAATAAAGACATGCTGAGTATGCGAGCCAAAGAAAAACGCGGCATTATTGGTAAAGATATCTCGATGATTTTTCAAAATGCGATGTCTTGTCTAAATCCAAGCTTTACGGTTGAGATGCAATTGGGTGAAGTACTGCGCAAACATCTTGGCTTACGGGGTTCAGCGGTCCAGACACGTATCTTAGAGCTGCTTGAATTGGTTGAGATGCCTGACGCCAGAAACCGTCTCAAAGTCTATCCGCATCAGCTGTCAGGCGGTATGAGCCAGCGGGTCATGATTGCGATGGCGATTGCTTGCGAGCCAAAACTACTTATCGCTGATGAACCAACCACTGCTCTTGATGTCACGGTGCAAGCGCAAATCATGGACTTGCTCAGCCGACTACAACGCGAAAAACAAATGGCGATGGTGCTTATCACCCATGATTTAGGTTTAGTCGCGCAAAACTCACGCGATGTCGTCGTCATGTATGCCGGACAAGTGGTTGAAACCAGCACTGTACCAGAGATTTTCCAAAATCCTGCTCATCCTTATACCGAAGCATTGCTACAAGCAATTCCTGAGCTGGCTATCGGTCAAGACAGGCTTAACAGCTTGCCGGGTGTTGTACCAAGTCAATATGATCGCCCGAGCGGTTGCTTATTATCTCCACGTTGTCCGTATAAAGAGCCAGCTTGTGAAGTACCACCACCCATTTTAGACACGCCTAATGGCAGCGTGCGCTGTATTCACTCAGACCTGCCAAATTTACCTTCTCGCACTTCTATCGCTAACGCTGCTACTTTGGAGTCCCAGTTATGAGTAATAAAGTGGTCTTAAAGGCAGTGAATCTACACAAGCATTACCCAGTATCGCAAGGTTTGGGCAAACCTAAAGCTTATGTTAAAGCTTTAAACGGTATCTCATTTGAGCTTGAAGCTGGCAAGACGCTCGCGGTCGTTGGTGAATCAGGCTGCGGTAAATCGACCCTCGCCCGCCAGCTAACGCTCATTGAACAGCCTACTGACGGTGAATTATTTATCAACGATGAGGCGACAACTGGCTACAGCCGAAAAGCATTAAAAGATTTGCGTACCGAGATTCAGATGGTATTCCAAAACCCTTATGGTAGCCTTAACCCGCGTCATACTATTGGTTATCAATTGACTGAACCCTTAGATATTCATACCAAGCTATCAAAAGAAGAAAAGCGTAGCAAAATTAATGAGATGATGAGACATGTTGGTCTACGTCCCGAACATGCTGGCCGTTATCCGCATATGTTTTCAGGTGGACAGCGTCAACGGATTGCTCTCGCCCGCGCTATGATGCTCAATCCAAAGATTGTGGTCGCTGACGAACCTACCTCGGCGCTCGATGTCTCGATTCAAGCGCAAGTATTGAATTTATTCATGGATTTACAGGACGAATACCATACCGCTTACGTCTTTATCTCTCATAACTTATCAGTGGTACGCCATGTCGCTGATGATGTAATGGTGATGTACTTAGGTCAGGCGGTCGAACACGGGCCTAAAGAGGCTATTTATAATGCCCCAAAACATCCTTACACCATTGCTTTATTAGCAGCGGCACCGACTGTAACTGGCCATAAAAATGACTTAACCTTACATGGTGAGCTTCCAAGTCCACTTAACCCACCAACTGGCTGCGCGCTACATAAACGCTGTCCTTATGCCAAGCCTAAATGTAGTGAAATAGAGCCGGAGCTGCGAGAATGGGACGGTCGATTGGTGTCTTGTTTACGGTTGGAAGAGATTTATGGGTAAAGTAGCTATGGGTTGATCACATCTAATTAACGTTCACCACACCGCGACATTTAGGAAACTGACTACAACCATAAAACGCCTGCCCTTCGCGCGCGCCTTTTTTTACGACACGTTTAATCATCTCACTATGACATCTTGGGCAAGCAGGAATATTATTGAAAACGATTGGCGCGTCGACTTGCTCAACAGTAGAAAGCTCATTGATATTCGGCTTAGACTCTAAAACCTCAAACGGTGTGATAAATACCGAGTCACTACTAATTAATTGCGGGCTAGAGGGCAGAATGGCTAGCGCAACAGTTGACGCATTGCTGGATTCAATTTCAGTTTGACCCGACCATCGCAGCACTTCTCTACTTTTCAGCGTGGGTCGTTTAGCAGTTTCTTTTACTATCGGTTCTGGTGTAGGCTTATTAGCCATTTTAGCAACTGGTTTATTATTAGCGTTACCGCTAGGCGGCTTATTTGACTGGCTATGCTTGTCTTTTAGATAGGCTTTGTGCTCTCTATTGGTTTTCCAAGATTTGCTAAATCTATTACTTTCAATTTGCTCAATGATAGCCTTAACATCTTCTTCACTTAGTACCTTATCTTGCTTTTTCTTCACATAAGACGCCATTCCACTCGTCAATACGTGCTCAGGTAACTCATCGCGCGTTTTCAGCTCACACTCACCGATGAAAGCAATCATCGAATGAAAGTAGCTAAGCTCCAATCCTAATAAATCTGCGAGCGTCTTAATGTGCAAGTAGTTTTGGCGCAATGGGTTTTGAAATTTGAATTTACTTCCATTTGGGAAGGCTTGTGTCCACTGTCTTTGGTTCTCGCTACCATATATCCAGCCTTTATAGTTTTTGGTTTCGATGACAAAGATACCGTATACAGAAACGATAATATGGTCGATTTGAGTGCTACCACCATTGGCTCGTGGTAAGGTAATACCGTTTAGTCGGTGGTAGACGTCTTTTTCAAGCTTAAGCCACATAGCGACATTGATAACGGTTTCACCTAGGAAACCTTTGAAGGTGGATTTTAGGGACATAGCAGAAATCTCAAAAACAACTTATTAGAGCTAATATTTCCTATCTAAAAATTCAAAGACTCTCAAAATAGCGATAAACATATTCACTCTAACTAAAATATTTTTGAATTCATAGGATACACTATGCGTACTAATAAGAAGCTTAATGCATATACATTGAGTGTGACTTTCGGATATTTATCTTCCTAATACACTACTAATAAAATCATCAACTCCAGCATCTTTGTACCTAATAGCTTCCAACAAATTATAAGTATTAGATAAGATTGGAAAACGCCATAAAGGAGTGGAGTGAATATCAGTAAATTCGACGATAGGTCTTTCAGCCCAGAAAAACTCAAACTCATCTGTAAAGTGTTTGTAGTTTTCTTCGTATACTCTTAAGTATTTGCCTTGATAAGTTGTTGTATATACGAAATCGACTTCTTGCTCTGTACCCATCAAATTGTTAGGAGGACTTGATCTTCTCCAAGAAACCGTATTATTTTGGGTCATTGCAATCAAATGGTCTATAAACTCAATGTAATCTCTATTAGCCTTCATTTTGTTACCTAGTTAAAGTTCTATTTTTATCTTGATGTTTTAGCTCTTCAACTACAACATTGATATTAGTAACGATTTCTCGCGCTGATATCTCATTCGATATAGAGCTAAAAAATTTTATAGTATTCTTACCTCTGAAAACTTTGATACTTCGCCTAGTAATCTTCAAATCGTTAAGCAAGTCATCAGTTGCACTTCTCTGAATATTTCGAAGTTTAACGTCTATTAAAGCAAATCTCTCATTAATAACTTCAATATTATTATCAAACTTACCAAGCAAACGAGTCATTTCACTAGAAAACGTTTCTAACTCTTTAACGTATTCAACTACTCTAACATTTAGTAAAAACCTATCTTCAATCTTACTAACTTTTTTAAGAGTTATATAAGCTATGAGAAGACTAGCTATGGAAGCTAAACTTCCATAATCCGAAAAACTTAATCTACTTAGCCAGTCATTCAAAACTAAAGCCTTATGAAAAAACACTAGGTTTGTTGTTAGATTCTATTATAACTACCTAGCAGTTAAAGCGATAGTATGACCTTGAAATTTTAAACTCAAATTCAGTTATAACTTTAGGCACCCCACACAAAAATAAACTAAAACACGAACTAATTTTAATTAGGCATAGAATAGTCGCTACTAGATACATTTTATTCTCGATTGCAGTAATATCATGCTACAGACAATACTGATGCAGGTAAATAAAAAGAACTGCTCCAAAACCAAAAATCAAGCTATTAAAAAAAAGCCACCAGATTTCTCCGGCAGCTCTTTCTTGTTTAAACGCTAACTAAGTCAGGTTTATTACACCAAACTATTTACCGCTTCAACCACAGCCTCAGTCGTAATACCAAACTCTTTGTATAACTGATCTGCAGGAGCAGATTCGCCATAAGTGGTCATGCCGATGACTTTGCCATCTAGACCAACGAACTTGTACCAGTAATCTACATGCGCAGCTTCTACCGCTACGCGAGCACGAATAGTGGCCGGCAATACAGCGTCACGGTAGCTAGCATCTTGCTCCATAAAGATTTCTGCACATGGCATAGAGACCACACGGACGCCAACGCCATTTTCGCTAAGCGTCTCGTACGCTTCCATCGCTAAGCCAACTTCTGAACCCGTTGCAATGATGATGGCTTTTAGCTCGCCTTGTTCCTTCGCTAGCACATAGCCGCCTTTAGTGATATTAGCGACTTGCTCACTGTCACGTGCTTGATGCGGTAAGCTTTGACGGCTAAAGATAAGTGCAGATGGATTGTTTTCTGACTTAATCGCTTCTACCCAAGCAGTAGCAGATTCGGTCGCATCACAAGGACGCCATGTACGTAGATTTGGTGTCGTGCGTAGGCTAGTCAATTGCTCAACTGGCTGATGCGTTGGGCCATCTTCACCCAGACCGATAGAATCATGCGTGTAGACATGGATGATACGTTGCTTCATCAATGCACCCATACGCACGGCATTACGCGCGTATTCCATGAACATCAGGAAGGTCGCCACGTAAGGGATAAAGCCGCCATGCAATGCGATACCATTGGCAATCGCGGTCATACCGAACTCGCGCACGCCATAGTAGATATAGTTGCCATCAGCGTCAGTCTCGATGCCTTTAGCACCTTTAAATAGGGTTAGGTTTGAGCCAGCTAGATCCGCTGAACCACCCAACAATTCTGGTAATAATGGCTGTAAGGTATTGATGGCGTTTTGACTGGCTTTACGGCTGGCAACATCACCGCCCTGCTCTTGGGTTTGTTGGATATAGTCTTGCGCTTGCTTGTCAAAGTCCGCTGGCAACTCACCATTTAAGCGGCGTAGTAGCTCGCTTGCCAATTCTGGATAAGCCTTTTTATAAGCTTCAAAGTCCGCATCCCAGTTCTTTTGTTGCACATCGCCTTTGGCTTTGGCATCCCACGCTTCATAAATTTCATCATCTAATTCAAACGGTGCATGCTTCCAAGATAACGCATCACGAGTCAAGGCGATTTCGTCATCACCAAGTGGTGCACCATGGCTGGCTGCTAAGCCTTGCTTGTTCGGACTACCAGCGCCGATAGTGGTTTTGCAGATGATTAAGCTTGGTTTAGTGGTCTCAGCAATCGCTTTCTCAGTTGCTTGAGTGATAGCATCGGTATCATGACCATCAACCTTGATAACTTGCCAGCCATACGCTTCAAAGCGCGCTTGCGTATCATCAGTGAACCAGCCTTCAACATTACCATCGATTGATATGCCATTGTCATCATAGAAGAATACTAACTTGCCAAGCGATAACGTGCCAGCCAGTGAACAAACTTCATGGCTGATACCTTCCATCAAGCAGCCATCACCCAAGAACGCATAAGTATGGTGGTCAACGATGTTATGTCCGTCACGATTAAACTGTGCCGCTAGCGTCTTCTCAGCGATAGCAAAACCAACCGCATTCGCGATGCCCTGACCTAGTGGACCAGTCGTGGTTTCAATACCTGGTGTATAACCAAGCTCAGGATGACCTGGGGTCTTTGAATGTAGCTGACGGAAGCCTTTTAGGTCATCGACGCTGACATCATAGCCTGATAAATGGAGTAACGAGTAAATAAGCATCGAGCCATGGCCGTTCGATAACACAAAGCGGTCACGGTTGTGCCATTGCGGATCGGCAGGATTATGTTTTAAAAATTTGCGCCACAGAACTTCAGCAATATCAGCCATGCCCATCGGCGCGCCTGGATGTCCAGAGTTGGCTTTTTGAACCGCATCAAATGAGAGCACACGGATGGCATTGGCTAATTTACGTTCGTTAATTGGGGTGGGCATAGAGTGTCCTAATATTCGAATGAGAAGTATGGAAGATAAGAGGAAAATCGATTGAACAGTAAAATAAAAGCGCGATAAACGCTCTTAAGAATAAGGTGATTAATTAAGGGGCAATATTAACATATTTGCCATGAGCCAAGCCAAAAACGGCCTCATAAAATCGTTTGTATTTAACAATGACTTATATCGGTTTTGTTAAATAACAATTAATAATAGGCAAAAGTAATAAATAGCGAGTTAGCATTATAACTTGCTATTTATATAGACAAAATACTTATTAAACTGAAATTGTCTCAGCACCGCCCATAAATGGACGCAACACTTCTGGAATCGTGATACTACCATCCGCATTTTGATAATTTTCCATGACAGCCAATAAAGTACGACCAACTGCCAAGCCTGAACCATTTAGCGTATGCGCAAGACTTGTCTGTTTACCGTCTTTGACCCGTGTGCCCATACGGCGTGCTTGGAAATCACCACAGTTAGAACAACTTGAGATTTCACGATAGGTCTCTTGGCTCGGTAACCATACTTCAATGTCATAAGTTTTTTGCGCGGCAAAGCCCATATCGCCCGTACATAATTTGACCGTGCGATATGGTAGATTCAACTGCTGCAAAATATATTCAGCTTGTCCAGTCATTGCTTCAAGCAATTCATCTGACTGCTCAGCTGAGGCAATATTGACCATCTCAACTTTTTCAAACTGATGCTGACGAATGAGACCACGAGTATCACGACCGTGTGAGCCAGCTTCACTACGGAAACAGGGTGTATGCGCGGTAAACTTTAACGGCAGCTCTTTGATATCTAAGCGCTCGCCGCGTACCAAATTGGTCATCGGTACTTCCGCCGTCGGAATGAGATAAAAATCCATATCATCATTATTGGTATGATTAGTAAGTTTAAACAAATCATCTTCAAACTTCGGTAACTGACCTGTGCCTTTTAAGCTTTCTGAATTGACGATATAAGGAACATACGTTTCAGTATAGCCGTACTTAATCGTATGAGTATTCAGCATAAACTGAATTAAGGCACGGTGCATTTGTGCCAACTGTCCTCTGAGCACATTAAAGCGGCTACCAGTTAGTTTGGTTGCTGCTTCAAAGTCGAGCATACCGAGTGTCTCACCTAGATGAGTATGGTCTTGAATCTCAAAGTCAAACTCGCGCGGCGTGCCCCATTTGCGCACTTCGACGTTATCATCTTCTGACGTACCCACTGGCACATCTGCTGCTGGAATATTGGGAATCTGCAAAGCCGCTTGGGTGATGCGCTCTTGTAAAGTGCGCAGCTCGTCTTCGGCCGTTTTAATCTCACCGCTGACACTTTGCATCTCAGCCAATAGCTCACTGGCATCTTCGCCCGATTTTTTTAGCGCGCCCACTTGCTTAGCACCAGCGTTACGGCGCGATTGCAACTCTTCGGTTTTGACTTGTAGCGATTTACGCTCATTTTCAATGGTTTGCCAGAACTCCATATCAAGCGTATAGCCACGGGTGGCCAGCTGTTGCTGTAAGTCGCTTAAATCGCCGCGTAAGAGTTTCGGATCAATCATAATAGTTGCCTGTAACGCTGAGAGTGAGTAGAAGGTTTAAAAAAATTTTTAATATAATAAGTGGCCAGCTTAGATTTATAACAGAGCTTTATGCCTAGTTATGACATAGTTATAGTCTTGCTGTGACGCCATGCTTTTTATGACAAAATATTGTAGCCGCTATAATACCAAGACCCAGTAGATTTGACCATGTTTAGACCATTTTTTAACTAGGTTTTCAGGATTTTCTACCTCTAATTTATAGCAACTACTTTTAGCTTAACGATATCCTTCAGCGCTCAATAATGTATGTCTTTTTGAATTTTTAACCCTAAAGTCATACTAATTCCAAAATTTTGAGTGACAAAGACAACGAAGGCAAATACTACATGTAATGGATTAGGCGAGTTTGGCACAGCTAGTTGCATTTTTTGGAACCGATATTAGCTTTCATAACTGATATTAACTCTTATAAGCGTCGTATATCTCTATTAATGCCATTAATATGGTATCTATAAGTGCACAGATATCCTTATATGTTTCATTTAAGAGCACTTTTCGGTAAGATAAGCGCATACCTTTATTACACTTCCGGCCAACTACGGCGTAGCTGCTTACGTTTGGCGTTTTTAAACCCAACACTTTTAATATAAGTATTTGAGAAACCTTTATGGCCCTGTACCCCTACACGCTACAACCTGTCGCCTTAAACTTAACCGAGGCTGAATTCCATCAAGCACAGTATGAGCTATTCGCCAGCGCTAGCCCCTCTTTCGGTTTAAAAAGTATCAAAATGAAAGAATGGATTATTATGGCAGTGGTCGTAATACTAGCAATTGTAGGGTTAGTCTTCGTAACAGGTTACTCGACGATTATTTTTTGGCTAATGCTGGTTGCGGTAGTGATTTATTTACTGGTTCGTACCCTTGGCTTTAAATGGTATGTCAAAAGAGAATTTGAAAAACAAGTTGCTGATCAAGAGATGCCAGACGAGATGCGTCAGATGAAGTTGGGTGTGCAAAAACATGGTTTAGTCATGGCAATGCCAACCAATCAGCCTGATTTGATGAACAATAATAAGATGCGTGGCATGCAAATGCGGGCTGGTACTACTCAACAAGCGGTTATTCCATGGACTGCGGTCAAAAGCTGGGATGAGACTGATGACTATATCTTTATGATGTTTGAAATGAAAGGTCAGCAAGGCAGTCAAATTGTACCTAAACGTTTGCAAGCGCAAAAATTCCCGATTGATACGGTACGTCAGCACCTGAAAGAAGTAGTTCCTGTAAAAGGTTTAAACCCTGAGAGCATTCAACCACCTTCATGATAGTATTTAGGTCTCTTTATCTGTTTTACTTTAAATAATAAAGAGACTTGCTTAATAGTAAAGAGATTTTCTTTAGAGTTTTACAAAACCAATCATAGAATTATATTTATTAAATTTAACTAATCCATTATGGTTTGCTATTATAATAGGCATCAAAAGTTAAAGCATCGTAGTTATTAGTGGTACCAGTCTTTTTCAGAATCCAGTCTCTTTCGTAATATCGTCGTTATATGTTCAGACTTTGGTACGATAAAGAAGGTAATCATAAGTAACGCGACTTGCTATACTCCTATTTTATAAAATCAACACTCACATTATAAGGATAATATTATGAGTAATACTGATAACAGTACTAACCAGATTGGTCTAGAAAAAGCTGAAATGGGTCAAGTAATTGATAAATTAAATGGTCTATTATCTAGCTATCATACTTTCTATATTAACGTCCGTGGTTACCACTGGAATGTTAAAGGTGAGCATTTCTTCTCATTACACCCTAAGTTTGAGGAGTTATACACTGCTCTACAATTACAGATTGATGAGATCGCCGAACGTATTCTAACCTTAGGTGGTACACCATTACATGCTTATAGCGATTTTGCACAGCATTCTGGCATCCAAGAAGATAAGAACGTTAAAGACGGTAATACCTGCGTAAAAGGTGTGGTGACTGGTCTGCAAACGCTTATCGAAGAGCAGCGTCAAGTTTCAGCAGTAGCAGCAGAAAGCGATGACCAAGGTTCAGCCGACCTAGTTGATGCTTATGTACAAGAGCAAGAAAAACTAGTTTGGATGTATAACGCATTCTTAGGTTAATGATTAACTAGACTCTGCTAGTCATTACATCTAATCGTAAATAAAAAAAGCACCTATTATTAGGTGCTTTTTTATTACTCAGATATCGTTAACTAATACTATAAAAACAGATGGTTACTGTTGAATCCATTGGCGCATTTTCTCACGTTCAGCAGGCGTTGCATTAAGCCAAATTTGCATAAAGCTATCAAGGGTATTCGCAGACTGAGTGCTAGAGCTTACCGTACCAGTATTTACCTTAGGTTGGGTTATTGCAGTTTGCTGCCCAGTAGTTGAAGTCGGCTGCTCTAATGCAGCAATAGCGCGCTGGTTCTGTAGTTCGGCATCACTGCTACCACCAAACACACCGCCTAGAGCTTTACCTATACCTGATAGCAAGCCACCTTGATTTCCACCGATGCTTTGCTGACTGGCGATAACCCTATTGTCCTGTTGTACTGCTAGCGTTGGACGTTCAGCATATTCTTTGGCAGCTTTATACTCTTCTGGTTGATTAGGCATAGTCAAACGATAGGTTTGATTGTCTGCCAGTTCCGCCGTTACGCTCACATTGCCTGAACGCAAATAGTCATGCTCATCACGAGGCAAATCATATAGACGGTCATATTTAGCAGTAATGGCATGTTGACCAGGCTGCAAAGTAAACGTTTTAGTTAAAGGCTGAAAGGCACTTTGTTTGACTTCCTGCCCATTAATAGCGGTTACTTTAATATGGTCATCGACGAGCAAAGTAACGGCTGCATGTGAAAGCATAGACACTGAACCTGCGCCAATTAAGAGCGTGCTAATTGTCAGTTTTTTAAGCAAAGAGGCAGAGATTTTCATAAGATATCCTATCCATGATAAAAAATTTGGTAAAAAAATTAAAGGTTAGAGCATTGAGCTATTTATCTTCACTAAGTGTCAGCAGCTAAAAATCCAGTGGTATTGTATGGTTGTCATTACTTGCTGCTTCATCATCTTTTTGGGTTTCTTGAGCGATATCAGCAAGCTCTGCCGCAAGCGTTTGTTCGTCAATAGTACGCAATGCATCGCTTATCACTGCTTTAGATATATTACTACGTCCAAGATTAGAAAACATCGGCTGAATATAGTTGAGCACCTCCATCATTGCCCCGATACGATGCGGTCCTTCGGTCAGCAGATGCTCAATAATACGCTCATCAAATTGCCAACCACGCCGACGTAAAATAGACTGTAATAATGCTTTACGGTCGGCTAGGTCATGACCATTGGGTACTTTGAACGTGGGTGCTTGTGCTAAACGAGTCAGCAGATCAGTCAGCTGAAACGGCAATTCACTGGCTGGTCTATTGGCAGCAAATAGTAACTGGCGCTGCCCTTCACGGCTGCGGTTTATCAAATGAAACAAGGCTTCTTGCCATTGACTGCTATGCTCCAGCACTTCTAAATCATCAATGGCGATAAGATCAAAATTCTCTAAGGATGACAGTACGTGGACATCGGTATGAATCAACTCATTAAGTGATAAACAAATTGCTGACTTATCCATCTCAATGAATGACTCACAAATAGCCGATAGCAAATGAGACTTACCAGTAGCAGGGCTACCGAATAGGTACAGCTGGCCTATCAGGCCGACATGTAGCTGCCGCACTGCATCAATAATCGACATCCAACCTGGACCAGCAAAGTCGCTGAGACTCGCATCGTGCTTAATGTCCAGATTGAGACTTAGCTGTGCTTCTGCCATGAATCATCAACTCGTTTTGCATAGCGCAATGTAAAGAAAAAATTAATTTGTCGAACAATCTTCTTTAAACTGGCTTAAATACTGCGTGACATAAATTTTTTGGTATTGGCATGTAGTTTTCTTAACTTACATTTTTTTGTTATCCAAGAGTTCTCTCGTTCAGTAATAAATTAACTAAATGCTTTATTAAAAAAGACCTTTGTCAAAATTAACCGAAACGAGCAACTGCTATAGTTAATACTGCGCCTATATATAACATATTTACAAAATGACTGACAAGTCTTTTACTTACTAAGCCTGATTAACTGCTATTCGTCAATCTAACATTTAACAACTGCTGCTTGTCTGATCTATCGCCTTCAATCTTAACGCACTTATCTTTCTTCAAATAAATTTAGTTGTTTACGACCCTTATAAAAGTCGGTAGAGCGATAATAATTATAGAGATGTCGAAATAATACGTTAAGTACAGCGGATACAGGCAAGGCAATCAACATACCGACGAAACCTAGTAAGCTTGCGCCTGCCAATACAGAAAAAATAACCCATAACGGTGAAAGCCCGATTTTATCACCCAACAGGAGTGGCTGTAACACGTATCCTTCGGCCGCTTGTCCTACTAAAAACGCACCAACGATTAGAGACAGATAAGTCCAATTTAGACCAAATTGGAACAGACAAGCAATAACAGCGGCTATGAAACCAAGTCCAAAACCTAAATACGGTACAAAACTCGCAACACCTGCAACCATACCAATAATTAGTCCAAGCTCAAGCCCAATCAGTTGTAATTGCACAGCATAAATAATCCCTAACAGCACCATGACCAGTAATTGACCTTTAATGAAAGCCATCAATGCACGGTCACACTCTTGGGCGATGCCAATGACTGTTTTGCAGTAAGCAGTAGGAATAGCCACTTTCCAGCTAAGCAGACGTTTGTCCCAATTAAATAAGAAATAAAACGTCAGAATGGGTACTAGCACAATCAGTCCGGCATTATTAATAAAGTTCATACTTGAGGCAAGTATTTGGCTCATCCATGTACTGGCGTCTGAGAATCTATAATGCGTCTGCATATAATCTACTAAGGTCTCGGACAAACCCTTCGCCTCTAACTCTGGCAGACGAACAGGGCTATTATTAGTAAACCATTCACGTACCACTTCATCATACCAGCTCAGAATTTTGGGCAAATATTCCCAAGCGGCTTGCAGCTGATGCCACAACGTTGGCACAATCCACCAGAGTAGCAACACCATACTGAAGGTCAGTGCTGAATAGACGACAATAATGGCTATCCAGCGTCTAACATACCTTGATAAGCGTTTGACCAGTGGATTAAGTAAATAAGCCAGTATGAATGCAATAACGAACGGTATAATGACCGGCATCATCAAATACAATAAAAATAGGGTTACAACAATAGCAACGACAATAAATAAGCGCCGAAAAAAAGGATCTATTGGTTGATTTATCATTAAGGGCAATCCTACGATTAAGCTGATTTGAGATGATGACGTTACTAGAGCTGGTCATATAAGTTATTAAATGACTTTCCTATAATAGTAATCATTAGTACGGTAATTTTACAATTACTTTGGCGCTTTATTATCGCAGAGTACAGTAAAAAATCAGTCATTTTTTGTGTCTTGGTTTTTTATTTGCCGCTTATAGCAAATCTTGGTCAAATATTGGCAAGTTGCTTTGCGAGTGTGGCCTGTTTTTGGGTATAATGCGCGCACCACATTCAAATTTTATAATACTGACTTCAATTATTCATTGTAATGAATAACTTCAACTATTAATTCCAATTATCTATCCCCAACTGTGAGATGACTATGAGTGACAAGCCTTCTTTAAGCTACAAAGATGCCGGCGTTGATATTGATGCAGGCGATGCATTGGTTCAACGAATCAAGTCCGTAGCAAAAGCCACTACTCGCCCTGAAGTTGTGGGTGGACTTGGCGGTTTTGGCGCCCTATGTCGTATTCCGACAGGTTACACCTCTCCGCTACTCGTATCTGGTACTGATGGCGTTGGTACTAAGCTTAAGTTGGCACTACAGCTAAATCGTCATGACACTATTGGCATTGATTTGGTGGCGATGTGCGTTAATGATCTATTGGTTTGCGGTGCAGAACCATTGTTCTTTTTAGATTACTATGCAACGGGTAAACTCGATGTCGATGTTGCTGCTACTGTCGTGACTGGTATTGGTGATGGTTGTAAACTTGCCAATTGTGCCCTTATCGGCGGTGAAACAGCTGAAATGCCAGGCATGTACCAAGACGACGATTATGATTTAGCTGGATTCTGTGTGGGCGTGGTTGAAGAAAGCGAGGTTATCACTGGTGAAAATGTCGCAGAAGGCGATGTTCTAATCGCCCTTTCTTCAAGTGGCGCGCATTCTAACGGGTATTCATTAGTACGTAAAGTTATCGAAGTCAGCGGTATTGATGTTACTAGCAGCAATGAGCAGCTAGATGGGCAGCCTATTCAAGATGCGCTAATGGCACCTACTCGTATTTATGTAAAAGCGATTAAAGCTCTGCAGGATACCCTTGGTAGCTCCGCACTGCATGCCATGTCACATATCACTGGTGGCGGCTTAACGGATAACTTGCCACGCGTATTACCGGATAATTTAGCCGCTAGCATCGATACCAACAGCTGGCAGTTCTCAGAGCTATTCACTTGGCTACAAACTGAGGGCAATATCGAGCAAAGTGAGATGTACCGCACCTTTAACTGCGGTGTTGGCTTTGTTATCGTTGTGCCTAAAGATAAAGCTGAAGCGGCGATTAAAACTTTGAATGATGCTGGCGAAAAAGCATGGCAACTAGGTGAGATGGTTAATCGTGAAGCGGATGCAGTGGTGTACCGTTAATGTCAGTATCGCCAATATCAGATGATAATCTACAAAGCACTTCTAAAAGTATCGCAAAAGTATCGGCTAAACCTTTACGCATTGCGGTATTGGTATCAGGCAGTGGTAGCAATCTACAAGTATTAATAGATGCTATGCAAGCAGGTGCGCTACCGATTGAGATAGTCGGTGTCATTAGTAATCGTGAGGATGCTTATGCCATCACACGTGCGCAAGATGCCGCTATTCCAGTAGAAGTATTGTCGCACGTTGCTAATGGCAAACGCATGGGAATCAAAACTTTTGAGAGTCATGCTAATGCTCAACTGGTAGAATGGCAAGCAGATTTGATTGTATTAGCTGGTTTTATGCGGGTATTGAGTGCAGATTTTATCGATAACGCACCAGCACCGATGATTAACCTACACCCTTCTCTATTACCTGTTTATAAAGGGCTAGATACTCACCAGCGTGCCATACAAGCAGGTGAACGTCATCATGGCTGTAGTATTCATGTCGTCACTGCTGAGCTCGATGCGGGCGCTGTTTTGACCCAAGCTTTATTAGAGGTCAATCAAAAAGATACGGCGGATTGTCTACAAACGCGAGTGCAAAAGCTTGAGCATCAGCTATTGCCTTGGACAATTTTGTTATTAGCTAAAGGTGTAATCAACCTGAATAGTCAGGGCAAAGAAACTTTTTCTATGTTACCCACCTTACCTTTAAAGCTTTATTTAAACAGTTAATGTAATGGCAAGAAGCAAAGAAAAATATTAATCATTTAAAACTGTCGCTCATAAAAAAGCCCAGTCACTCAATTTATGAATGACTGGGCTTTTCGGTATCTAATGTTTAAAGCGTTTTAACTTTAAAGTCTGTACGTGTTCTTAACTGTTATGAACGTGGACACCTTTGATGTTTACGAATTCTTTAATACCGAAACCACCATGCTCGCGACCATGACCCGAGTTTTTCACACCACCAAAAGGTAATGCTGGATTTGCGAGGCCATAACCATTGATATAGACCATACCCGTATCAAACTGTTCATTGGCTAGACGTATAGCTTTGTCTTCATCTTTAGAGAAGATAGCGCCACCTAAGCCATAACGGCTGTCGTTAGCAATACGTAATGCATCGTCTTGATCTTTAGCACGTATCAGCGATGCTACTGGACCAAATAGCTCATCATCATAAGCTGGTTGACCTTTTTCAACATTTTCCAAAATAGTCGCTGGATAGAAGCTACCTTTACCTTCTGGTAATTTACCACCAACAGATATAGTAGCGCCTTTGCTTACGCTCTCTTCCACTTGCTCATGCAATTTTTCTTGCAGATCTTTGCGGGCTAATGGACCAAGATCCGAGCTGTCGTCCATTGGATCGCCTGCTTTTTTGCTTTCGAACTCTTCAACGATACGCTTACGGAACTCATCATATAAACTGTCGACAACGATAAAGCGCTTTGCAGCAACACAAGTTTCGCCATTATTTATCAGACGCGCTAGAGTACAAGTTTGTACTGCAAGCTCTAGGTCAGCATCCTCTAAAACGATAAATGCGTCATTCGAGCCCAACTCTAGGACTGCTTTTTTGATTGCTTTTGCTGCTTGCTGACCGACGATGCTACCTGCACCATCACTACCAGTAAGCGTCACACCGCGTACTTTATCATTACCAATTAACTTTTCTGACTGATCATGATCGATTAGAATAGTACGGAACAAATCGTTCGGTAAGTCAGACTCATGGAATATTTTTTCAATTAATAAGCCAGAACCAGTCACGTTTGCTGCATGCTTAAGCAGAACGCTGTTACCTGCCATCAAATTGGCTATGGTATAACGGAACACTTGATAAGCTGGGAAATTCCAAGGCTGCATACCATAGATAACGCCAATGGGCTGATAAGTGACAATACCTTTTTTGAGACCTTCGATGTCACGTTCATCATCAGCAAGCGCGGCCACACCCCTCTCTGCGGTGTAATCACAAATCGCTTTACATAGATCAATTTCTTGTAGACTCTGACTATAAAGTTTACCGCGCTCTTCAGTCATAAGACGAGATAGCTCCTCTTTGTACTTCATCAAGGTCTCGCCAATAGAATTAATAACCTTCGCACGCTCTTCATGGCTAGTTTTACGCCATTCTAGAAATGCTTGATGCGAGGCTTCAACAATGTTGTTAACCTCATCATTACTCATATAGTTGTATTCTTTAATGTCTTCGCCTGTTGCTGGGTTTACAGTAGTAATATCTGCCATGATTATTGACCTTATCCATTTATTTAGTTGATTGATAAATTGCTTAGATGATACTAATTACAAAACACATATTTCTTAGTCTTATCATCTAGCTCTAAACAGTTATTATTCTAAAGATGTTCGTTTTAAAGATATTCTTGCTTAACGTTCAACTCTTCTAAGTTCGAATTATCATAACAAAACTATTCGCTTACAGTTTTACAAGATATAAAGAAATGTGCTTGATATGTTAAGAATGTGACTGTCTTATTAAGAACTACTTAACCAACCCCAAGTTCAGACAAATAAAAAACCAGCACAAAGGCTGGTTTTATTTAACATTAAACTTTAATAGAAGTTGCAATGATTTAGAACAGCCCTGATGCTGAAATGGGAAGTGCCTAAATAAAAGCTACCTTAAAACAGATGATTAATGGTGGGTATTTCTTGCTCTTGATTCTCTTCATCAGCAACCACCTGCCGTGCAACATGCATGATAAGTTGTCGTAACCAGCGATGCGCTGGATGATGCTGTAATAACGGTGACCATGCCATCGTCAGCTCAAATTCAGGAATAAAGAATGGTGGCTCTTTCATCATAATACTATCGTTATTGGCCTGCATGCGTGCAACTCGGGTCGGCAATGTCGCAATCAAATCTTTGTTTGCCGCGAGCATGGCCGGCATCTGATAATGACGAGTAAAGACACTGATTTGACGCTTTTGACCCAAACGTTGTAGTGCTTGATCGATAGAGCCAAGTCCGCCAGACTTTTCTGGATTGACTCCGAACCCCACGCCCATACCTGTCTTGGATACCCAGACATGCTGCGCTTTTAGATAGTTTTTTAGATTAAAACGGTTAGCATAAGGGCTTTCAGATGAGAGTAAGCAGCTAAAAGTGTCGCGCCAAACTAATACTTGATGGAAGCTTTGCGGAATCTCGTTGAAGCGGTTAATCGCCAAATCAACTCTCCCTTGCTCCATATCACGATAAGACACGTCTGAAGGTGTCAAAAAGTCCAAAATCACATTCGGTGCTTCAGAGCGTAAAGCTTTTACCAGTTTTGGTACTAACGTTGCCTCAGCATAGTCTGAGGTCATAATACGAAAGACACGTGACGTGCTATACGGTCGAAACTCAGTACGCGGCTCAAGTACTTGAGTCAGATCAGCGAGTATCTCACGAATACGTGGTTGCAGCTCTAAAGCTCGTTCGGTCGGCGTCATACCTTCAGATGAACGCACCAATAACGGGTCGTTGAATAGCTTACGCAAACGTCGCAATATATTACTCATTGCAGGCTGGGTGATGCCTAACTGCTCAGCAGCACGTGTGACGTTTTTTTCTCTTAACAATACATCTAAATGCACCAATAAATTTAAATCGACCCGCTGCAAATTCATATGTATTTCTCTTTTACTTAGAATAAATGCTATTTAATAGTTAGCAATTTTTGCGTTGTTTTTATAGATAATTATGGGCGTTATACAGCCATTAGTAGGAAATTAAGAGTATTTTTTGCATTAACTTTGCTCAATATTAGCTATTATAACGTAATTCTTCTAAACTCAAACCATTGTTTTTGTTACTCTATATATTATAGAAATACCAAAGATAACTATCATAAATTAGGTAAATCTTGGTAACCCCGCTATAGTGAGTTATACAAATAATTGACAGCACAGACAATAATTCTTATCTCAAATCGTTATTTTATTTATATAACTAAACAACGTATTTGTACGATGGGTTGTTACGTAGCTCAACGATTAAGTGCTAGCATCATCATCATATAATGCTTTGACTATTTATGTCTAAATACGCAGTTAGTTATTGTAACATTTCTTATTAGTAAGCAGAGATTTGGTAGGTGGTGAGATTTCTGCTGCAATGTATCGAGATATGAATGTCAATACAAACCTAATATGCTTTGACTACTAACTACTTTTTCTAGTAGAGTCAAGTAAACCTCTTGTATTTTACAGCAGGTTTGTTTAGGGTAATAGAGATAAGATTTATAGTAAATTGTCATTCGCCGTTTGTGAGGCGGACTTCAATTTGCCCTTAGTAGTACCAATAGCAATTAAGTTTCAACGCAAGTTAGTACAATCGTAATCCCTGTAAATTCCTCGCAAATCAAATTTAGTTACGATCATTTTACCACTTGATTCTGTGCTCGTTAGAATTTGTTCGTCAAACTTTTAATACCCCACCAAGGAGACTGTAGATGTCAACTACTTATAAATCAGCAATCGATTTAGTACGTGAATTAAAGCAAAAACACGGTAACTGGCAGAATATCAGCGAAACTGATGCTGCACGTATGATGGCACAAAACCGCTTCAAAACTGGTTTAGACATTGCAAAGTATACTGCAAAAATCATGCGTCAAGACATGGAAGATTATGACAACGACACATCTCAGTACACGCAGTCTCTAGGTGCATGGCATGGTTTTGTTGCCCAACAAACTATGTATGCTAAGAAAAAATACTTTGGTACTACTGCTAAAACTTACATCTACCTATCAGGTTGGATGGTAGCAGCCTTACGTTCTGAGTTCGGTCCTCTACCTGACCAATCGATGCACGAAAAAACATCAGTACCTAAGCTAATCGCAGAAATCTACACGTTCTTACGTCAAGCTGATGCTAAAGTGCTAAACGACTACTTCCGTGAGCTAAACGCTGCTGAAGAAGCGGGTCAAGATACCACAGCCATCCAAGAAAAAATCGAAAACTTTGATTCACATGTTGTGCCAATCATTGCTGATATCGATGCTGGTTTCGGTAACGAAGAAGCGACTTACCTATTAACTAAGCAAATGATCGAAGCTGGTGCTTGTGCTATCCAAGTTGAGAACCAAGTATCTGACGCTAAGCAATGTGGTCACCAAGCTGGTAAAGTAACTGTACCGCATGAAGATTATATCGCAAAAATCAATGCGATTCGTTATGCATTCTTAGAGCTTGGTGTTGAAGACGGTATCATCGTTGCTCGTACTGACTCTGAAGGCGCATCACTAACGCAAAAAATCCCAGTATCAAATGAGCCAGGCGATCTTGCTTCTCAGTACATCGACTTCATCGAAATGGAAGAAGTGACGCTAGAGAACGCGAAAGAGAACGATAGCTTGCTTAAGCACAACGGCAAACTTGTACGTCCAGTTCGCTTGCCAAACGGTCTATATCAGTTCCGTGAAGATACTAACATCGACCGCGTTGTCCTTGACTGTGTAACCGCTCTAGAAAACGGCGCTGACCTACTATGGATCGAAACACCGACTCCAGACGTAGAACACATTAAAATGATGGTTGATCGCATTAAAGAGCAACAGCCTAAAGCTAAGCTAGTTTATAACAACAGCCCATCATTCAACTGGACGCTTAATTTCCGTAAGCAAGTTATCGCTCAGTGGGAAGAAGAAGGCAAAGACATCTCTGCATACAATAAAGATGACTTGATGAGTGCTGATTATGACGGTACTGAGCTTGATGCAGCAGCTGACGTTGCCGCTAAGAACTTCCAACGTGATGCATCACGTGAAGCTGGTGTATTCCATCACTTAATCACGCTACCTACTTACCACACGACAGCACTTAGCGTTCATGAACTTGCTAAAGGCTACTTCGGTGAAGACGGTATGCTTGCTTATGCAGCTGGCGTACAACGTAAAGAAATTCGTGAAGGCATCGCTTGTGTTAAGCACCAAGCAATGGCGGGTTCTGACCTTGGTGATGATCACAAAGAGATCTTCTCTGGTGACAACGCTCTAAAAGCTGGCGGCGGCAAGAACACAATGAACCAGTTCTAATTACCGACCATCTCTAAGTACAGATTACAAGAAAAGCTGCCCTACATCATGTAGGGCAGCTTTTTTATTGCAACTTAAATAATTGTAGAATGGTAGACTAATAGTTATTAGTCAGAATTATTAGGAGCCATCATGCAGGAAATAGAGCTAAAGTTTTTAGTACCAGAGTCGCGGCTAAAGAGCCTGATGCGTCAAGCCCAAGTCAAGTCCTCACAGATTACGCAACTGGCAGCGCATTATTACGATACACCTGATCAACAGCTTGCACAGGCTGGTATTGGCTTACGTATTCGTAAAGAAGGCGACACCTGGGTACAGACTATCAAAGCTGGTGGCGATGGTATTGCGGCACGTTTAGAGCATAATGCTACATTAGATAATGCAAAAGTACAGGCCATGCTGGATAATAATAAGCTAATGCCTGATTTGACGATTTATAAGAACACCTCAATTGCCTCTGCTTTGGCCGATTTCAAGCTCAAAAAACTGGCACAAAAACTAACACGCCAATATGTTACTGATGTACAGCGCACTACCCGTTTGTTAATGGAAGACAGTAAAGATGAGGATAGCAATAGTATTGAGATGGCGTACGATCATGGAGAAGTTATCCATGGTCATGATGATACCCAGCGCGATCCTATTCAAGAGATTGAGTTTGAGCTGGTCTCAGGAGATTTAGACTTTTTATTTACGACTGCTAAAACGTGGTGTAAGCGTTATAAGCTCTGCTTGTCTACCGTCACCAAAGCTGAGCGCGGTGGTCTACTAATCACTGGGCAAAATCATAGTCCAGCGGTTAAAGCTGACCTGAGCCAGCTGAATATTAACAAAGACAGCAGCATGCCTGCCTTTGTACGCGCAGCAGTGCATAATTGTCTGTTGCAGATATTACCGAATAGTAGTGCTGTCGTGGCTGGCAGCAAAGATGATGAGCATATCTTACAACTATCCATTGGTATTAACCGCCTGCGTGCTGCATTACAAGCATTTGCTGGCTTTTCTGATGAGCTTAACCCTGACTGGCTGCCGATATTAAAACAAACAGCGACCTTACTTGGTAGCTATCGTGAACTCGCCTATCTTGCTTCATATATCGAACCTAAACTGCAAGAATTTAGTGCGCCTGTAGTCGATTGGACTGCAGACCTCGAAGCACTAAAAATTAAGCCTATCGATGCGGTAGCAGCCAATGACTTTCAATTAACTCTACTGGAGCTGATTGCCTTTGTTATGAGTGATCCACACCTTGAACCGCAAGCTGATAAGTGCGCCAATGATAAACTGGCAAAAATACTATCTAAACAGCATACAAAGTTTGTGAAAGCCGAGCAAAGCCTAGAAAGTAAAAATGATGCCAGCGATGATGGCTCTGATAGTAAGGATTTGGAAAGCGTTGATTTACATAATGTTAATTTAGAAAGCAGTGATAAAGACCAAGCGCTGCATAAATTATACCGCCAATTAACAGATTTACGCTATATTAATGAGTTTGCCGTGCCATTATTGAATAAGAAAGATGGTAAAAAGAAAGCCAAACGCTGGTTAAAACGTTTGATAAAAGCGCAAAAAGCATTGGGTCGATATTGTGAACATCTTCAATATCAACAATGTTATCAGCAAAAGTCAGAAGAAAACTCTAATGCGCTGTATGGTGCAGGCTGGTTTGCTGCAACGCTAAAAGAAGACCTTAAACGCACTGAAAAACACTTGCCTAAAGTGAAAGACAGTTCGATATTTTGGTAAAGGTGTTCATACAAAATAATAACAATGCAGAATAAAAAAGACAGCTCCATTTATAAGAGCTGTCTTTTTTAACCTTAAATTGATAAAGGTAACATCGCCAGTTATTTATAAACTTTATTGACCAAACCAGTATCTAGCTCGCTACTATAGTGACGGCTGCGCCTTCTTCTACTTGCTCAAACAGCTCAAAGATATCCTCATTACGCATACGTACGCAACCATGTGATAGTGGTATACCCATCGGCTCAGTGTCTGGTGTGCCATGAATATAGATATAACGCTGATACGTATCACAGCCGCCTTGACTGTTACTGCCTTTATTAACACCTTCCTCAAGACCACTTAGCCATAAAATACGGCTTAATATCCAATCACGTTCAGGATGTAGCGCGCCAAGCTCAGCACTATATACCTCGCCCGTAGATACTCGTCCAACAAACACAGCATTCATAGGCTCATCCTTACCTATCTTCTTGGCAATGATATGGTTGCCGAGCGGTGTGCAACCACTATCTTGCTGGCTACCAATGCCGTTCTTAGCAGTGGATACTTTATATTGAGCAAGCTCAGTTTGCTGCTGATATGCTGTTAGAGTTTGCTTAGCAATATTGATTACTAGCTGCGTATCGGTACGGTTGTTATTTATCATAAAAGCTTCCAGCTGTCATTCATAACATGATTAATAGCATTATCAGTAAAATGATTATAAATTTCTATTATTAAGGGATTGTATCAAGACATTTGGCACCGTAATATAGGGGCACACTTTTTGATGCTAGCAGATTATGACGACTATTTCACCGACACGTGTGTCGATGTATGACTTTTTATACCAAGATACTCAGCCAATGGTGTCGTTATTAGCTGATGTCGCTCAGCTATCATTACCACAGACACGCCTTGCAGTTGGCTTTGGTTTACAAGCGATTGTAAGTGCTCTACTCGCTTATCAACAGCGTTATCAAGGTCTGTCTGTTAGCAAAAAGCTATTTAATCGTAGTGCAGTAAAAGAGCTACGTCGATACAATTCTATGAACTTTACAACCATCAAGGCAACGTCATATCATCGTCATGATGTCGCCAATGCAATATTTAAAGACAGCACTGATGTGATCAAGGCTAGCGAATACATAGCAAATAAGATTGACGCTACTACCTCTCAGGTCCAAACCTTGCTCACTTGTCTGTGTGTTATCGTTTTACGAGAGCTTGCAATCTTAGCGGACTATAGCCAGCTTGATAATGATGAGATTGACAAATGGTTTGCTTTGCAACCACAGTTTTTATCACTTGAACGCTTTGCAGCTATTGAGCCGAAGATAACTCCTGCAGATAATAAAGAATATACCATATCGACAAAATCGACAGAGTTAGAATTTGATAGTAAAGAGCTTAATGTCTTTGAAAACAGACAACTATCAAGCGTGCCCCCATCTTTCGACCCTTATTGGTATGAGCTGACCGCATTCAAACCCGATAATTATAAACCGGTACAAGATATGCAGCTGGCAACTGGTCACTATCTAAAAGCCATCGGCCGTTCATCTGATAATTTGCAGCAAGGCGGGCATAATGACTTGTTGATATTTGCAGAAATGACGGCCATCACGTTGCCGCATCAACGCTGGTTATTACAGCTGGCCAAAATTTCAGAGATCTACTTGCAGCGCGATCGTTTGCGCATTACCTCTGAACCTGAAAACCCACCAAAACCACCTTTGGTAAGTTTAGGGCTAATCGGCGGTAACAGTGAAAGTGCGCCAGCAACTACTAGCGAGATACCAATTGAATACGATGCACCAGTCCCTATTTGGAAAAACCCCATTATCCTGATTATTATTTTGGTTATTGGTAGTCTCAGTGCACTTGCGACCTTAAAATACCAAACGCAGAAATCTAATGGTGCCATACCTGCAACGGCAGAAGTGTTAAAGCAAGACCTCATGGAAGAACGTCAACAGCAGGATGTAGCCATTGTGATGGTAGATGATGGTGAAACTGATATTAAAAAAGCAGCAAAAACTGAATAGAAGAGATTAGCTATTAGAGCATGTTCATAAAATAGGCTTTTAATAAAATTTAGTAGCAATAAAAAACAGAGACACTATTGATATAGGTCTCTGTTTTTTCTGTAATCTAAAGGCTTACTTGACTATCAATAGTCTATAAATCTTATTTTGATAAGTCACGACCACGGCTGGCTTCAATAGCTAGACGTAGACCATTTAGACGGATGAAACCTTCCGCATCTTTTTGATCATATGCGCCAGCATCATCTTCAAAAGTCGCGATTTTTTCATCGAACAAAGAATCATCTGACTTACGACCAACGACACTAACAGCACCTTTGTACAACTTCACACGTACCGTACCGTTGACATACTCTTGTGATTTATCAATCAAAGCTTGTAACATCATACGTTCAGGACTAAACCAGTAACCATTGTAGATAGTTTTAGCATAGCGTGGCATTAGCTCATCTTTTAGATGCGCCGCTTCACGATCTAGCGTTAATGACTCAATGCCGCGATGCGCTTTTAACATAATTGTACCAGCTGGTGTCTCGTAGCAACCACGTGACTTCATACCAACGTAACGGTTTTCTACGATATCTAAACGTCCGATACCATGCTTGCCGCCAATTTCATTTAGCTTAATCATAATCTCATATGGCTTGAGTGTCTCGCCGTCAATCGCAACGATATCACCTTTTTCGTATTCTAATTCTAGATATTGCGCTTCATCAGGTGCTTCTTCTGGGCTGACTGACCAACGCCACATATCGTCTTCTGCTTCAGCATATGGATCTTCTAGGATACCGCCCTCATAAGAGATATGCAGTAAGTTAGCATCCATTGAGTAAGGAGATTTGGTCTTATTACCCGCATAATCGATCGCAATATCATGCTCTTTAGCATATTCCATCAAGCTTTCACGGCTAGACAAATCCCACTCACGCCAAGGCGCAATGGTCACAACATCTGGAGACAAGGCAACAGCACCGAGCTCAAAACGTACTTGGTCATTGCCTTTACCGGTCGCACCATGGCTGATAGCGTCAGCATTGTGTTCTTTGGCAATCTCGACCAATCGTTTGGCAATCAGTGGACGGGCGATAGAAGTACCGAGCAGATACTCACCTTCATAAATAGCATTGGCACGGAACATAGGAAATACATAATCGCGGGCAAATTCTTCACGTAAGTCTTCGATATGGATATGTTTGATGCCCATCGCTTCAGCTTTAGCGCGCGCCGGCTCTACCTCTTCACCTTGACCAATGTCAGCAGTAAAAGTAATCACTTCGGCATCATAGGTTTCTTGAAGCCATTTAGCGATGATTGAGGTATCAAGGCCACCTGAATATGCCAATACGATTTTATTGATATTTTTTGGATCAAGCTGAGCCATGAACAACTCCTAATATAAGAATTTAGTTATCGGAAAAGATGCTAAGAATGAATTGAAGTATAAATTGCCTACTCAGTGTACATCATATTCACAATTGGCAAAAGTGTAACTCTCTTACGAGTCATAATTTATCAACAATTCATCTTATATTTGCTAGCGATATTGATGATAATTGTAGTGATAATCATGAAAAAGGTATTCAAAGACTGCGTCGTTATATTTGGTTGCATATTTAGTCAAGCAGTCAAATCTGCTATTATAGTAAAGAGCCAAATATCGATGTAAATAAACATTATGATGGATAAGCATTGTTATAAAATAAATATCCTTATGTTAAGCAAAATATTTAACCATAATTTTTGAATTTGAGACGACGGGTCAAAGAACCTATCTCAACCCATAGCAGCAACTCTGATGTTTTATTTTCATCTATACCCTTTATACACCTTTTTTTAACGATAGCAATTATTACAAAACTTGCGCCTTAGCGTCTTTTACTATCATCTTTTTTCACTATACCTTAAGACATAGAAAACTATGACCCCAATTACTGATTCCATTAAAGAGTTAACTATCCTTCAGCCAGACGATTGGCATATTCACTTGCGTGATGATAAGGCACTTGCCACTACTGTAGCGCATGCGGCGGCAAGCTTTAATCGCGTCATCTGTATGCCAAATCTAGTACCACCAGTTAAAAATACTGATGATGCGCGTGCCTATCGCGCTCGTATCATGCAGCATTTGCACGATAGTAATTTGGATGCTGAGCGCAAAGCTGCTTTTGAACCACGTATGACTTTATATCTAACTGATCAAACTACCGCAAAAGATATTGAAGTAGCTGCCCAATCAGGTATCGTACAAGCGGTCAAACTGTATCCTGCGGGCGCTACAACCAACTCTGCTGATGGTGTCACGGATATTAATGCCTGCGTTGATGTGTTCGAAGCCATGGAAAAGTATAATTTACCACTACTACTACACGGTGAAGTAACGCACGACCATGTCGATATTTTTGATCGTGAAAAGCGCTTTTTAGAAGAGGTACTTGGGCAAATTATTGCTAAATTCCCTACTCTCAAAATTGTGATGGAGCATATTACTACTAGCGACGCGGCTGACTTCGTATTAGCACAAGGTAATCAAGTTGCGGCTACTATTACCCCGCAGCACTTGATGTTCAACCGTAACCACATGCTATTGGGTGGTATCAAGCCCCACTTTTACTGTTTGCCTATCTTAAAACGTAAACAACATCAAGAAGTGCTGCTAAATGTTGCTACTAGTGGCAGTCCAAAATTCTTTTTGGGAACTGATTCAGCACCACATGCAACAGACAAAAAAGAAGCCGCTTGTGGCTGTGCTGGCTGCTACAGCTCATCAATTGCCCTACCCTTATATGCGACCGCATTTGATAGTGTCGGCAAAATTGATAAATTAGAAGGCTTCACTAGCCGTTTTGGTGCACAGTTTTATGGCCTACCAGTTAACGAAACTACCGTTACCCTAACGAATAACCCTATGCAAGTGCCTACAGGTTACCCTTACTTTGATGGGCAAACGCTTACACCACTAATGGCTGGTGAGATGCTACCCTGGTCTATCAAAGCATAAACAGTACACAAATCCTCTCAATGCTATCGAGATGCTGCGAGTGTTCAATTGCTATTGTTTTGATAGCATTGGACATTAACAGCATCTCAATGTATTCGCATCACCGATAGAAGTGACTTAACTTAATATGACCACCCAAAACAAAGCTACCTTGTCTACTGACGACTCATTAAACACTCAAGCCAGCATTGCTTCTGATAGCACTCTAAATATGCAGTCAACTACTGATGTCTGCTCTAGTACCAATACAAATGAGACTGAGCAAGACTCAGCTCCAATGACTATGAAAGAGCGCTTTCGTAAGTTTGTACCCGTCATTGTCGATGTCGAGACAGCAGGATTTAATGCACAGACCGATGCACTATTAGAGATTGCTTGTATTCCAATCTTATTAGACGAGCATGGAGTATTTTACCCAGGAGAAGCACTCAATGCTCATATTGAACCTTTCGAAGGTGCCAATCTAGAGCCAAGATCACTGGCATTCACTGGTATAGACCCTAACAACCCTATGCGTAAAGCAATTGCAGAAGATGAAAAGACTGCGCTACGTCGGATCTTTAAAGGACTAAAAGAAGTACGCCGTGCTGAAGACTGTCGTCAATGTGTACTAGTCGGTCATAATGCGCATTTTGACTTAGCATTCTTGAATGCCGCAGTAATGCGTACTAATAGCAAAAACCATAACCCGTTCCATCAATTTTCAGTGTTTGATACGGTTACTTTATCAGCTTTGGCCTTTGGTCAAACAGTACTAGCACGTGCTTGTAAAGCTGCTGGGCTTGAGTTTGATGGTAGTCATGCTCACTCAGCACTTTATGATACTCAAAAGACAGCCGAGCTATTTTGTCATATTCTAAACCAGTACCCTATGTTGCCCAATGCTTTACATACTGAGCAAACAGAGGTAGAGTTAACTGACAACGACGATGAATAACCAGTAGCATGCAGATATCGATTATGTCTATTCATCATTATGATTAGCCAGATAATTTTATTTTTGGAATAACTTTGCCATCTTGATTTTATAATCAATAAGGACGTAACTGTTAGGATGATGATAAATGACAAGCAAGATAACTGTCACTCGAGGTTTGTATATTATACTGTCTAAATAAAACTGATGGTTCGCTTTCTTTTTATGGATTCCGTCTGTCTCAATATGATGTCCTATAGATGACTTAAGTTACTCATATCCCAACTAGTATATGTAATATGCTAATTAGGGAACTACGGAGGGGCTTTATCATGGATCCACAATTTAAGTTATGGGGTACTATCATTGGTTATATGATACTCGCTTTGACTATCAGCACCTGTACCTCTCTATGGATTCGCCATCATTTAAAGAGTAATGACTTACATCCACGCCGTGCTATCAAAAAAAGATATTTAATTTTAAAAAGACGAAGAAAAAGGCTTGACACAAAGCGCAGACGCCATTAGAATGTGCACCACTTCAGCATAAATGGTGAAAGCAGCTGAAGGTGCAGTACCTAGTCCCCATCGTCTAGAGGCCTAGGACACCGCCCTTTCACGGCGGTAACGGGGGTTCGAATCCCCCTGGGGACGCCACATATTAAAGCGCTATTGGCAATTGTTTTAGCACTTTTGAAACCCGTAAAATCTATAAGATTTTACGGGTTTTTTTATGCCTATCTTTTTCTAGTAGTTGCATTAACCCAGATGTAGATAACATAAAAAGCCAGCAGGACGCTGGCTTTTATTATAGAACACTAAGAATCAATACTTTATTAGAATTTGTCAGATAGCATAAACCATAATAATGCCAATATGATTAGCGCACCCAATACAGTTTGAATTAAGAAAAAAGCTTGATGCTGCCCCACAACTTTACCTAATGTTAAACCTAGTGCATTGTACTTAATTGGCTGAGCATCGACTTCACCTGTCTTTTCTTGCTCTTTGTAATAACCTTTCAAAATTTTCAAAAATTGTTTCCACTCATTAGGAGCCCAGTTATAGGGTTTAAAAGGCATAAGTGCCTTGGCTTTAGGATCACTGATCATCCAACGTTCAAGTATGATGGAGCGTAATGACCAACCAGTAAATCCGCGCTCGCTAATCGCACAGAAATCTAAAGTTTGGATATCTTTATGCCTATCATCCATGAGTAATCGATTTTTCAAATTAGTTAATACTTGCTCTGTACCCTCTACACATTGGAAAAAGTATCCATTGCCATAGCAAAGTACACCAGTAATATCATCATCTTTATTATTTTTTATAGAAATTTCAGCAATATCATTTAGTGTGCTAGCGCCAGATAGTCCCGTTGAAGTAATCCGGCTAACATATACAAACTGGTAAAGATCAATCTCTTCTAAATGGTTCATAGTAGTAACGTGCGACAATTAAATGCCCCTTAACATTAGACGAATAAACGCCTATAGACTTTAAAATATAATAAATAAGACAGAAAACAGAATTTTTATGCCTTGTCATATTATTGATATTATAAGTTTTTATTATTAATTGTATTAACTTGGTTACATCATAAGGCAGTTAGGTCAACTAAGCAACTTATTACGTTAATACAACAATAAATTATTGTAACTAAACAATTTTTCATCTTCTATTATATTCGGAAAGGCTGATATTTAAAGGGATTAAGTTGACTAGAACCAAAAATAGGTTGAATAAAGAATTCTGGCAACACAATCTATTGAGAGTTAGTTATGAATAAGAATTAATTATAATAAGAAAGCTAAAAGAACAGAGAACAAATAGGAAGGGTGGTATTAACGAATTCTATTTATAAAAAAGCTTCGTTAATACAATGGTCTAGCTTTGAGCGTTGAGAATAGCGGCTAGCAACGTAGCATCTTCAGGATAGGTAAGTTTGATATTTTGACGACTGCCAGTAACGAGTCGAATAGGCAGCTGTAAGTGTTCGAAAGCACTGGCTTCATCGGTAATAGCTAGTTGATGTTCAGCGACATATGCTAGTACTTTCTGCAGCTGATCTAGTCGAAAGACTTGCGGGGTTTGTGCTTGCCACATATTACTACGGTCGATAGTACGTTTAGTATAAGGATGTGTGCTGCTACTTATTGTATTATCTACGAGCTCAGATTGGGCAGTAGACTGGAGATAGGACTCTTTTAGGGTATCAGCCACAGGTGTGGCTAAAATAGCGCCATAAGGCTCTAGTATCGCCGCTTCAATAACTTGATCGATATCATGACTGGGCACAGCAGGACGCGCAGCATCATGTATCAGCACTAGATCTGAATCCTTAGCACCTGCATTACTGATGGCCTCTACCCCTGCCTGTACTGACTGCCAACGCTCAATTCCACCGACAGCATAATGTATAGGAAGTGCAAAATCTAACGTCTGTGCTGTGCTGTCATCTGCCGCTATTACCAATAAGCACTTATCAATATAAGTACTACACGCAAGCCTTGCCACACTATGCTGTAGCAGCGTCTGATCTTGCAGCTGGATATATTGCTTGGCTATAGACGCACCAAAACGGCTACCGCGACCAGCAGCGACGATCATGGCATGTATACGAGGTATAGTATTCATAAGGTAGTACTCATGGTTAAAATCCATGACAGTATGGCTAGACAAAAATGAAAACTAGGAGAAGTGAAGACTTTAAGATGTACAACGTCTCTATTATAGGTAAGAGAAGAAGATAAGTCTTTAGAAAATCAATAGCGACTGTGCGTGGTTGGTGCGGTTGATACTTGTACAAAAGTCTCATTTGGCTTAATCAAGCCCAAATCTAAACGAGCATGCTCTTCTACTGCTTCAAGACCGTTTTTCAAATCATGGACATCGGTACGTAACAGGTTGTTTGCCGCCACTTGATTGTCATTCAAGCGCTGCTGATCTTCAATTTGAGTTAACAGTTTGTTGCGCTCAAAGCGACCATTTTCACCCAGCCAATACTGATATTGCAGACCCAAAAGTACTGCAACAGCTAGAGCGAGTAATATAAATTGGCTTAAGTATTTCATAAAGTGATAACGCCAAACCATATAGAGATAATAAAATAAACACTAATTAAGCTTGCTAGGCGAAATACAAATAACGATATATCGCCTAGCTTTAGCTATAAGTTCAGATTCTTAACCACGTAGACCAATGAACTCTTCACGGCCACGATAGCTTGCACGGACTTGTTGTTCGATACGTAGCAACTGATTATATTTCGCGACGCGATCTGAACGGCATAGTGAGCCAGTTTTGATCTGACCAGCAGCAGTACCAACCGCTAAATCTGCAATAGTACTATCTTCAGTTTCGCCTGAACGGTGCGAGATAATCGTTGCATAGCCATTTTTCTTCGCAAGGTAAATCGCATCTAGCGTTTCTGATAATGTACCAATTTGATTAAACTTAATCAAAATTGCATTGGCAATATGCTTATCAATACCTTCTTGTAAAATAGCAGGATTGGTCACAAATAAATCATCACCAACCAACTGAACCTTATCACCAATCTGCTCAGTCAAATACTTCCAACCATCCCAATCTGACTCATCAAGACCGTCTTCGATAGAGATAATAGGATATTGACGTGCCAATCCAACTAGATAGTCGGAGAATCCTTGACTATCGAAAGCCTTATTACCCTCGCCTGCCAAGATGTATTGACCATCTTTATAGAACTCGCTAGCAGCACAGTCTAAAGCCAAATGAATATCTTCACCCGCTTTATAGCCAACTTGCTCAATCGCCTGCATGATAACAGTGATAGCTTCTTCATTGCTACGTAAGTTCGGTGCAAAGCCGCCTTCATCGCCGACTGCTGTATTCAAGCCTTGTGATTTCAAAACAGACTTTAAGCTATGGAAAATCTCCGTACCAGCACGCAACGCTTCTGAGAAGCTGGTGAAACCAACTGGCTCAATCATAAATTCTTGGATATCAACCGTATTATCCGCATGCTCACCACCGTTTAAGATGTTCATCATCGGTACAGGCATTGTCAGCGACGTCTGATTACGTAAGTTGGCAATGTATTGATGTAATGGCAGATTTTGTGACTTAGCAGCAGCTTTGGCAGTCGCCAGTGACACGGCTAGCATCGCATTAGCACCAAGACTGTCTTTGTTTTCTGTACCATCTAACGCAATCATAGCGTCATCGATACCTTGCTGCTCTGTAACATCTTTATCTACCAAAGCACTGCGAATCTGGCTATTAACATTGGCAACGGCTTTTTTAACGCCTTTACCCATATAGCGATCTTTGTCGCCATCACGCAGCTCGAGCGCCTCACGTGAGCCAGTAGAAGCGCCGCTTGGAGCAGCAGCACGTCCGATAGTACCATCGGCTAAAATTACATCGGCTTCAATCGTTGGGTTACCGCGCGAGTCTAAAATCTCACGAGCGCGAATGTCTTTAATTGCGGTGACGTTGTTGGTTTCTTCAGCGTACATAATGTCTGTTAATTCCTTTGGTCATGCCAAGTTTGTGGGATAAATAACGGCAACTAGAATACAAAAAAGATAAAGCAAAATATCATATAGCATCCGTGTCTAAAGTTACTTTAGACATCTATACAGCCAGCTACTTTTTGACATCTTTAAATGTCTAATTGGTGCATCAAATACTTGACTATAGTGCTTGGCATAATAGCATATATTTTGCCAAACTTCCCTTATCTTACACCAACTTGCGCCCATAAAATCAAACATAAGTAATGATGCTAGCGGTTATAGTCTCGTTTAAGTGCATATAATATCAAAGACGATATGATATTTATATCTTCGCTGAGCTTTGCGTCTCCATATCAGATGGAGATACCGTATTATGTAGCTCCACCTCTGTTTTAAATCGTGTCAATCGTAACGCATTCATTAATACTGAAATGGAGCTAAGCGCCATAGCGGCGGCGGCAATCATAGGGTTTAAAAAGCCAAAAGCGGCAAGCGGAATACCAAGGCAATTATAGATAAAAGCAAAAAACAAATTTTGCTTGATATTACGCAGTGTTGCTTGAGCAATTTTTTGCGCAGCATCGATATGCATGAGCGACTCGCCCATCAAGCGTGCAGAGGCGCTATGCTGAGCAACATCAGTACCCTCAAACATGGCAAAGCTGGCATCCGCTGTTGCCATCGCTGGCGCATCGTTGACACCATCACCTGCCATCGCAACTTTATGACCAGCAGTTTGCAATAAGGCAATTTGGCTTGCTTTATCACGAGGGCTCATTTTACCGTAAGCTTGTTCAATACCCAGCTGCCCTGCCACATGATCGACGACGGACTGCTTATCACCACTCATCAAAATGACATTGATACCAGAATCCTGTAGCGCGGTAATGGCTTGCGGCGTATCAGCCTTTAAGTCATCAGCAAGGGCAAAAGCACCAAGCGGCTCATCATTAATACTAATCGCAACGGTACTAGCAATTTGCCATACCTTTGGCATCAGCTTAGGCAACGTCAAGTTAGCAAACTCTGCCGTACCGACTTTTACAAGACCTAAGCCTTCGATATTTGCTTGTATACCAGCGCCTTTGATGACGCTAATATCAATCACATTCATTAACGGTAAGTTTCGCGCGGTAGCCGCATTGATAAGCGCAGTCGCTAAGGGGTGGCTGGCATGCGCCTCAACGCTCGCGGCAATTTGTAAGACATCATCAATGGCAAGCGACTTATCTACCATCACATTGTCCACGATAGTAGGCTTACCGATGGTTAATGTGCCTGTTTTATCCAAGACAACGGTATCAATATTACCTGCGGCTTCTAGGCTTTGCGCGTCTTTAAACCAAACGCCATGACGCGCAGCGACACCCATACCAGCCATGATAGCGGCTGGTGTGGCCAAACCAAGTGCACACGGACAGGCAATGACTAATACAGACACTGCATGCATCAAGGCGATGTCAATCATACCGGTCAACCACCATGTCAGCCCAAAAGTGACAATAGCAATCGCCACTACGACTGGGACAAATACTGCCGTTACTCTATCGGCAAGGCGTGCTAAATTGGCTTTTGAGCCTTGCGCATCACTGAGCGCCTGCACCATATCACCAAGCTTCGTATCGCTGCCTTTAGCACTGACGCGATATAGTAAGCTGCCGTTTTCGACTAGAGCGCCTGCTAGTAGTCCATCGCCCTCTTCTTTTTTGAGTGGTACTGACTCACCAGTTAAATGACTCTCCACGCACCAACCACTGCCACCGATAACCGTACCATCAGTTGCTACGCGGCTCCCTTGCTTAGCGCGCAAAATATTACCAACCTGCACATCTTGCAGGGCAACATTATGAAAGTCGCCATTCGGCTGCTGCTGCTCGACTTCATCAGGGGTTAATGACAATAATAAATCAATACTGTTAAGGCTATGCTTTTTAGTACGCTCTTCAAGATATTTACCCGTACGAACAAACGCAATGACCATCACCCCTGCTTCAAAATACACAGCAGGACCGCCATCCGCACCGTGACCACTTTGCAATAGACTGTTTAAAGTACCATCGCCATGAGTGAGCCATAAATAAGTTGAGTATGCCCAAATGGTTACCGTACCGATGACCACCAGCACATCCATATTGGCAAGACCACCTTTGATTGACGCCCAAGCGCTTTTATAAAATGGTAACGCCAGTCCAAATTGTACAATTGTCGCTAAGATAAACTGCATCCAGACCGGTAGCATCCATGACATACCCTGACCGAAAAGCATGCCTGCCATACCAACTAAAAATGGCACCAAGCAAATCCATAACCCAATCAGTCGCCATGGGTATTCAGTCGCCGTATCTTTATCTGTTTTCGCAAACAAGCTATCACCTGCCTGCAAGTTTGCAACGAAACCCGTCTTATTTACCCAATCCGTGACTTGCTCGGGCGTGGTCTGCGTCGGATCGTAATCTACATTGGCGGTCTCGCCAGCGAAGTTTACACTCACCTCATATACCGACGGCTTTTTATTAAGTACCTTCTCGATGCGTGAGGCACAAGCCTGACATGTCATTCCATCAATGGCCAGTTGCAGGTGTGCACGCTCGGGCGCGAGCGTCGTATTAGACTGAATATCAGTCTCAACATCATAGGACTGGTCATTGGCGGTACGGGTAGAATCATTCATAAATAGAACTCGTCATTGCGTTATAGCGTTTATAAATTCGTATGAGCAATAAAAATATCAGTGGATGGGAAATCTAAATGAAACAAGTAGGACATTCTAAAATTAAATATCAGTGTTAATATTAAATGGTTACGACTGCTGTCTATTCAAGTCAGATGCTCTCTGCAAATCAATAACAGCAAGCCAGTTAAGTTACAGAAGCAACCCCATATTCATAACCACTGTTAATTTAAATATCCATCAAAAAACCAGCCATGATAGCTGGTTTTCTTACATAAACGACAATGCTTAAGAGTTAGCGACGGTCGCATCAAATCCAGCTTCGTCGATAGCAGATGCAATAGCTTCTGCACTGGTTTTGCTATCGTCAAAGGTTACCGTCGCTTGATTGTCTGCAAGCTCGATACTGATATCATCTAAACCATCGATATCGGCGGTGGCATTATGGACGCTTGCCACACAGCCACCACAAGTCATGCCATCAATTTTAATAATACGTGTTTGGTCTGCCATGTTAGGTTCCTTATTCTTGTAAATGAGTTTTTATAAATGAATGTTTTTATAAGTAAATAAACTGCTTTTATAGTTATTTTCTAAAGACTAATTTTTAAAATAACTGTCTTTTAAAGTTTTATAAAAACAATACTTAATCAGCATAATCCGTATTGTCGTTAACAACAAGACTCCTTGGTTATCACTTTATTAACAGAACCATAAATTTGTGCCAAAACGATAAGTAACATCTCTTATTCTAGGGCAAAACCTGCAAGCAATATCTAATCATGATGATGTGGATTTTGCGGTGCATCAATAGGAAACGGCTGGGTAACATAATCGACCATGCTAATTGCGGCAGTTAAGGCATGAATACTGGTATCGGTATCATCGTAGCTTACGGTAGCAATGTCTTTATCAGGATCGAGCTCGATCGCGGTTACCCCTGTAATATTTTTAAGAGCAATCATCACGCTCTCTAATCCTTCGGTGTCATCGATATTTTCGATACTGACTTGTGCAATTTGGATGGCCATTATCTTACCCTCTTATCATTTCCTACATTGACTGCATTAATGAGTATCTAATACCTCAAAGCCTTTGACCAAATCATCAATCTGCTTCAGCTGACGTAAGAATGGCTCTAGTTGACTCATACGTAGTGCACATGGGCCGTCACACTTTGCCGTTTCTGGGCTTGGATGCGCTTCTAAAAACAGCCCTGCTAGTCCTGTTGCCATACCTGCACGGGCAAGCGTCGTTATTTGCTCACGACGTCCACCTGCACTATCGCTACGCGCACCCGGCTGCTGTAAGCTATGTGTCACATCAAAGAATACTGGAATATCCATCTGCTTCATGGTATCAAAGCCAAGCATATCAACAACTAGATTATTATAACCAAAGGCACTCCCGCGCTCACAAAGGATAAGCTTATCGTTTCCACCTTCAAGGCATTTATTGACGATATGACGCATCTCGTGCGGCGCTAAAAACTGCGCTTTTTTAATATTAATAATCGCGTCTGTTTTAGCCATTGCATGTACCAAGTCAGTCTGGCGTGATAAAAACGCAGGAAGCTGGATAACATCAGCAACCTCAGCGACGGGCGCTGCTTGATATGGTTCGTGCACATCAGTAATGATCGGCACTTGGAACTTTTCTTTAATTTGCCCTAGCCAATCGATACCCTGTTCTAGTCCAGGACCTCGATAAGAGTGTAGGCTTGAACGGTTGGCTTTATCAAAGCTGGCCTTGAATACATAGCCAATCCCCAAACGCTGACATATCTCGACATACTGCTCCGCAATTTCAAACGCTAATTCTTTGGACTCTAAGACATTCATACCACCGAACAATACAAACGGCTGATCGTTACCAATATTAATCGTATTGTTATTAGGAGTAGTAAGCTTAATATGTGATTGCGCGGTTAATAAGTTATCCATGAAGTCATTGCCCTCTTTATTGTTATTCATATTGCTATCCCATATTGTAACCGATAGCCCAATTAAAAAAAGTGTACAAGCGTAATTAGACACAATCAGTAGTCATCAATCAATAATCACGCAGTAGTCATCAATCAATAATCACGAACGTCATATAGTCGATACTAAATAAAATGGATACATGACATTATGATGCGTGACTGGTACAAACTTTTCTTGCTTGCTGTGCCTACGCAGACAGAGGCTACAAAAAATTTATACCAGTCCCACTGTATATCTTTTATATTGACCTGACTATAGCGTTAAAACTCCAGTGTCACAAAAACATGATTCAAAAAAAGACCAATCCGAAGATTAGTCTTTTTTTATTGTGGATAAAGCTGTAATGATTATGCCATTACCTAGTTTCGCTATAATTTTTTGCAGCTTTAACAAAACTGTTAAACAATGGATGACCACCACGCGGTGAGCTGGTGAATTCAGGGTGGAACTGAACCGCGATAAACCATGGATGATCAGCAACCTCAACCGACTCAACCAAATGTTGCTTAGCAGAATACCCTGATATGGTCATGCCTGCTTGCTCTAATGGTTCGATATAACGATTGTTCATCTCATAACGATGGCGATGACGCTCAGTGATATTGCTTGCGCCATAGATTTGGCTCAGCTTGCTACCAGCAACCAGTTCAGCTTGCTGAGCACCCAAACGCATAGTGCCACCAAGATCTGAATCATCACTACGAATCTGTAGCTCGCCGCGCTCATCTAACCACTCAGTAATCAGACCAATGATAGGCTCAGCGGTCTTGCGATCAAACTCAGAAGAATTGGCATTAATTTTGAGTACATTACGCGCATACTCAATTACAGCTAGTTGCATACCAAGGCAGATACCTAGATAAGGCACGTTGTTTTCACGAGCATAAGTGATGGCTTTTATCTTACCATTGGTACCGCGCTCTCCAAAACCACCTGGTACCAAGATGGCATCAGCATTATTTAGCTGCGCCAATAAACTGTCATCACCTTCTAAACGCTCAGCATCGATATAATCAATCTTAACGTCTGCTTTATGCGTAATACCTGCGTGTAGCAACGCCTCATTAATAGACTTATAGGCATCAGGCAATTCGACATATTTGCCAACCATCGCTACGGTAACCGTTGATTCAGGATTGAGCTGGGCTTCAACCACTTTGTCCCAATCGCTTAAATCTGCTTCAGGTACATCAAGACCGAAACGCTCGCAGATTAGATCATCAAGATCTTGCTCATGAAGGGTACGCGGTATTTGATAGATGCTTTGCGCATCTTCACACATGATGACTGCACGTTCTTCAACGTTAGTAAACAATGCAATCTTACGGCGATTATCTTGCGAGATATGATGGTCAGAGCGACATATTAAAATATCAGGCTGCAAGCCAATAGAACGCAGTTCTTTCACTGAATGCTGAGTAGGCTTAGTTTTGGTCTCGCCGGCACTGGCAATATAAGGTACTAGTGTCAAATGCATCAACATGGCTCTATTGCGACCAAGCTCTACTTGCATTTGGCGTACGGCTTCCATAAAAGGTAGTGACTCGATGTCACCGACCGTCCCGCCAATCTCAATAATGGCGATATCATAGCCCACACCACTGGCTAAGATTTTACTCTTAATCTCATCAGTGATATGTGGAATAACCTGTACCGTACCACCTAGATACTCACCGCGGCGCTCTTTATTCAGGACATTCTGATAGATGCGACCACTAGTAAAGTTGTTACTTTTACTCATCTTGGAATGCCGTAAAAAACGCTCATAATAACCCAAATCTAAATCCGTCTCCGCCCCATCTTCAGTGACGAACACCTCGCCATGCTGGAACGGACTCATCGTACCTGGATCAACGTTAATATACGGATCCATCTTGGTCATCGTTACACTCACGCCGCGCGCTTCGAGTATCGCAGCAAGGGAAGCTGCGGTAATACCTTTCCCTAGTGAGGACACTACCCCACCGGTCACAAATATAAACTTGGTCATAGTACTCTATCGGTAATTGGTAAAAGAGGATTTTACTAAAAATGCGCCATAAAATATAGGGCAAAAGCTTAAAGACTTTTAAACTATTAGATTTTGCTGGTTGTTTCCCTATTAATGTTGGCACAATGAAAAAAACCCACCCCGAAGGATGAGTCTTTTAGCATGCTAGCTATGCAATGTTTTGATCTAGAATTTATATTCTAGACCGCCACCGATAGCAAGTACATCGGCATCGCCACGAGCTTGAACTAGATCAGTAGTATCATCATCATTGTTTCTAACAACGAGAAGACCATTTTCCAAATCAGCAGAGTTTTTGCCAACATAGGCATGCGCAATAATGTTGTCTTTAAACATGTATTTGCCACCTAATACGATTTGATCTGAATCATTGCCACTAAGGCCACCTAAGTTATCCGTCTTATCATATTGGAGATAGACAGAGGCTGGACGAGCGAAGTTGGTTAAACCCATTTCAGCACTTACGACTAGACCCTTCTCTTCATCATCATAACCATCAAAGTCTACTTGTTGATACAAAGCGCCTAAAGTAACAGGAGCAGCAACGTATTTACTGAGATCGACACTAGCACTGCCACGAAGCATTTCACCATTAGTACTCATGTCTTTGTCATAAGCAACACCAGCAGTAAAGCCCGTACCTGGATCGAACATTAATGAAGCACCAAAGCCACTATCGCGATCATCGTTATCAGTTACAAAAGCTTCATCAGCACTGTACTGTAGCGCAAGCTCTAATGGTAAGCCGTTATACTTAGGCGCAATCCACACGATTGAATTATTGATACGTTCACCATCAGTCAAGGTTAGCGCTTCACTAAGTGTGCCTCCATCACTAAGAGAGCTTGAGCCAATATTATCCCAATAACCTTCATTGACGGTTACGTTGTTAATATAATCAGAAACTGAATAATTGCGACCGAAGCGAAATTGCCCATAGTCTTTATTCTTTAAACCAAGATATGTGTCACGGCTTTTAAAACCAATGTTACTACTACCACTATCATCAATTTTGATACCGTATTCTAATTGATAAATGACATCAGTATTGGCCGTTATCGCCTCAGACCCTTTAAATCCTAGGCGTGAAGAATGCGAGCTGACTTGTACTGAACTGTTATCTTCATTGACATTGATAGCGTCGTTGGGAATATCCATAGACTGGCGATTAAGTTCAGCATCGACATAATTAGTGGTCACGAATGCTTTGCCGTAAACGGTTGGTGCGGCCTGAACGGTAGAAACTGATAGCATTGCAATTGCTGAGGCTACAAGTAGTTTTTTCAAAGGTTATCTCCACTATACGATTTGAGTGATAAATTTTCTAAAATTGACTGGGATATATAATGGTATCGTTACAGCCATACTATATAACGAGCTATTGAAACTGTTCAGACACTAAGGTAGCAAATTTATATTACCGTAAGATGAAAAAATCCAAATTTACACAACTGTAATTATTGAGATAACTGCCATACGGGTCTAGAACTTCCTGTTTTTATCACAAAAAAACCCACCCCGAAGGATGAGTTTTTTAGATTCAAGTTCTAATGTTTAAATTAGAATTTGTATTCTAGACCACCACCGATAGCGAATACATCAAGATCAGTACCGCTATCGTTGTCTTCAGCTGAGTTGTTACCAACATAAGCATGGGCAATCATGTTGTCTTTATACATGTATTTACCACCTAGAACAACTTGATCTGAGTCGCGGTTATCAACACCAGCTAGATTCTTAGTACCGTTGTATTGTAGATATACAGCTGCTGGGCGGGCAAAGTTGGCTAAGCCCATTTCAGCGCTTACAACTAAGCCTTTTTCATCTTCAGTACCGCCATCGAAATCAGCTACTTGATACATTGCACCTAAAGTAACTGGCGCTGCCATGTATTTACCTAAATCAACAGTTGCACTACCGCGTAGAAGATCACCAGCTTGGCTCATGTCTTTTTCATAAGCAACACCAGCAGTGAAGCCAGTACCCTGGTCAAACATCAATGAAGCACCATAGCCACTGTCACGGTCATCTGAGTCAGATACAAACGATTCGTCAGCACCATACTGTAGAGCAAGCTCTAATGGTAGGTTGTTATATTTTGGTGCTTTCCATACTATTGAGTTGTTAACACGGCGACCATCAGCCATGGTTACAGCATCAAGGACATCGCCTTCCATATCAAGATTACTAACACCTAGGTTGTCCCAGAAGCCTTCAGTAACGGTTACATTATTGATGTAATCAGTAACTGAATAGTTACGACCGAAACGGAACTGACCGTAGTTTTTGTTATCTAGACCAAGATAAGTATCACGGCTTCTAAAACCAATGTTTTCACTACCACTGTCATCGATAGCAATGCCATACTCTAACTGATAAATTACGTCAGTATTAGCCGTCATTGCTTCAGAGCCTTTAAAGCCCAAACGTGAAATATTTGAGTTGACTTGCACAGAATCATTATCTACGTCATTTACTGTACCAGTGCGCTCAGCGTTTACATAGTCGGCAGTAACGAATGCTTTACCATATACAGTTGGTGCGGCTTGCGCTGCAGATACAGATAGGGCAGCAACTGCTGTAGCTAAAAGTAGTTTTTTCATGGGGGTATCTCCACTTTACAATTTTAGTAATAAGCTAGCTATTATTAGCTGGTGCTCATAATGGTATCGTCACAAATCCTCAAAGATATAATGTGTAACTGGCTACCGAGATTAGTCAGGAACAAGTGTGGCGAATTTCTATTACCGTAAGATAAAAAAACCATGACTTACATGAATGGGACCGAAAAAGTAACTACCATGTAAACTTAGGTCTTTATTGCTCTAGTGTGTAACATCCGTTACCAAACTCATACTTCGAGTACAAGCATAACAACTTTGACATAATTTGCAACATCTTTTTTAGCGTTTAATTACAGATTTTAAAAAAAATCAAAGTGAGATTAAATACGACAAATATTCATTAATCTAAATTTAAAAGCATAAAAAACGCCACTAGCCGTTGAAACGACTAGTGGCGCTACTTATGAAGATAATTAGTAAAACTACTTACTCAGAGCTAATTATTGAGGCTCACTAGCTAAAGAAACCTAAATAAATATTTTTAAATTAAGCGTATTTTGATAAATATTGTTTCATTATTGAAGCAATAAAGCTTCATTTCTCTATTTAGTTGAGTTATGCGCCAGCTTTTAGGTCAAGACGTGCTTGATGCAATAATGGCTCAGTATAGCCATTAGGCTGCTCACAACCTTTGAATACCAAGTCACATGCTGCCTTGAATGCGTACGAATGTTCAAAGTCAGTAGCCATCGGCTGATAATCAGCATCGCCAGCATTTTGCTCATCGACGACTTTTGCCATACGCTTCATCGCATCCATCACCTGTTGCTCACTGACTACGTTATGGTGTAACCAGTTGGCGATATGTTGACTTGAGATACGTAGAGTCGCGCGGTCTTCCATTAGGCCGACATCATTAATATCCGGTACTTTAGAGCAGCCAACACCTTGGTTTACCCAGCGTACAACGTAGCCTAAGATGCCCTGAGCGTTATTCTCAAGCTCTTGCTGCTTTTCTTCGTCTGTCCAGTTGGTGTCTTTGGCTAATGGAATGGTCAAAATATCATCTAAACTTGCACGTTTGCGTGACTTTAGACTGTCTTGGACATCAGCGACGTTCACTTGATGATAATGCATACTGTGTAAGGTTGCGCCTGTCGGTGATGGTACCCATGCTGTATTGGCGCCCGCTTGTGGATGAGCTGCCTTAGTGTCCATCATCTCTTTCATCTCATCAGGCTTTGCCCACATACCTTTACCGATTTGAGCATGACCTTGTAGACCAGTCTCTAGACCGATATCAACGTTCCATTGCTCATATGCAGGTTGCCATGCTTGTGACTTCATATCACCTTTACGCACGAATGGTCCTGCATTCATACTGGTATGCATCTCATCACCAGTACGATCTAAGAAGCCTGTATTAATAAAGATAACGCGCTCTTTAGCTTGACGAATGGCTTCTTTGAGGTTGACCGTCATACGGCGCTCCTCATCCATGATACCGATTTTGAGAGTGTTACGCTCTAAGCCTAATAAGTCTTCTGAAGCATTGAATAAGTCATTAGCAAACTTCACTTCTTCAGGACCATGCATTTTTGGCTTGACGATATACATTGAGCCCTTGCGGGAGTTTGATAGCTCGTTCCTACCTTTGATGTCGTTTAAGGATAGTAACGGCGTAATTAAGCCATCCATTAATCCTTCAAAAATTTCTTCTTGACCATTGCCCAAATCGACCAAGATTGCAGGATTTTGCATCAAGTGACCGACATTACGGATTAATAATAATGAGCGACCTGGCAATATAAGCTTACCGCCTTCTGGTGTGGTGTATTCACGATCTGGGTTTTGTTTCCGAGTACGGGTCTTGCCACCTTTTTCAAAAGTCTCTTGCAAGTCGCCATTCATAAGACCGAGCCAATTGCGATAGACCTCGACTTTTTCTTCTGCATCTACGGCAGCGATAGAGTCTTCACAATCTTGAATAGCGGTAATCGCTGACTCAAGCAATACATCTTTGATATTGGCTGGATCATCTTTACCAACTGGATTATTAGCATCGATTTGGATTTCAGCATGTAAATTATTATTCTTTAACAAAATACCAGTAGGACTGTCTACCTCGCCAACATAACCGACAAACTTAGCTGGATCTTGCAGCTGCGTGCTGCTATCACCTTGAGCAATCTCAAGCTTACCATCCACTACTTTAAAGCCAGTAACATCATTATATGAGCCTGATGCTAGCGCAAAGCTATCATCTAGGAACTGCTTGGCATAGGCGACGACAGCAGCGCCGCGAGTAGGATTATAACCACCTGTCGCTTCTTGACCATTCTCATCGCTAATGACATCAGTACCATATAAGGCATCATACAGGCTGCCCCAGCGTGCGTTAGTAGCATTGAGCGCATAGCGAGCATTTCGTACGGGTACTACCAACTGTGGCCCTGCGATATGAGCAATCTCGTCATCAACGTTCTCTGTACTTACTTTAAAATCATCGCCTTCTGGTAATAGGTAACCAATCTCTTGTAAGAATGCCTTATAGGCAGGATAATCAATTTCGCCATCTTTGGCAGGGTTATCTAAATGCCATTGATCAATCTGACCTTGGATTTTGTCACGTTTGGCTAGCAGGGTTTTGTTACGCGGAATAAACTCCTTGACCACCTTTTCAAAACCTGACCAATAACTATCCGAATCAACGCCAACTTTAGGTAGCACTTCATTTTCAATAAAGTCATACATCTGCTGGTCAATTGCAAGAATGCCTTTCTGGATACGATTAGGGTGAGAAGTCTGGCTCATAGTGGTGTCCTTATCTGTTCGTGATGGAAGTCAATAATGATTTATTATAGTAACTGGTGAAATTGAGATATGTTTAGCACTTTGCATTCAGTCTAAATGTGAATACGATGTTAAGCGAAGTTGATAAAGCCGAATACAACCCACCTTAACTAGCAATCTAGTAATTTTTCAATAGTTAAGATGAGGTTATCTATATAGTGGCTATATTATCTTTTGTTTCAAAATATCATTAATCGTTAGTATGCTGACGTGCATCTGGTAGAGAGCTACACGTCTATAGCCTGTCAGCTAACAATTAATAGTAAGACAAAATGACTTAGAAGCAAAATATCATCCTACTATCAAATAATAAAATAAACAACAAAAAGGCATTTAGTAAATAAATAACGGGGTTGTATAAAAATGATACTGTATAAGGCACAAGCCCTAAGCATCATAACTAATGTTAGTTGAAGAGATGACTTGAGGGTAAGTATAAACTGTAAGTAATCATTACAGAGTGAAGCAATGCTTAAATGTTATATATCTTGGTAGCCTTCAACTGTTTATAGTATTCTGTGATTATTCATCTCGTAACAGCCTACTGTTATACTACTCACTACTTATAACAATGAGCTAAACCGCCTACTTTTGTATTTTTTAGCCGCTTTCACTGACCACTACTTCCTTTTAATACAGATATATCAGACTATGAATAATCATAATATAAGCCATAAGCCAGCAGTAGAGAATTTAATAGACAATCTATCAAACAGCATAAAAGATAATGACTTGCAGAATGAAGACAGTACCGATATCACACAATTGCGAGCACCTATAAAGGTAGACCTTTCCCCTATCTATGCGTTCTTAGGTAGTCGAACTACACAAGCTTGGGTAGATGCTGCTATTGCGAACTTGCCATTGATTATTCAAGACCATGCCAACTGCGAAAAAAAAGCAGCGGGCACTGCGATGAATCTAATATTCCGTTATGAGTTTTCTTACGACTTACAGCGTAAGTTAGCCCAACTGATACGTGAGGAAATGCTGCACTACGAGCAAGTGCTGGGTATCATGAATGATCGCGGTCAAGACTGGAAATATCTAAGTGCAGGTCGTTATGCCAAGGGCATGCTAAAACACAAACGCACCTACGAGCCAGCAGCGATGGTAGATGTCTTGATAATTGGAGCATTTATTGAAGCACGTTCATGCGAACGCTTTGCCGCACTTGCTGAGGTAATCGATGATAAACGCTTGGCAAAATACTATCGATACTTGCTCAAGTCAGAAAGCCGCCATTTTGAGGATTATTTGGCACTGGCGCAATCATTGTCTGACGATAATATTGATGAACGAGTCGCCTTCTTTAAAGAAGTGGAAGCAGAATTAATATCTAATCCAGATACTGAGCTACGTTTTCATAGCGGTACACCTGCTTAGAAACAATCCTTAAAATGCCAGCTGGTGCAAATAGGAAAAGATGTTGTAGCAGATTGGAGTGTTTGGCTCGATCAGTTACAACATTTTCTTAATTGTGCCTATCAAATTATATTTGCCTTATATAAAGGTACTTAATATATAAAGGTATTCAGTTATTTATCATCTTCCATTAGTGGGCTGTCATACTGCTTACTACCTTTAGCAACATTATGCGGATCATGATCGGCACTTTTGCGCTCAGCAGCAGCAGGATTCACTTTTTGCAAAGCATCATCGAGGACGATGCCATTATTATCGTCTGCATCCTTTAACTCATACTCTTTGTCTACTTCACGTTCTTTATCCAGTTCATGTCCTTCATTAATATTGCTATCTTTTGAGATACTCATTAGCGTTCCTTATTACGATAATTACCAGACAAATCAAATAAAAACCATTTTATACAAGATGAATGAAGAGAATAGACAACTGCTATCCCCACCATCTTTAAACTTTAATCTTTTTCATCCGGATTTAAAGTACGTGTTTGTGCATTATCAATATTGGCATATCGATTCATATCAGTAATACCTTCACTTTTAGGTGCTTCACTACGGACAGTATCTTCGTTAATATTTTCGTCAAAAGCATTGCCTTCTTGGTCACGGCGGTCAGGCTGACGTGCTGGATTGTCACCGTCATTAACATGCTCAGAACCGACTATCCCTTCTTCAAAGGTATCAGTACCCTTATTAACAGTAGTATTGGTTTCGACTTCATGACGACTATCGTGAAATTCCTCTTCGCGAGTCATTGCTGTTTTTTCTGCTAACGATTTGCTATCAACATCATTATTATCTAAGCTACTATCCATAATAGAAGTCTTTGTGAGCGCGGGATCTTTAGTTTCCATTAGATTGTCCTTGTTGCCGTATATTATTTAAAGTGTCTTGTTTAGGGTGTTTTGACGTTTGTTATAGCACCACCATCAAAAGCTATTCATTGCCTTTTTGACTAAGATCGTAGGCATTTAAATCGCCAACATTTTTACCACCTGCTGGCAAATCTTCTTCTTTACGTGGATCAGAATATATCTCATCAGTCTCTTGAGAGTCTTCTATCGGTCCGTCTATTTCTGGCTCGTGCTTACGCCCCGCATAGCTCCCTTTAGGGTTTGGTCGATGCGATACTGTCGGATCATTGACCGAAAGCTTTTTATCGTGTCGTTCACGACTGATATCTTTGTCATCCATGTCTTTATTGTTAGTGTCTTTGTAGGTTGTCATAGCGTCTCCCTCGCTGGTATTGCCCAATTTAATTACTTACCTATTTATCAGTACGGACTTCTTCGTCAATAAAAGGTGTCGCCTGCTCTTTAGTCAACTCTTCTGGCATGTTGACTTGCTTATTTTCTTTTAGATTATTTTCAATTTGTTCAACATCGGCATTTTCTGCTGCTTGTTTAATATCTGAAGTATCATTTTTGCTAGTACTCATTAGAAAGCCTCTACTCTTATTGATGTTTATAAATGATTTTTTATCTGCTAATTTGAAATGAATCTTACTTATACTAGTATCAATTATAGGTAGATGATGAGCTTCTTCACTAGTGTACTGCAGTATCAATATGTGAATAAATGTGATGTTAAAGGACAGTTTGTAACCCATTATATTAAGCTGGCAGGTTATCGAGAGCATGACATTCCTGTATTTTCTTGCATCGTTTAGCATAACTCAAGACACGCTGTAGCAAAATTTGCTACCATGTATTTTTAGATTTTAAGACTTACGGTTTATTATTTAGGTAATCAGATTATGGCCAAAAATGCCCTACAAGCTCAACTCTTAAAAGCGGGATTGGTTGATAGCAAAAAAGCCAAGCAATTAAGTAAACAGTCTCAGCATGCCAAACGTACTGGCGATCCATCAACTGTTGAAGCTAAAAAAGCTCTAGCAGAAGCCCAAGCCAAAAAAGTAGAAAAGGATCAAAAGCTTAATCAGGAAAAACAGCAAATCTTAGAACAGAAAATGTTAAATGCTAATATCATCCAAATGATTAAACAACATCAGATTAAAGATATACAGGGTGATGTAAGCTACCAGTTTGTTGATCAATCTAAAGTGAAAAAAATTCATATTACTCAAAAACTATATGACCAAATAGTGGCTGGTCATGTGGTTATTGCACGATTGGAAGAGGGTTATGCTCTACTTCCTCGTCCCTTAGCAGATCGTATCGATGCTAAATTAGAAGGGTTTATGGTGGTATCTAACGATAAATCAGATGTTGAGCTAGCAGATGACGACCCTTATGCAGCCTATGTGATTCCAGACGATCTGATGTGGTAGTCATTAAACTAAAGAACCCTTCATAGAATTAAGTAATCTACGAAGGGTTTTTTAGTATTGAGCTTTTACTAAATGAGCTTTTACTAAATATGTTGCTCTATATCCAGTTCAAAATAAAGGATATGCTAATCGATGACAGCCTCTAAGATTATTGTTAACTTTTTTCACCGACATGATTGATAGTTTTCAATAAATGCTCTTGTGCAATATGTAGTGGTTCGTCCGCTACTGGCTGAACCTGCTGCCAACGTCCATCGCCATCAAGCGTCCATGCTTGAACGTTATCTTGTAGATAGTTCTGCAAGCCGTCTTGATAAATTTGTGCAAATATCTTTTTATCTTCAATGGGAAATGCGACTTCGACCCGATGGAACAAGTTTCTATCCATCCAGTCAGCACTTCCACAATACATACGTTCGTTGCCATCGTTATAGAAGTAATAGATGCGGGTGTGTTCTAAGAAGCGGCCAATGACTGAGCGCACGGTGATATTCTCAGACAATCCCTGTACTTGCGGACGCAGACAACACATCGAGCGCAGGATTAGCTCAATTTTAACGCCTGCTTGCGACGCATCATATAGCCTATCAATCAGTCGACGTTCAGTCAGAGCATTGGCTTTAATGATAATACGCGCACGTTTACCAGCTCTAGCATGTGCAATCTCAGCATCGATAAAGCTCATTAGCTTTTCATGTAAGGTAAATGGCGCATGCAGTAGCTTTTTGAGATTGGCAGGTTTGCCCATACCAGTGAGCTCTTGGAAGATTTTATGCACGTCCTCTGAGATGTCAGGGTCAGCAGTAAATAAGCCATAGTCAGTATAGACCTTGGCATTAGCTGCATGATAGTTACCCGTACCTAAGTGTACATAACGGTGAATTTTTTCATCCTCACGGCGAATAATAAGCATGAGCTTGGCATGAGTCTTATAGCCAACGATACCGTAAACCACGACCGCACCTGCTTCTTGTAGATAGTTAGCAACCGCAATATTGGATGCTTCGTCGAAGCGTGCGCGTAGCTCAATGATAGCGGTGACTTCTTTGCCATTACGAGCAGCGGCGGCCAGCGCTTGTACAATTTCTGAATTGGTGCCTGAGCGGTATAAGGTTTGTTTGATTGCTAAGACTTTTGGATCACTGGCGGCTTGCCATAATAAATTGATAACAGGTGAGAACGCATGAAAAGGATGATGTACCAGCACATCCCCTTTGCGCATAGCAGCAAACATACTGGTGCTTTTGTCGAGCTTATCGGCTTCACGGCGGAACGGTTTGGGTACAATGTGGGTAAATGGTTCATAACGTAGCGCTGGAATATTAAAATCAAATAGCAACCGTGTTAAGTTTACTGGTCCATTGACACGATATAACTGATTGTCATGTAGCTCGAATTCATCGAGCAAATAGTCACTGATAGGGGTTGGGCAATCAGTCGTGACCTCTAAACGAACCTTATCACCAAAACGACGGTTTTCAAGCTCACCTTCAAGGGCCTTGGCAATATCCTCGACATCATCTGCCAAGTCCAAATCCGCATTACGTGTCAACCTGAATTGATGACAGCCTGTTACATTCATGCCAGGGAACAGCTCGCCGATATGCTCATGAATGATAGCAGAGAGCATGACATGATGCTCTTTACCACCAGTCAGCTCATCAGGCAAACGAATAACGCGAGGTAAACTACGCGGCGCTGGCACAATGGCGAGATTAATATCGCGACCAAAGGCATCTTTGCCTTCTAACGTAGCGATAAAGTTAAGGCTTTTATTCACTAAGCGCGGAAACGGGTGCGCAGGATCAATACTAATCGGCGTCAATACTGGCGATACTTGCTCAGTAAAATAACGTTTCATCCATGCTGATTGCTCGGCATTGAGCTCATCGCGTTTTAAATAACGGATATCTTCTTTCGCGAGGGCTGGTAGGATGTCTTCGTTGAGAATACGATATTGTTCATCAATAGCATCGTGCGTTACTGTGGATATCTCGTTGAGAACTTCACTTGGGCGCATACCATGAGCACTGGTAGAGACATCACCAATATTTAGCTTTTGCATAATACCAGCAACACGAATCTCAAAGAATTCATCGATATTGGACGAAAAAATAATTAAAAAGAATAAGCGCTCGAGTAACGGATGACGCGGGCTTGCTGCTTGCGCTAATACCCGCAGATGAAACTGCAATAAAGACAAGTCGCGGTTGATATAACTGCTGGGTGAGTAGCTGCCATCTTCTGAGCGTTGCCACGCAATTTGGGTCAAGTTATCATTTACTATATAAGTTTCTGCATTTTTGAAAGCGCTATCAATTTGAGTGTTCTGCTCGTGGTTGCTCTCATTACGATTGTTAGCACTGTGGTTGCTAGCATTGTCACTGCTATTATTAACATCACTGACTTTAGTATTGTTGACTTCAGTATCACTGTTTTGATTCGTTTTAGCCTGTGTCATGCAACCACTCCTTATTATAATCCATCATTGTCAATCGCTATCATGCCCTGACCTCCATATTACCGCAACTGCATAAGGCTGCAACTATCTCTCTCACCTACTCTACTAATATTATTTTTATATACGAACGACTAGTCTTTTACTATTAACAGAGCAAATAAACCATAGAACAAATAAAGTCAGACCATTAACTCGCTTGTGGTAACACCGCATTCTTCATACGTTTTTTGATAATCCTCTGTTTGTTACGTAAGCTTCTATCGCCTTGGTTGTCTTCATAGTACTTAGGATTGGTCAGCATCCCGATTAGCAATGCTGATTCATCACGATTAAGATTGGCAGCGGATTTATTAAAGTAATTTTGGGCAGCAGCTTCGACACCATAAATGCCGTTGCCAAATTCTGCCACATTTAGATAAGCTGTTAAGATACGCTGCTTGTCCCATATGGTTTCAATCATGACGGTGACAATAGCTTCTTCACCCTTACGAATGTAGGAGCGATGCGAGGTCAAAAATAAATTCTTTGCCAACTGCTGAGTAATCGTTGAGCCACCAGCAGACATTTTACCTGTTTCTTCGTTTTTCTTGCGGGCGGCCTCAATACCTTTAAAATCAAAGCCATTATGTTGACTAAAAGTTGAATCCTCACTGACAATCGCCGCTTGCTTAGCAGATTTAGCAATGTCGTCATATTCTACCCAAGTCTGAGTGACTGTGCCGCCTGTAAGTCGGTGAGTTAGCATAAACATACTATTATTAATTGGCTGGGTTTTCCAAATTAATAGTAGTCCAGCGACTAACACATGGAATGCTACGACTAACAACATTAATGCCAGTAATAGTCGTTCAATAAATTTGCCAAAACTTGCCATGCGCAAAGTATCCGAATAATTAAAAATAATAAAAGTTGTCAGCTAATGATAAGCAGCAGGCTATCTTACCTAATCTCACAATCGCTGTCATTATTTACCCCATTTCTTTATTATGTAATGATCTCTAAACAGTATTCACTTTTTATTTAAGGGCTTAAGACAAGTACCTTATAACAAGCATAAAAATAAGAGAATAAATATGCATAATGACAATAATATAACTGCCTTGCGCGCACGTATCATTGAAGCGAGCCCAAATCTTGGCAGCGATGAAAATCTTGATAACTGGTGGCTACTCGGCACATCTGGCTGTCATCTATGTGATGTCGCTGAGCAACTTATGGCGCGCTTTCAAAGCGTACAGCCTATCGAATATCAGCATGTTGATATCGCAGAATTTGATGAAGATCTGATGATGGAGTTTGCCACTACCATCCCCGTAATTCTGACGCCATCAAAACGATTAGACTATCCATTTTCAGTCATGGATTTGCAGCAGTTACTATAAATCTCTTGTTACTTTTACCTTCAAGCCTACTGTTAATAACACTCTGAAAATCAGCTACTATTTTATTTGTTTCAGCCTTGATTATTTACTAGTATAAAATTCAAACTTTTGCTATTTTGACTAAATGGTCAAGATAGTAAATTGACTAGATAAGGATTATCACCATTTGAGATTATAAACCTAGCCCTACGATCAGTCCGATATTGACTACGGATCTGAACATTTATCGATAAGGATTGTTGATAATGTATACTTTTTTGGCCCTCGCACCAATTTTAGTCGTTTTAGTCTTGCTGGTAGTGATGCGCCTACCGGCAAAAATATCTATGAGTGTTGCCTATTTAGTGACCGCTCTTTTAGCCTTGTTCGTTTGGCAAGCGAGTGGTGCCCAAGTAGCAGCAGCTACTACAAATGGCATCATCATCGCTCTCACGCTTTTATTCATTGTATTTGCCGCTATTTTATTATTGAATACGTTAAAAGAAGGCGGCGCTATTGTCGCTATTCGTAAAGGCTTTATGGATATTTCGCCCGATAGACGCATTCAAGCGATCATTGTCGCTTGGTTATTCTGCTCGATGGTAGAAGGTTCCTCAGGATTTGGTACGCCCTCTGCTATTGGTGCGCCGCTATTATTGGCTTTAGGTTTTCCGGCCATGGCCTCTGTTATGGCAGTTCTCATTATTCAATCAACACCCGTATCATTTGGTGCTGTTGGTACCCCCATATTACTCGGTGTTTGGACGGGTATCAACGATAAGCAAGATATTACACAGGCCATTGCGCCACTTTCTGCGGAGAACTATCTACTACAAATCGCTGGTAACGTTGGTCTTATCCATGCGCTAGTGGGCTTTTTAATTCCGCTAATTTTAAGTGCGTTCTTAACCCGATTCTTTGGCGAAAAACGCTCCTTCGTTGAAGGACTAAAAGTATGGCCGTTTGCAATATTTGCCGGTCTCAGCTTTACTATCCCTTACTTCTTAGTAGCCAAATATCTAGGTCCTGAATTCCCATCGCTCGTTGGTGGTTTTATCGGTCTAATGATTGTACTGCCTGCCGCGAAACGTGGCTTTTTGATGCCAAAAGATACTTTTGACTTTGCACCACGTGCCAAATGGGACAAGGACTGGCTCGGGTCACTTGATGAAGAAAAATATGATGATTCGGTTGCACCAAAATTTTCTTTAATTCGTGCGTTTTCCCCTTATCTCATCGTTATCGCTCTATTAATTATAACTAGGGTCGTTGCACCGCTTAAAGCATTTTTGACTGGTGAATTGACTACGATTGAATTTAGCAATCTCTTTGGTACGACTATTTCTAGTAAAATACAGCTTGCTTACTCTCCTGGAGCGATTCTAATTATCAGCTCTTTGTTGTGCATCTTATTGTTTAAAATGAACGGTCAAGCCGTTAAGCGCAGTTGGAGTAATTCGGCGAAGACGATGGTTGCCGCCGCACCAGCTTTGCTATTCTCGGTGCCTATGGTACAAGTATTCATTAATTCAGGCTCAGCCGCTGAAGTCGCTACTGCGCTACCGGCTATGCCAATATTACTGGCTGAAAGCGCAGCTGGGGCTTTTCAAAATGCTTGGCCACTCGTTTCTCCATGGATTGGAGCGATGGGCGCTTTCATTGCCGGATCAAATACGGTTAGCAATATGATGTTCTCGTATTTTCAATGGTCAACTGCTAGCCAAATCGGTCTCGATAGTAACCTTGCAGCGCAAGTTGTCGCTCTGCAAGCGGTCGGCGGTGCCGCTGGTAATATGATTGCCGTGCACAATGTGGTCGCGGCTTGTGCGGTAGTCGGTCTGATGGATAAAGAAGGTTATGTTATACGAAAGACATTGGTGGCAATGACTTATTATGTGATACAAGCTGGTTTTATTGGTATGGCTATTATCTTTGGTCAACTATGGTGGTGGGCTTTAGCTGTGATTTGGCCGATAGCATTCTTTAGTATCATGTCGCTGACAAATAGAAAACGAGTCGTTAGTTAATATTGCAAGGTTACATGAATCACTAACCAAGTTATATATATTGATTATCAACACTTAATATGACGCTATTAGATTGTTTCTGATAGCGTCATATTGGTATTATAGTTTCTATATTATGATTATGAACCACATATTATAAACGCTATTTTACCGATACTTTAGCTTAGCTATACAGGAAACCTCCATGAAAGACTTGAGCAAAGTTACCGAAATTGAAGATCTGCGCCGTGTTGCCGAGCGCAAAATACCGCGTATGTTTTACGATTATGTCGATTCAGGCTCATGGACTGAAACCACTTACCGTAATAATGAGACGGACTTTGATCGTATTAAGTTACGCCAGCGGGTATTGGTAAATATGGACAATCGTAGCCTTGCGACGCAGATGATTGGCGAACAAGTCAAAATGCCAGTTGCGATTGCACCAACTGGTTTTACTGGCATGATGTGGGCGGACGGCGAGATTCATGCGGCGCGGGCAGCAGAGAAATTTGGCGTGCCTTTTTCACTATCAACCATGAGTATCTGCTCTATTGAGGATGTTGCTGAAAATACCAGTGCGCCGTTTTGGTTTCAGCTCTATGTCATGCGTGATCAGGACTTTATGGCCAATCTTATCCGCCGTGCCAAAGCGGCAAATTGTTCCGCGCTCATTTTGACAGCTGATCTGCAAGTACTTGGTCAACGTCATAAGGATATCAAAAACGGTCTATCCGCGCCGCCCAAACCAACCCTCGCCAATATCTTAAATCTAATGACCAAGCCAGAATGGTGTCTAAATATGCTTGGTACCAAACGTCGTACTTTTGGCAACATCGTCGGACATGCCAAAAACGTCGCTGATATGTCCTCACTTTCAGCATGGACAGCAGAACAGTTCGACCCGCGTTTGAGCTGGGATGATGTCGCACGTATCAAAGATGCATGGGGCGGCAAGCTAATTATAAAAGGTATTATGGAGCCTGAAGATGCTATCTTGGCTGCCCGTAGTGGTGCGGATGCACTGGTGGTCTCAAACCATGGTGGCCGTCAATTAGATGGTGCGCCCTCCTCAATCTCTGCTTTGAGCGACATCGTGCAGGCGGTTCATGCCGAAAATAGTGATATCGAGGTGTGGCTCGATAGTGGTATTCGCTCCGGTCAAGATGTCTTAAAAGCCATCTCTTTAGGTGCAAAAGGTACTATGATTGGGCGAGCTTTCTTGTACGGGCTAGGTGCTTATGGTGAAGATGGGGTGCGCCGTGCGCTTGAGATTATCCATAAAGAATGTGATATCAGTATGGCATTCTGTGGTCATACTGATATTAATCAGGTGACGGATGATATTTTAGTCAAAGGAACTTACGAGCAGCTCAAGTCAGCATTACCTTATGTCCCACCAATGCGCTGGTAGACTTTAGTCTTACACAAGTAGATTTATATGCGACAGCTTTGTTTATCTAACCGTTAGCCCTTATACTCTATCTATCATCTTTCACTGATATTTAGCTTTTATGACCATTAAACAACTTCTAAAAACAGCGCCCGTCACCACTCTACTCTTAGTCAGCTTTATTGGGCTATTTATCATGCAAGTGCTGACAGGCGTCGATGCCAATAATCCCTCGACTGAAGCCCTGCTCAATTGGGGCGCTAATGCCCTGCCCTTAACCATGACTGATGATCCATGGCGACTGGTCAGCAGTGCGTTTTTGCACATTGGCTTGATGCATTTATTGTTTAATGGCTTTGCCATGTACTTCTTCGGGCAAATTGCGGAGCCGATGTTTGGCTCAGCTAAATTTTTGGCATTGTTTTTATTGGCGGCAATCGGTGGCAACTTACTTAATAATCATGTGACATGGCAAGGTATTTTAGATGGTACTGGACAACCGGGGCTTTCAGCTGGCGCATCTGGTGGTATCATGGGTATCGGTGGCGCACTTTTAATAGCCGCGCTGTTTAAAATATCTGTTAATGGCATGGTGCTCAATTTAAGAAGCCTGATATTTATTATGGGTATCAACCTTGTATATGGCTTTGCGGTACCGGGCATTGATAATGCAGGACATATCGGCGGCGCTATTACTGGCTTAGTAATTGCACTGGCTTTTGCTATCGCTTACCGTCAGCGTATGGCGATTGCTCTACAAAACGTACCTAACATTCCTATTTATCAGAACCGTTATCAAACTGATTACCCAAATGACTATCAGACCAGCTATATCGATCACCCAGCGAGTAGCGATGCTGACGTTAATAACAATGATTTTAATGTCGGTCTTAATAGCGGCTTCAATAGTGATACTTATTCTGATAATGGCACTTATGCAAATTCAGACAGGAACATCAACGCCGCTCATGCCAATATTATCAAACAAAAAACGCCTGCGAAACCTGCCTTTATTTGGCAGCTACTACCATGGATTATGATGTTGTTGATAAGCATTGGCTTCGTCTGGTGGTGGCAAGATATTCATCAACAAATCTTACAAGTGTTAAAAACCATTGAGTAAACCGTCATACTTATTTATCATTGCTAAATAGCTCATGAAAACAGCATATTCGTTTATTTTTCCCTACTCACTTTTTTCTACCCAATTATTACCACTCACTTATGAGATTCAATTATGTTCAAACTTGCAGCGCTCTCTAATAACTCTAAGTGCGCCTTGCTTAGTACTTTAACGGCCACTGCACTATTTAGCGTGGCTAGCTTGTCCAGTGCAGCACTTTTTAACAACCTACCTACTGACCAAGACGCTGAACTAAGCGTTGGCGTCAATGTCATGGCGGTCAACTCAGCCTATGATTTGGAAGATAACACCGAGATTCGGGTATTGCCGGGCGTGTTCTATGATAATAATAGAGTCTATGCGCGCGGTGCTCAAGCTGGTGTTTACCTTCACAATGATGGCACTAATCAGCTGTCTGCTTACGCTCAATTATCAGGTTCAGAGTTTGATCCTGAAGATGCGAATGGTGCGCTTCAAGGTCTGGACGAGCGTAAAACCTCAGCCGTTGCCGGTTTAACTTATCTACGCCGCACCCCTATTGGCGGCTTCCGTGGGCAATTTGCCACTGACATTCTAGATCGTAGTGGTGGGAATACTGCTCGCTTAACGTATCTTGCCAAAATTGCTAAGGGCAAACTAACGGTCTATCCGAGTGTTGGCTTTGAATATTATGATGCGGACTACAATGAATACTATTATGGTGTAAGTGATGAAGAGTCGGCAAAAACGGGTGTTGAAGCTTATACCTCTAATTCGAGCTTGAATCCGTACGTCAATGTTAGTGCCAACTATGACTTCAGTGAAAACTGGGCAGGATTTTTTAATCAAAGCTTAAGCTACTTGCCTAACGAGCAATACGATAGTCCAATGGTTGACTCGCGTACTGATGCAACGACGACGCTTGGTTTGCTTTATAAGTTTTAGAGTTCTTGAAAATGTGATAGAAAAAGCCGAGCATTTTGCTTGGCTTTTTTATTGTGTTAATTCGTTGATATGAGACACTAGCCTATCATATAAATTCCAGATTTGATTTTATATATAGGATTGCACCATTATGTTCCACGCTACCCTTTGGATGATTGGAGCACTCACCTCATTTTGTTTAATGGCCATTGGTGCTCGTGAGCTGAATAGTCAAATTGGTGTTTTTCAGATTTTATTCTTCCGAAGCATAGTAGGACTACTGGTATTATTGCCAATAATATTTTTATCAAATTTTTCATCAAAAAAGAGCAATTTTTTATTACCCAAGCGTATTAAATTACACTTAGTGAGAAACTTATTTCATTTCGCGGGGCAATATGGATGGTTCTTAGGTATAGGACTACTGCCCTTAGCAACCGTTTTTGCTATCGAATTCACCGTACCTTTTTGGACGATAATCATCTCGTATCTCTTCCTAAAAGAGTCTATAACTGTAAAAAAAGTTATTGCCGTATTACTAGGCATTCTTGGGGTAATAGTCATCGTTCAACCTAGCTTAGATGTCGCTCACTATGCGTCACTAATCGTGTTAGGAGCCGCTATTTGCTATGCCTTTTCTCATGTGGCCACAAAATCGTTATCTAATACTGAAAGCCCAATCACCATCATTTTTATGATGTGTTTGATACAAGCGCCTTTAGGATTGCTTTTATTTATAGAAGGATGGACAACGCCAGTAGGTATTCAGTGGCTATGGCTCGTAATCATAGGTGTAACGGCACTATCGGCACATTATTGTATGACCAAAGCCATGCAACATGCAGAGGTTACATTCGTGGTCACTATGGATATGTTTAGATTGCCGCTAATCTCAATCATCGGTGTGCTTTTGTATTCTGAGAGCTTTGGCGTTGCCTTAATCATTGGCATGCTGCTAATAGTCGCTGGTAACGCGTTAAATATATATTCTAGGAAAGTAGATAAGGATAGTATTACTCGATAGCGAAGTTAAGCATAAGCCTGATGGTTGACTCAAGGACTGATACAACGACGACGCTTGTTTTGCTTTTCTTGTTTTTAAATACAATCACTCATATGCTGACAGGTGCTCAATGAATCAAATTTTGCTAAATAATTGCAAAGCGCCATCAAGTTTCTCCAGTGTATAAAACAATAATGAGAAAATATTAGAACATGAACGACATTAGTTGTCTTTTATATCTAGATTATTGCGTCGTATAGATTATCTTGCATTAATTATTGGCAAGGTACATTATATAATGAACATTGAATAATTATAGCAAGGGACATAAAGGACATTGCTTCTGTTTTAGACTAAGCCTGTTACATGGAAATATTATTATCTTTCTACAACTGATAATGCTTCTCATGTATCTTATTTGTTTAATTGTTCGTATGTTAATTTTTATAGAAGAAAATCTAAATTTACACTTTCCTATAAGGTGAAATAATGACTACATCAGCTAAGGTAATAGCTAATGCTTTTATTGAGCGTTCACATCAAGAAAGTAAGCCTCTATCAAATATGCAACTACAAAAGTTAGTATATATAGCCAATGGCTTTTGTCTTGCCTTGCTTGATAAGCCTTTATACTATGATGAAACCTTTGCATGGACTTATGGACCTTTGATTAAACCTCTCTATTCTAGTTTGATGAACTATGGCTCAAAAGAAGTAACTTTATTGATTAATATAAACGACTATGAAGATGGAATTGATGAAAACGAAATGAAAGTCATTAATTATGTTTGGTCAAAATATAGCGATATGACGGCTTACAAACTATCTGATCTCACGCATCAGGTTGGCACTCCTTGGGACATTACGTGGAAAAATAATGATTATGGTGTTATAGATAACGATCTGATTGCCGCATATTATAAAGATTTAATAGAAAGTATAATTGAGTAATTATGAGTTAATCTAACGCTTTGGTAGAGAATATGGATAAAAAAGAAGATTTAGACGAAAAACTTCAATCGCTTCTTGATGAAAAAGATATTCCTGATAGGAATATCGCAAGGTTACTTGACAGGAAAAACAATAGTGTTCAAGACTATTTGTCCAGATATCGCGAAAAGTCCAAGGAAGATCCGTCTAAAGACCCATATCAGATTAAACAAGACGAATTGGCTCATAGGCGTTCTGAAGAAACTCTTAAAGACTATAAAGAAACAAATACACTTAGGCAAAAATATGCGAAAAATATTTATCGTTTAACATACATTTGGCTAATTTTTATCGGTAGCGTTGTTCTGTTAACAGGAATTGGCGATTTAAATATAGTTATAGGAAAGTTCAATATTGAGCTTATTGATTTCAGATTATCAGATAATGTACTAATAGCTTTTATTACTACCACAACTATTAATGTAATTGGAATTATCTATATCGTAGCTAGATGGTTATTTCCAAATGGAATTGAAGTATATAAAGAGAAGGATTAGCATAAATAATCATTTATATTCTAATATAATGAACGCTAATGATCACAAGAAAGACCTTGCCACACGACGTGACAAGGTCTTTTTATCTATCCAAATAAAATCTAGATTAAGAAGGATGTACCATATCAGCTGGCGTCACCCACTCATCAAACTGAGCTTCAGTTAATAGTTCTAATTCAACGGCAACTTGCTTCAACGTTTTGTTTTCTTTATAAGCAGTCTTGGCGATTTTCGCGGCATTTTCATAACCAACATGACGGTTCAATGCGGTGACTAGCATTAATGAATTGTGCAAGAAGTCATCGATTTTGTCTTTGACAGGCTCAATACCAACGGCACAGTTATCGTTAAAGCTATTGCACGCATCACCCAATAATTGGATAGATTGTAATAAGTTAAAGGCGATAACAGGCTTATAAACGTTAAGCTCAAAGTTGCCTGACGCGCCTGCCATGCTGATCGTGACGTCGTTACCCATCACTTGAGCGACAACCATGGTCATTGCTTCTGATTGGGTTGGGTTCACTTTACCTGGCATGATAGAAGAGCCTGGCTCGTTCTCTGGAATCGTCAATTCACCTAGACCACAACGAGGCCCTGATGCCAACCAACGTACGTCGTTAGCGATTTTATTTAAGCTACCTGCTAGCGTTTTTAGTGCGCCTGAAGCAAAGACTTCAGCATCACGAGCGGCTAGTGCTTCAAATTTATTCGGTGACGTTACGAACGGCAAGCCTGTTAATTCAGCCAATTGCTCCGCTGATTTTACTGCATAATCAGGATGGGCGTTTAGACCTGTACCAACCGCCGTACCGCCTAGTGGCAATTCGTATAAGCCTTGTAGCGCGTTGTCGATACGGGTCAACGAATGGTCAAGTTGGCTGACATAACCGCTAAATTCTTGACCTAAAGTCAAAGGCGTGGCGTCTTGTAAGTGGGTACGACCGATTTTAACAATGCTATCAAACTCTTTGGCTTTAGCATCTAGCGTATCGCGTAATGCTTTTACTGCTGGGATAAGCAGGCTGTTGATTTGACGAGCAGCAGCCACACGAATCGCTGTTGGGAAGCTGTCGTTGGTAGATTGTGCATGGTTGACATGGTCATTTGGGTGAATCGGCGTATAGCTACCACGCTCAGAACCAGCAATTTCGTTGGCACGATTGGCTAGTACTTCGTTCATGTTCATGTTGGACTGCGTACCAGAACCCGTCTGCCATACCACTAATGGAAACTGATCCGTTAAACCACCGTTGATAACTTCATCAGCAGCTTGTACGATTAAATCGCGCTTATCGCCTTCGATACGCTCAAGGCTAGCATTGGTAATAGCAGCAGCTTTTTTGACTAAAGCCATTGCTTCAATCATCGGACGTGGCAACGTCTCGCCACCGATTTTAAAGTTCTCACGGCTACGCTGAGTTTGCGCACCCCAATAAGCGTCAGCTGGGACTTCCACGTTGCCCATGGTATCTTTTTCGGTACGAGTTGCCTGATTCTGTGTCGACATAACTACCCTCTTTGATGGTTTGTTGTATAGCTGCTTCGAAAAAAGTGCAACACACGCTGCACATAAAGGAAAATACGATGTAAAGTGGCGTTATGATAGCATGACTAGGCCGTGTTGAATATTCACAAATAGGTATTGATACCGCCTAAAAGCACCAGCCATCATCAACTTAATACATTATAAGATAGTATATCTATGCATCCTGAGCTAAAGAACTCTAAGTCTTATGACTCTAACTCTAATGAATCTAAAGTTAGCAATCCTCCTAGACGGCAATTTACCCGCCAGCGTCGCCAGTTAAGTGCAGGCGAACGCAGACAATACGCGCGCATGGCAAGTTTGCATTTAATTAAGTTACAGCAGCGCTTGGCTCCGCGTGCGCGTATTGGCTTATATTATGATGGCTTTGGCGAGCTGCCCACTCAGCCACTATTGGATTGGTGTCAACGCTTAGGCTATTTACCTTATTTACCAGTGGTTGGTTCGCTCGGTCGTGATAATAAGGGAAACGTTGATAAACACCTGCGCTTTGTGCCTATTTATCAATCGAAACTGTTAAACATACCGACACGTATTCACAGCTTAGGTATGAAACAAAACCATCATCGTCGACTACTTTGGGCGCGAGAATTAGATGTAATTATCTGTCCGTTAGTAGCGGTTGATAAAAGCGGTAATCGTATGGGCATGGGTGGTGGCTTTTATGATACGACGCTTGGAAGAAGCTATCAGGCAGGGTTAAAGAAACCGTTGAAAATTGGCTGGTGTTATGATTTTCAAGTGGTTGAGGCGTTACAGCGTCAACCATGGGATGTGCCATTAGATGGCTTGATTACGCCAAGCGGCATAAGGTGGTTTTGATGACTGATAAGAAAATTTCCATGGATGACAAATCTAGTGCCGAGAACGTTGAGCAGCATTTAGGGCAATTAGAAAAAACGGAAGTGGCTAGAGAGCAGCTTTATTATAGTCAAGAGCAGCCCTTTAGCTCTGATGAGTTGGCAAGGGTAATTAATAAGAAACGCTTAAATGAGCTATTGGCGCAAAGCGATGACTTTTTGCGTGGCTTATCAGGTGAGATTAAAGATTTTGATGAGGATAGTTCTAAATAATACCTGACTCTTAACTTAGTATGAACTACCGTAGGCTGATGCTTTTAGACCTGAAAAGCGTTAAAAAATTGCACTGCAATTTTAGCTTTGCAAGGAAAATCCTTTAAATAGAATTTTCTCAATTACTTGACTTTAATAAGTATCATACAAGTTAAAAACTCAGCCTACATTAACTAACCACCAAACTAAAAAGGCGAATGATTATAAAATCACTCGCCTTTTTCATATCTACTATTAGGGTTTAGATTATTGATTAAAGCACCATCGCCGCAATCCAACCAAATACCAACAACGGAATGTTGTAATGTAAGAAGGTCGGCACCACGCTGTCCTTGATATGGTCATGTTGACCGTCGATATTTAGACCAGATGTCGGACCAAGGGTCGAATCTGACGCCGGAGAACCTGCATCACCAAGCGCGCCAGCCGTACCAATAATTGCAACCGTCGCCAGTGGCGAAAAGCCTAGAGAAATACAGAGCGGCACATAAATCGCGGCAATAATTGGAATGGTTGAGAATGACGAGCCGATGCCCATCGTGACCACCAAACCAATTCCAAGCATGACCAAAGCAGCAATGGCTTTATTACCTGCAAACAAGTTGGTCGCGCCATCGATGAGCGGTGCAATTTCACCCGTCGCTTTCATGACTTCTGCAAATCCCTGCGCGGTAATCATAATAAAGCCAATCATCGCCATGAGTTTAATACCGTCATTAAATACGGTGTCAGCTTCACGCCACTTGACCACGCCCGTTGCCATAAAGACGGCAAAGCCAAACATCGAGCCTAGCAACAGCGAATCCGTATAAAGCTGTACGACAAAGGCGGTGACAATTGCAGCTAGGGCGACAAGCGTTTTTAGCTTACTTTGAGACTGCGCACCAGCTGCGGTTTTGCTTAAAGAATCACCTTCAACAACTGCATCATGAGCTTCTTTATCTATCGCTACTTGCTTATATTGGCGCGGCTTACGATAGCTGATAAATACCGCTGTCAGTAAACCAACCAACATACCGAGCGCCGGAATCGCCATGGCCTTAACCACAGAAATATTGGCGATATCAATGCCTGCTTCACCAACGTTTTTTAGCATGATTTGATTGAGATAAATATCACCAAAGCCATATGGGATAAACATATAGGTAGTGACCAAACCAAAGGTCAAAAGGCAAGCGATTAAGCGTCTATCAATCTGCATGCGGTTAAAGGCGAGCAACAATGGCGGCACAAGCAGTGGAATAAATGCGATATGAATGGGGATTAAGTTTTGACTAAAGCAACTCATGGTGATTAAGCCTGCAAACAGCATATACTTAATCATGCCACCAGTACCACCCGCATCAATACGCTTGATCACCGCCCCTGCCAATGATTGCGGCAACCCTGAGTGCGCAATCGCCACCGCAAAAGCACCAAGTAGCGCGTAAGACAGGGCGATTTGGGCCCCATTGCGAATACCTTCTTGAAAGGCCTCTAAGGTATCGGTGATACCGAGACCCGCTATCAGCCCGCCCGCCAGTGCACCAATTAATAAACTGAGCACCACGTGCACTCGCGAAAGTGACAGTCCTAGCATAATAACGACTGCCAGTAGTACCGCGTTGATGGTCATGTGTTGCCCCTTTTGCTTGATGCTCTGGCCTAATTAAGACCTATTAATATCTTAAAACCTATGAATACTGCCCTGATGTCTAAAATGCTTTGATCCAAAAAGCACGGTTTCAGACGCGCGTCAGTTTACCTTATTTTTCCTATAAAGCCTACGCTCAGAACGGAGCAGATATTAGCCGGATTAAAAATAATCAAGTATTATTCTTTACCCTGTTGAGTAGTAAGGCCTTGCAATTTTTTATGGGGACACCATTTATCTAAACATGAACCACGAACTTGACTTTACAAGTCTGGTGAACGAGGAAAGATTATATGAGTAATAACGAACATAACATCGAAAAAGACGATCTTGCTCAAGACAACCATGCGCAAGATAATGTTGAACAAGACAATAACGATCTTGAAAACTCGTCTGCATCTATAAAAGATGCCAAGAAGGATGATCATTCAGACAACTATCTGCCGCTACTGGCGCTCAGAGACGTGGTGGTCTATCCGCATATGCAAATCGCCCTATTTGTCGGTCGTGCGCCATCCGTACAAGCGGTTGAGCTTGCACAAGCCGAATATGGTAATAAAGTATTGGTCGTTGCACAAAAAGACTCGCTGACCGAGGACATCGATCATGACAACTTGTACCAATATGGTACGGTTTGCCGCATCGTCAGCACCATGCCACATGATAGCGATGAGGATTGCATCAAAGTCCTTATCGAAGGTCAATATCGTGCGCGTGTCGATACGATTCAGGACCATGATAACGTCTTGATGGCAAGCTTTGAGCGTGCTGACCTCGACATGCAAATGGATGACAGTCAGCAGAAAAACACCATTCAAGCTTTAACCAGCTTGTTTGAAAGCTATGCTGATGCACGTCTACGTAATGCCCGTGAGCTCACTCGTGTGGCGAAACGCATTGATGACTTGCTTGAGTTGGTATATTTCATCTCAACTCGAGTCTCGATGGATCTTGATATCAAGCAATCGTTTTTAGAAAATGACGATATCAAAACCCACATCAACACTTTGACTGAATATTTGGTTAAGCAAAGCGCTGAGCAGAATATCGAGCAAGATATTCAAGATGCCGTCCGTCAACAGATGGAAGACAATCAGCGCGAGTATTTCTTAAATGAAAAAATGAAAGCCATCAAAAATGAGCTGTCTGACATGAATGACGGCGCATTTGATGGTGACGACGATGTCGCTGAGCTTGAAAAACGCTTAGAAGATGCTGATTTGCCAGATGATGTGCGCAAAAAAGCAGAGCAAGAGTTTAAAAAGCTAAAAATGATGCCACCTGCATCGAGTGAATCATCAGTCGTACGTAACTATATTGAGTGGATTTTGGATACGCCGTGGAATGCGACGACTAAAGTTTCTATCAATTTAGAGAAAGCTAAGACCACTCTCGATGAAGACCACTATGGCTTGCAAGATGTTAAAGATCGCATCTTAGAATACCTCGCAGTCCAATCGCGAGTGAAAAAACTTCGCGGTCCGATTCTTTGTCTTGTCGGTCCTCCTGGTGTTGGTAAAACCTCATTAGGTGAGTCGATTGCGCGTGCAACTGGTCGTAAGTTTGTCCGTATGGCGCTTGGTGGCGTCCGTGATGAAGCTGAAATCCGTGGTCATCGCCGTACTTACATCGGTGCGATGCCGGGTAAAATCGTCCAGTCTTTAGCTAAAGTGGAGGTTAAAAACCCACTATTCTTGTTAGACGAAGTCGATAAAATGGCACAAGACTTCCGTGGCGATCCAGCATCAGCGCTATTAGAAGTATTAGATCCGTCACAGAATGACAAGTTTAATGACCATTATTTAGATATGGACTTAGACTTATCACAAGTGATGTTTATCTGTACCGCTAACAGCATGGATATTCCGCCTGCCCTTCTTGACCGGATGGAAGTCATCCGTCTACCGGGTTACACCGAAGAAGAAAAGGTCAATATTGCGAAAAAATATCTCGTACCAAAAGCCATCAAGCAAAATGGGCTTAAAGAAGGCGAGATTGAAATCGTAGAAGCGGCACTGCATAGCATCGTACGTAGCTACACACGTGAAGCAGGTGTGCGTAACCTTGAGCGTGAAGTGAATAAAATCTGCCGTAAAGTCGTGCGCGGTTCAGTTGAAAGTCATGGCGCACGTGCTCCGAAAAAAGACGAGCGTGAGCTGGTCGTGGTCGATGACAAAAATATCGATGACTACTTAGGCGTCCATCAGTATGATTATGGTCTAGCAGAAGAAGAGCCTGAGATTGGTCGTATCACTGGCCTTGCATGGACACAAGTCGGTGGTGAGTTACTCACTATCGAAGCAGTCGCCATGAAAGGTAAAGGTGAGCTTAGCTTTACTGGCTCATTAGGTGATGTGATGAAAGAGTCTATTCGCGCAGCGATGAGCGTAGTACGTGCTCGTGGTGATAGCTTAGGTATTGACTACGAAACGGTCAAAACGACTGATATTCATGTGCATATGCCAGAGGGTGCGACACCAAAAGATGGTCCATCTGCAGGTGGTGCACTGACAACAGCCCTAGTATCTGCCTTGACTGGCATCGCTATTCGTCCAGATATTGCGATGACAGGTGAGATTACGCTGCGCGGTAAAATCTTGCGTATTGGTGGCCTCAAAGAGAAGCTACTAGCCGCGCATCGTGGTGGCATCAAGCATGTGTTGATTCCAGCAAGTAATGAGCGCGACTTGGCCGATATCCCTGATAACGTCAAAGAAGGCTTAACCATTCAGCCAGTGGCAACGATTGATGAGATATTAAAAGTTGCTTTGGTCAGTATGCCAACGCCACTTAAACCAGCTAAAGTGACGGTTGATAAAACCTCAAGCAAAGCGCTGCACAATTAATCTAAATTATTAATAGTTAATAGATGCAAAAAGACCGTAATTGATATTACGGTCTTTTTTTATGTTCAATATTTTTGAAAACCTATTCAAGTTTCCCTTTTACTCATTGTGTTTATACATTACACCAATGATTGCAACCTATAGTCTGAATTTTTACTACTTAATATATCTACTTTTCAAACCCATACGCTATTTACATTTATTAACTGATTGTTGCGCTTATGGTGAATAACTATGACGAGTGTTTGTCTATACTAACTGTGATGTCTCTAAGTAGCACAGAGAAGGTCTACATAAATTGTAGACTTAATCATAATTACAATAGTTAGATAACTAAATAAAATGGAGAAACCAATGAAAAAGACGATGCTTGCAAGTGTTCTATTATGTGGTTCAGCGTTAGCAATGACTGGTTGCCAAACGGTACAAGATCAGCTAAAAACGGGGAATCCATTTAGCCAACCTGCTCTAAAATCAACGATTAAAACGGTGGATAGTAATAACAAAGAAGTCGGTCAAGTATTCTTGCGTCCTGTTGATGGCGGCGTACAAGTTTATGGTAAGCTTATGAATATGACACCGGGCAAAACTGTGTCACTACATATTCATGAGACTGGTAGTTGTGCTGATATGGGTAAAGCAGCAGGTGGTCACTTCAACCCTGATAACTTTCCACACTCTAACCCAGATGACATGAAAGGCCATGCAGGTGATCTACCTAATCTAACCGCCAATGCTGATGGTGTTGCTACTATTAACTATGTAAATAAGCAAATTTCTGCAGCTCAAACAGGCAAATACAGCGTTAACCGTTTAGCCTTTATCGTTCATGGCGGTGTTGATGACTATACTAGCCAACCAGCAGGTAATGCTGGTGACCGTATCGCTTGCGGTATCATTGAAAAGAACTAATAACGTTTAGCTCAAATATTATTAATAGCACAAAAAAACCTCTTAGAATTCTAAGAGGTTTTTTTATAGTTTAAAATTATTTATGGTCTAATGCGATACTATATCAAGAGTTAGATATACCGCTTAAAGGTAAAGTGGTACAAGAGGTTTACTCTTCTACCCATTCGCCTTTGCGCCAGTACACACCCCAACGCGTGGCTTTACCGTTTTTCTCAGAGCCAATATATTGCTCTTTTTTCTTACGTGACCAGCGTAGGATAGTTGGATTACCATCAGGATCTTCATCCGGCCCTTCAAACAGATATTGGAACTTATCTTCCATTTTATCTTTGATTTCGCGTAGCTCAGCAAGCTTTGGCGCACGTGTTTCGCGTACTTTCGGGAACTTAGACGCCGCTAAGAACATCCCAGCCGCCCCTTCACGCAGGATAAAATAATCCTCATGCTTGGTCGATTTTAGCTCCGGCAGATGAATAGGATCCATACGCGGCGGTGCTGCTTCGCCAGTTTTTAACACTTTACGAGTGTTGTCACATTTTTGACAAGCAAAGTAAGGGCCAAAACGTCCGGTCTTTAGCTCCATTTGCCCATCACACTTATTACAGTCAATGGTTGGTGCATCTGAGCCCGGCACTTCAAACTTACCTTCTTCTAGGATATAACCATCACAATCAGGGTTGTTACCGCAGATGTGTAGTTTGAGACCACCATCGACGATATAACCGTTCATGGCTGTACCGCATTTCGGGCAACGCTTCTTCTCCATCAAATCTTTGACTTCAGCAGCGTCGTCGTCACCTTCAGCGTCGTCAAGGTTGGCAAAAGCTTCGACTGGCATTAAGTTCTTCGTGCCTTTACAGCGCTCTTTAGGTGGCAAGTTATAGCCAGTACAACCTAAGAATACACCTGTTGAGCCGGTACGAAGTTGCATTGGACGATCACAAATATCACAGTGTACGTCCGGCACATCGGTCGGATCATTAGGACGCATGCCGTCTTTATCTTTGGCATGTTCAAGCTTAAGCTTAAAATCACCGTAGAAATTATCGAGTACATCTTTCCAATCTTGTTCACCTTCTGCAACGTGATCGAGTTTGTCTTCTAGGGCAGCGGTAAAAGTATAATCCATCAAGTCTGGGAAGCTGGCTGTCAGTCTATCAGTTACGATATCACCCATTTTTTCGGCAAATAAACGCTTATTCTCAAGCTTTACATAACCACGATCTTGAATAGTTGAGATGATTGATGCATAAGTCGATGGACGACCGATACCTTTTTTCTCAAGCTCTTTAACTAAGCTTGCTTCAGTAAAGCGTGGAGCTGGCTTGGTAAAATGCTGACTTGGATCAAGCTTATCAAGGATAAGCTTATCGCCTTTTTTGACATCAGGTAACAAGGTATCGTCAGTCTTGGCTGGTGGCATCACTTTAGTATAGCCATCAAAAACCATGGTACGACCACGAGCTTTTAGCTCAACGTCATCTGCACCAACAAATAGATTTACAGACAGATATTTTGCTGGCAGCATCTGACAGGCGACAAACTGACGCCAAATTAGCTCGTATAGACGTATTGCATCACGCTCAACGCCTTTCAGCTGAGTGGACTTCATATTGACGTTAGAAGGACGAATGGCCTCATGCGCTTCCTGTGCGCCTTGCTTATTACCGTAGAAGTTTGGCTTTTCTGGCACATACTTTGCGCCATAGCTATCTTCAATATAGCCACGCACAGCAGCGAGCGCATCACCAGATAAGAAAGTCGAGTCGGTACGCATATAAGTGATATGACCAGCTTCGTATAAGCGCTGTGCCAAAATCATAGTCTTTTTGACAGAGAACCCTAAACGTGTACTTGCCGCTTGCTGCAATGTCGAGGTGATAAACGGCGCACTTGGACGCGATTGCGTTGGCTTCTCTTCGCGCTCTTTAACGATAAAGTCGCTTGAATTAAGCACTTCTAATACTTTATCAGTCTGCTCTTTATTGACAAGCTTAAGCGTTTTGCCGCCTTGCTTGGTCGCTTCTAGGCGAATACCAATCTCTTCAGCGTCTTTTTTGCTAGTGGCAATATGCGTATCAGCATGAATCTGCCAATATTCTTCTGGAATAAAAGCGCGAATCTCATGCTCACGTTCGACCACTAAGCGCATGGCAACCGACTGTACACGACCTGCAGACAGACCGCGAGCAACCTTTTGCCACAGTAATGGCGATACCATAAAACCAACGACCCGATCCAAAAAGCGCCGCGCTTGTTGTGCATTGACGCGATCGATATCGAGTTTTGACGGCTGCTTAAAGGCATTTTGAATGGCAGATTTGGTAATCTCGTTAAAGACCACGCGCTCATACTTGCTATCTGCACCACCGATGACTTCTTTGAGATGCCAAGCGATTGCCTCCCCTTCTCTATCCATATCCGTTGCGAGATAGATTTTGTCAGCGTCTTTCGCTAAAGCCTTTAGCTCTTTGATAACTTTGGTCTTGTTTGGCAGTACTTCGTAGACTGCAGCCCAGTCGTGCTCTGGGTCTACGCCCATACGCCGTACCAGCGCTTGCTGTGCTTTTTCTTCTTTGCTCAGAGTTTCATCTTTTTTAGTGCTTGTCGCTTTCTTAGCGCTTTTACTTGCACCTACCGGCAAATCACGGACATGACCAATACTTGAGCGTACGATAAAGTCATCGCCAAGGTATTTATTAATTGTTTTAGCCTTGGCTGGTGATTCGACAATGACTAATGACTTGCCTTTCGGTTTGTCAGAAGCAGAAGCCGGACTTTTTTTAGTTGTAGTTTTTGCCATATGTGACGACACCGTAATAAGTAGATTAAAAGTAAGGTTAGATTCAGCAGCATGGCAATTTTGTTAGCTAATCATAATAGCTCAGCGATTTGTGGTAATAAAAGCTGCCAACAAAAACGGTTATCTAACAAACAATAACGATAAAACAAAAATATAGTTATAAAGACGTTACACTGCTAGGAGTGAAACTGTCAACTGTAAATGACTGAGAGTCTGCCAAAAGTGCTTGCATATTGCCTATTAATGGAGATTAAAAAATACTTTACTAGCTCTAAAGTTTCTTCTGCATCTCAAGCGCCCATTTTTCAAGATTTTCTTTAAGCGCTAGCAAGTCTGCCTCAATCAATTTTTGCTGATAAGCAGGATTGGTTGATGGACGCACATAAGCGATGTCTTCCCAATAAATAATAATGCTATTAGCCTTGGTTAATAAACCTTTCACAAACGGCTCAATACTCACGGGTAAATCCAGTGGCACTTTATCCAAGCTAAAATTGGTTTTTTTGATAGCACTGCCATTATTAGTGTTGCTGTTATTAGTACGAATGGCACTTGGAATAGTAAGCTTAGTGCTATCTGTAGTCATATCGATAAAGCTACTATCTGGTCGCCATTGCCCGTCAATCACTTGATAGCGTGCATGTGGCAGTTGCGTATCTTCTAGCACTAAACAATACTGACCCATCATCCCTCGACCATATTCATTATCTTTGCCCTTGATCCAGTCAGGACAGGTAACAAGCTTTGGGTTGAGCTGCAGACGACGCGCAGTCATACGTAGCTTGTCCAAACGCTGGTCGATACCGCTGGGTTTGAGCGCCATCATACTCCCTAATACAAATAGTACAATGACAATTCCAATCCATAACCCCATGACCATCTTGCCTTATCGTTTAATTAACAAACACCTAATAACGGTGTAAGCATTACTTGTTGATTATTTTTAACTATTGAATACGCTATCGTTATTCTGCATTAGCAATATACTAAATGGCGACCATGTTGCCTGATAACGATACGATTGCAAAATACCATGTGCAGACTAATATCGCGACCTTGTGTTCAAAATTCAAGCACCAACGCTTACTCTATATAGATAAACCCGAGACAAACACTTCCATATCAGCAACTTAGCAATTGATAATAATTAAATCTAATAACAAGATATGAAAAGTCGCTGGCAGAAAAAATGCTATGATAAACCATAATTTTAAACGCGCGCAGGTTTATTATGAATTATCTTACTAAGCTAAACTCATCTACTGCTTTTTTAGCGAGCAAAATTGCCAATAAGCTCACGAGTAAATTCAGTATCACTATATCGATGATAGGCGCCACACTAATCGCTTTATCAGGCTGTGCAACGACACAAAGTCTAACGCCGCAACAGTGTCAGACCAGTAATTGGCAAGAAGTCGGCTACGCAGACGGTATCCGTGGGCGCTCAGGTGCTTACTTTGGTCAATATACCAATCAGTGTGCAAGCGTCGGCGGAGCAATGCCCAATCGCATCCGATGGGAGCAAGGACGCCAGCAAGGCCTCAAAAACTACTGTACTGAACTTAATGCTTATAAGCTTGGCCGCGAAGGTTATGACTGGCAACCGGTCTGTCCACTCGAAGGCATTGATAAGCTAGAAGAGGCCTATTCTCAAGGACGCTACTATTATATCCGCCAGCGTGATCTTGACTATCTACGTTCGCCTTACCCATTTGGCTATGGACCTGGACGCTTTGGTTACGGCTATCGTCCCTTTGGCTATGGTTGGTAAATGCTGTGGTTAGTAATAGCTGATGTTAAGTTTTATTAAAACTAAGAAACGATAAAATAAAGGAAACCTCGCAAGGTAACCCAAACGAGGCTGGAGGAAAAGTTTATTATTTTAATTGTTCTTCTTGTTATCTTGGTTATTTTTTTATTGATAAGTTTGCTGGTTTTTTTAGTCAGCTTATTACTATAAGGCTGTTATAAAAGTTATGGCATTAAGCCAATAATATTACTCGTTAACAAAGGCTATCTTGCTGAGTCCAGCTTCACTAGCAGCAGCCAATACTTGCGCCACGGTATCATACTTGCCTTCTTTATCAGCACGCAGTTGCACAGAAGGATCTTTACCAGCTGCGCTTTGCTGTTGCAGTCGCGTTTCTAGCTCTTCCATACTGATTGGATCACTATCCCAAAATATTCCTGCGTCTTTATCAATACTGATCTGAATGGCTTCTGGCGGTGTTTCATTTAGCTCAGCACTAGTCTTTGGCAAGTCTAACGGCACCGTCGGATTTAACACCGTCGCTGTTAATAAAAATATAATCATCAATACCAGCATGATATCGATGAGTGGAATGAGGTTCATCTCACTCATACTTTGACTATCATCATCACCCAGTTGAAATGCCATAGTTCTTCTCAATATTTTTAATTATTCGCCATACATTTAAAACGTTGTCGATTATCTCTAGCTATCGTTCTTTTTTGCTGACAACGCTATCAATGAACACTCATTAAAGCTGTGATGGTGCTGAGCTACGATAAGGCTTTGCTTGCTGAGCTTCATTTGTATCTTCGTTATGACCCTGCACTAGCTGCGTTTGCATAGTGGTAGATTGATTATCTATTGACGGCTGTTGTGTGGCTAATTTGGTAGATTGTGCCAGTAAGTCATGCGCTCTATCGTTGGCGTGATACATTACACGGCGATTGATACGCACCGCAAGGTTGTAAAACACTACCGCTGGAATAGCGACCGCAATACCAAGCCCTGTCATGATAAGCGCTTCACCAACCGGCCCTGCTACTTGTCCCAATCCCGCCTGCCCACTCGTGCCGATGAAATGCAGCGCATGAAAAATCCCCCACACCGTCCCAAACAGTCCAATAAAGGGCGCAATCGCGGCAGTCGTGCCGAGGATAGGCAATCCGCGCTCACTGGCAAAGCGGTAGCGACCTATATGCTTAAGTAACGTCTGCTCAGTGACCAAACGATGAGTGGCTGCATCAGAATCTATTAAATCAGACTGTTTAGCAGCAATCTGCTGACTCAATTCATCAGCGACATTGTCGGCCAATTTGCGACTTTGTAGAACACGAATAATACCCGTTACCCAAGAGATAATAGATAAAGCGAATAGCAGAAAGAACAAGGTTCTGGTCACCATATCGCTATATTGCCAGTAGGTCGTAAAGTCCATGTCAGATTCCTTAGTTTTTTATGCAATCACATAATGCTGCTACGCATATTATGCCTCGCCTTATCATGAGAATTATAAATAAATATTTTTTAAGAATAAGTAAGATCAAAATCAACCAACTAAGGTACAGCGTAACTAATAGGTAATGTCACATTTCCTACCACTGGTTCACCATTCTTAGTAAAAGGTTTGAATTTTCCAGAGCGTACTTGACGCTGCGCCTCTTTGTCTACTATTGAATTGCCCGAGGATTTAGCAACTCGCACACTATCGATACCGCCCTGTTTATTTACTCTCAATATCAATACGACATTAAAGGTATCACCAGAAAGGGCTCTACGTGAGGCACGCTCAGGAAAGCTAAAGTTCGGTGCGGATGCCCAATTTGCATTGCTAGCAGTGAAATTCACTGGTGTATTATTTGCTGCGGCTGCTTGGGCATCACGGGCAGCTTTAGCGTCTGCTATTCTTTTGACTTCTGCAACCGCATTCGCATGAGCTTCTTGAGCTGCTTTTTCCGCTTGTGCTGCCACTATTTTACGCTGCTCATTAGCAGTTGATGTATCGATTATAGGCTCTGGTAACGGCTGTTGGAGTTTTTCTTCCGGAGCTTCTTTTTTAGGAGTCTCTTTTTTAATAATATCGGGCTTTTTTTCTTCTACTTTTACGATAGGTGAGGTATCAGGTTTTTCATCTCTCACCACTGGCTCTATTGGTTTTGATGGCGTATCTACCTTAGCTTTAGATACTGGCTTAGCTTTCGGTACTGGTTCTTGTTCAGGTTTAGTTTTTTCCGTTGGTTGAGATTGTGCTTTTGGCTGAGGTTCAGGCTCTTGTTTAGCTGCTTGCTCTTTCGCTTCTACCTCAGCAATGGCATTTTGGGCAGGTAATGATACAAACTCAATCTCGATAGGTGGTTTTTCTTTAGACAGCTCAACTTTCGGTTCAGGCGTTTTTATTGCTACCAAAGCCACTGCCGTAAGCACGTGTAGTCCCACAACTATAACAACAGCTATGATTATCGATCTAAGTGGTGGCGCGTCTAAATCCGTTGAACTCATAACAGCCTAATATTTATATTTAATCGACGTACAATCGCGTTGATAGGATTACAATGGCGTAGATAATAATGCAAACGATAACTATTATCAATAACAAATTTAAATTATTTCTCTCATTGTCAAATCCTTTACAACCACTATTGTACGGCTATTTAACTAAAGAAAAGCTTTATTCTAGTTAAATTTTCCTACCCGAAACTCTATTCATCCAACAAATTACGGCTATCGAACAATAGCACTAAAAGGCAATATTTATGAATTATCCTTGATAGTTAATAACAACCATTATCATTTATATTGATAATGAGTCTCAATTACTTTATCATAACCTCTAATTTACTATTCCATTCCGTCCTGCTAAAACTATAAACTTTAAAAACCAGTTAATAAAAAATAATAAATTGAATTAGACAAATCAGCGAGCACTGTATTAGCGTGCACAACAACGCTAAACAAGCTCTTTTTACTTTCTTATATTTGCAGTTACTTTACTAAAAGACTGCACAAACCCGTAATATACCGAGTTATTTATGCCTACTAACACCTTCTGCTCTAGCCGTTCTACTGCCTCTTCTTTTAAACGTCCACTATTGACTGTCATGATGACAGCACTAGTTGCCAGCATTGGCTTGACAGCTTGTTCGTCACCTGACTCTAGCGATTCTGAAGTAAATGATACTAAGGTGGAGAATAACACTGCTGATGCCGCCTCGAATGTCGCTAACAACGATGCTGTTTCAGTGGCTACCATTGAAGTGGGTACGGTCAAAGGCCCTGTAAGTCTAGCGATAAATCCATCACCATTGGTAGTCTATGATATGACCTTGATGCAAGATTTGGCAGCGCTGGATGTGGCGGTCGATGGCATGCCAAGTGGGCTACATTTAGACAATTTACACTCAAAAACTCAGCCTGAGCCAAAATCAGTCGGTACGGTATTTGAGCCAGACCTTGAAGCGTTAAATGCCATGCAGCCACAAGCTATTTTGGTCGGCTCACGGATGGCAGAAAAATACGATGCGCTTTCAAGCATTGCGCCAACGCTTGATATGACCATTGATACGGCAAATATTTATGAGTCGAGCAAGCAACGTCTGCATGATTTGGGTGCATTGTTTGGTAAAAGTGATCAGGCAGCAAAACTGCAAGGTAATATCGACAGTCTCATTGGCGAGACCAAAGCCTTAACCGAGGATAAAGGTAAAGGCTTAGTGGTCATGGTGAATGGCAATAAGTTATCCGCTTATGGTGATAAGTCACGCTATGGCTTTATTCATACGGTATTAGATATTCCGATGGCCGATGGCCAAATCGCCGATGCGCGTCACGGTCAACCAGTATCGTTTGAGTATCTACAAAAGACCAACCCTGACTGGCTATTCGTTGTCGATCGTAGTGCGGCAATTGGCGAAGACGGCGCTGGTGCCAAAGCAGTATTGGACAATCCATTGGTCGCGCAAACCAATGCTTGGAGTAAAAACCAAGTGGTTTACCTCAGCCCAGATTCTTACCTAGCATTCGGTGGTTACTATCAATGGATGCAAGATTTGACTACCATTAAAGATGCTTTTGCTAGCGCGAAATAGACCTGATAACGATACGAGCCATATTTCTTAATTACCCATTAATAAGCCAGTAGACGTTATGTCGTTATTTTCATCTCGCGCTCATGCCAGTGTCAAAGACAATCCTGCTTTGCCAGCTGCACCATCAAGTTGGCAAAAAAACACCCGCAATGGTCTGAGTCCTAAACATCAACGTGCCGCCATACCACCGTGGTTAATCAACACGGGTAGCCTCATTATCATGGGGCTTTTGGTGTTGTTAAGCTTATCGATTGGGGTGGCGGACTTTTCGTGGTCAGGTATCTTTCACAGCATTATCAATCATAGCGCCAACTCGGACAGCTCACTGCTATTAGTCAGCCGCATACCGCGCACCATTGCCATTATCTTGACTGGTATCGCTATGGCTGTTGCAGGGATGATTATCCAAGTGGTGCTAAAAAACCGCTTCGTTGAGCCATCGATGGTTGGGGCAACTCAAAGCGCGGCACTGGGTTTATTAATAGTTAGCTTACTATTTCCAGCCAGTGCGCTCATTGTAAAAATGGGCGTAGCGACTATTGCTGCGGTGTTTGGCATGATGCTATTTATGATGCTCATTCACCGTATTCCGCCGACTGATTTTTTGATGATTCCGCTCATTGGCATTGTCTTTGGCGGCATTATCGAGGCAGTAACGACCTTTGTCGCTTATCAGACTGAATCGTTACAGATGCTCAGCGTTTGGCAATTTGGCGACTTCTCTGCCGTATTAGCCGGTCGTTATGAGCTGTTGTGGCTAACCGGTGGACTGTGCGTGCTGGCTTATATCATTGCCGACAAGCTGACCATCGTGGGGCTAGGCGATAACATCGCGCTGAACTTAGGAATTAGTAAACACCAAGTCACGTGGCTTAGCGTCGGTATGGTGGCAATGATGAGCGCTGTCGTTGTGGTAACGGTTGGTATGATTCCCTTTATTGGCTTGGTCGTACCCAATATCGTCAGCCGATTGATGGGTGACAAATTACGCCGTAGCTTGCCCGCAGTCGCGCTCTTGGGCGCATCAGCAGTACTGCTCTGCGATATCATCGGGCGCTCTATTCGCTACCCTTTTGAAGTGCCAGTCGCTACTGTCTTTGGTGTGGTCGGCACCGTACTATTTTTATGGCTGTTATTACGCGCGCCTGCTGAGCAATAATATATATCAATAAGACAGCTTCCTAATTGTTATTAACTCTTTTCTTAATTTATTCGTCCTGTTGTCTGCTTAGATGAGCTTGGCGTTGTTACTATTAAAGGTAGCATAGTAGGATTTACGTATGTTTTCACCGTCTAAGCATCGTCTTATAAATGACAGTTCTACAAAGTCTGGCTCAGCAGCAAAGAGTGTTCCAGAAAATGGCACTTTGGAAAACGACAACCATGCAAACACTTCTGCACAGAGTCATTTAGCACAACTTTGGGCATTTATCGCCAACCATCCAAAATCAATTGCCGCCATTATCTTATTGATCTCAATGACGCTGTTTTTGACGCTCAATGTCAACGGTTATTGGGATTTTGCCCTGCCGTTACGGGGCAAAAAACTACTGGCACTTATGGTGGTCGGCTATGCGATTGGCGTGTCGACCTTACTGTTTCAAACCCTAACGCACAATCCCATTTTGACGCCATCGCTATTGGGTTTTGACTCGCTCTATGTCTTGCTGCAGAGCTTATTGGTGTTCTTTTTGGGCGCGATGAGCTTTACCAGCATCAATCCTATTGCCAAGTTTACCCTTGAAATTGTCCTGATGTTTGGCGCGTCCCTACTGTTGTTTCAAGTGCTATTCTCAAAAAGCAGTCAGGATTTGACGCGGTTGATATTAGTGGGCGTCATCTTTGGGGTGTTGTTTCGCAGCTTATCGGCGCTGATTGCGCGCCTGATTAATCCTGATGATTTCGTCGTCGTACAATCTGCCAGTTACGCACAATTTAATACAGTCAATCCACAGCTACTGGGTATCAGCCTCTTTATTTGTGCCATTAGCGCTGTGTTTGTTTGGCGCTGGCGTTATCAATGCGATGTATTGATGCTTGGTAAGGCGCAAGCGATTAACCTTGGTATTAATTATCAACGCTTAGCCTTTGGGCTGTTAACGGTCATTGCGGTATTGGTCGCCACGGCAACCGCATTGGTCGGTCCAGTGACTTTCTTTGGCTTACTGGTCTGCGCCTTAACCAATCGCATTGCACGTCATATGTATCATAGCGAACGCCTGATATTGGTCAGCTTAGTGGCGATGATTTGCTTGGTACTTGGTCAGACGGTATTCGAACAAGTATTGGGTATGGCAGGGGTACTGTCAGTGGTAATTGAATTGGCAGGCGGCTTAGTATTTTTAATACTGATTTTTATGACTCAGCGCCGTTAATTATGGCTTAGTAAAACTGCACGATCAAAAAAATTTTAACGACAAGATATATAAATACATGCAGATGCTACTGGGATAAGTTTTTTGCAGCCTTTGTCTGCATCGGCACAGCAAGCGAAAAAAACTTATTCCAGTAGCGTTATAGCGTTTTTAAATCGGACCAACTGTATGATTAAACTCGATAATATCTCCCACCATATTGGCAAACAACAAATCCTGCATGACATTACCTTGTCTTTACCACCCTCACAAGTGATTGCTTTAATTGGCCCCAATGGCGCAGGTAAATCCACCCTGTTTTCAGTAATGGCACGTTTGCAACCGCTACAGTCAGGACAGGTAAGTTTTGCTGTAGATAATGAGGAACGTGATATTGTTAGCTGTCATGCGCGAACCTTGTCTAAGACAGTAGCGATGCTCGGACAAGACAATCAAGTACTAGGGCGACTGCGTGTGCATGAGCTGCTGATGTTTGGGCGCTATCCCTATCATCAAGGGCAACCAACCGCAAACGATGAACAAAAAGTGCAGGATATTATTGAACGCTTTGAGCTAGAACCATTAGCCGAGCGTTTCTTATCGACATTGTCCGGTGGTCAACGTCAACGCGTGCTGATTGCAATGATTGTTTGCCAAGATACGCCGTATCTATTGCTCGATGAGCCCCTAAATAATTTAGACATGTACCATGCTGGTCGCCTAATGCGTGAGCTGCGCGATTTGAGTCATAGCCAGCAAAAAACCGTGGTCATCGTCCTTCATGATATCAATCAAGCCGCGCAGTTCGCCGATACGGTGGTCACCATGAAAGCAGGTAAAGTAATGGCAGTTGGCCGACCAGCTGATGTCATCACCCAAGAGACTATGAAGGATTTATATAACGTCGATGTCTCAGTTCTTAGTCATCAGGGTCGTCCAGTGATTGTCGATACATTGTTATAGTGACGCTTCACCATAATTCCCATATATAGTTGGTTCAATATAAAAACGATACGCAAGACTGGTATAAATTTTTTGCAGCCTCTGTCAGCGTAGACACAGCAAGCAAGAAAAATTTATACCAGTCTGGAAATATCACATAGCGTATCGGTTTCATTTGATATGAGATATATGGTATCGCTGTTTGTGTTCACCACTTATAGCCCTAATGCAGCATCTTCCCGCTTCACAATTTTATGCTCATCTTCACTGCTATCAAGCTTCCAATAACTTGAGATATAGAGATGGCTCTTAGTCACTTCTTTTTCTTTAAAATACCGTCGTAGCGCTCGCATACTATTAAACTCACATGCCGCCCACACTGCAGGTGTCCCGTCTAACCAAGTAAGTGCTTTAATACGCTCAAGTATTGGGTAGTGGCTATCACTTGCCATTGCATTCACAACCCACTCAATCTCGATATTTTTTGGTTTTGTGAGAGATTGGATATCGTCCTCACTCAACACTTCTATGACCGCGTAGCCGACTGCATCCTCTGGCAGTTGTGCCAAATTAACCGTGATGGCTGGCAAAGCAGTCATATCACCTGCTAACAAAAACCAATTCGCCTCATGATTGATGTATTTCTTTGCACCCGGACCGCCAATCAAAATAGTGTCACCGACTTGAGTCGTTTTGGCCCAGTGCGATGCTGGTCCTTCAGCACCTTTATGGTTAAGACCGTGTAATACAAAATCGATATCCATCTCATCAGCACGCTGCTGGATAATAGTATAAGTGCGCATGATTGGTTTTTGCTCCTCACCCTGAGGAAATATCAATTTGATATAGGCGCTTTCTTGATCTACTGGGAAGTCTCTCATTCCTTCCCCTCCCAGCGTAATACGTCGCATATTGGGTGTGATATCAGTGATACGTTTCACTTCTAAAATTCTTGGGCTAGGTTTGGACATTTTTAGATCCTTTTATTTATAAAGTTATATTTTTCTTTTAGATAAGATCGGTTTGAAGTGCTAGCTATTTTACACTAGCATTATGTTATGCACCTTCACGTGCACATTTCAATTAGGTCATGTTTACTTCAGCTTTCGCAACGCTTTGCCTCGTTGTTGCCGACCTTTCCACCACAGATAAACGCCAGTGCCTGATAATATCGTCACGACCAAACCTATCAGCGCTAAGAATACTTGATACAGTCGATGAGTAAGTTGTTCATCTTCGCCTTGACCAATATGTCCCATGTGTAGCGTTGATAACCATTGGTCTACTTTACTGCCGAATGAGCTTTGATAACCAAAATTAACGCGCTCAACGTTACCTGTTTGGGCATCGACAGTGATAGATGAGGCGCCGCTGTGGCTGCCAACATCCTTATCGGTTTTAAAGCGCATTTGCCATTGCTTGTCCTCTTCTACCCAGCGCAATCCCAATAACTGCTGGACGCTGACCCCATTTTTTTGCGCGGCAATATTCGCCTGCTTGCTAACATACTCAATACTATTGGCTTTATTCACAATAGCAGCAACACGTGTTTCATTACTAACTGGCGCAAAACTTGGCATGTCCTGCACGCTAGATTTATCTGGTTTATTTGACTCACCTTTTTCTCTTTCTTTACCTTCTTTGCTTTCAAGTCCAACCACTGCTTGCATCACCGGTTTATAAACTTGCTGCAAGTTAAAACCCACACTCGACCAAGCAATGACAAATAACATCAGCCAAAGCCACAATCCAAACGCATGGTGCAGATCATAGTTGAGCTTAAAGATATTGGTTTTTCTGCGGATTTTCCAAGCAGGTAGCCAACGCTTAAATAATGAAGCACGTTTTTTACTGACGGTTTTTTTATTAATATCCGAGTTGGCTTTATTAGCCTTTACTGCCCGTGGAAAAGTAAGATAAAAGCCAATAAAGCAATTAAGCGTCCACACCAGCGCCACTAAGCCTAACAGCAGCCTACCGATATCACCTAGCAACAAATCACGGTGTAGCCAAAACACCTTCCACATGGTATTGCGCCATGCCCATTCATCCTTATTACGAGTACCGATAATCTCACTGGTAAAGGGGTTGATATAGACTTCTTGGAAAGGGGCTTTAGGCTGAGATTTCGCTTTAGGGCTTCTTACTCTATCTACCAAAAATACAGCAGATTTGTCAGGCGCTATCGAGGTTGGCATACTCGAAAATGTCTGTTTTGGATAACTTGTAATGACCTTGTCATGCAGCTCAGCGATCGATAATGGCGGCGTTCGTTGCGCTTCAATATGCACCAGCTCATGATTGAACATATCGTCCAGCTCGTCATAAAATGCTAGCAGCGCTCCAGTGAGACCAGCCATGATTAAAAAAGCGGCCATCGCAAGTCCGGTATAACGATGGATCCATAGACAGGTTTGGCGCAGATTAAATGAAAATAATGTCATTAGTCCTAATTCTTTATTAATTTATCATGTGATTGGTCATTAGAATGTAGCTGTTAATTGATAATTCTGCCAAGTTAAGAAGAAACCCGCATGAAAAAAGCCAGCTCTCATACAAAGACAGCTGACTTTTAAATATTACCAATAGCAGTTAGATTAGAACTGATACGTTAAGGAAGTTTTAATATTACGACCCATCTCAAAATCCGTGTAATTATCATCTAAAGCGTTGTTACGTGAGGCATGGCTGGCATAAGTTTCATCAAAGATATTGTAGACGCCTAATGTCGCTTTTAAGCCTTCAACCTGAGTTGGTGTATAGCTCATAAAGATATCATGCACGTCGTAGTTTGGTTTTTCGATATCATCTCCACTCGTATTAGGCGTCACTGAAGCAACATAGGTACTGCGCCAGCCAAGCTCTGTGGTGTCCGTTGGCGCGTAGCCAAGGTTGACCATGTATTTATCACCAGACTCAGAGCTACTACCGCTCACTGAAGCGATGTTATAACCGGTATTTTCGCCCTTACTGCGGGCACGCGCATAGCTGAGACCCATGTTAAAGTTATCTATTTTATAATCGGCTGCAAGCTCAACGCCTTTGATTTTAAAATCTTCGTCTTTGTTAATCACACCCTGACATGTCTCAGGGGAATCACTAGTACCTATCTGTCCAGTTGTACAATTTAGACCAGTCCTACTACCCCCTGCACGGACAAATTCAAGGTAGTTTTCAATATTGGTCTCAAAGTATTTGGCACTCAGTCGTAGCGCATCATCAGCGCTAGTCAGACCGCGAAGCGTCGTCGCCATACCAACTTCAGCGTTCGAGCCTTCTTCTGCTTTGAGGTCATTATTAACATAGGTATCTTCACCATCTTGATTAAAGATAGCTTGGCTTAAATCTGGACCGTTAAACAGCTGCGTATAGCTGGCGAATACTTGCGTACGCGGTGCAATCTCGTAACTGGCAGCCAGTGCGCCAACGACATTGTCGTAAGTTTTGCCAGCCGATACAAATTCAGGAGACTCATAACGGTCATAACGTATGCCCGGCGTTAGGGTTAATTTACCCATCTGCCACTGGTCTTCTAAATATACTGAGGTGTTTTTTGCTTCATCAGTGCCAGTTTTGGCAGAGTTGCGCGCCATCTCTGACTCTTTTTTATAGTGCTCAACGCCAGCAATCAGCTTATGCGTCCCTGTGATGCCCGCGATGATAGCGTCATCAATAATACTGGTGTTTTGGACTTTAGCACCAGTGGTTTTAACGCCCGCTTCCCAGTCATAACCTAGATTTTCGGTATAATCCGTATCCCTTGAGATACTCGTTTCTGTTTGATAAACATTGGTATCAACGTCTATTAAGCGACTCACTGGATTATAGCTATAATCTAACGTATAAGTATCACGCTTTACTTTTTGCGGGAGAATCTCGTTCCAACTACCTACCCCTGAACTCGCTGGAAAATCAGGACGTAATGGGAATAAACCTTCGTTTTCGGTACGGCTAAAGCCAGCACCAACATGATGATCATCGCCAATATAGGCACCCGCTTTTAATAGGATATTTTCGCCTTCGCTATCTTGGGTTTGAATCTCACGCCCCTTGCCATCTTCACCAGCATTGGCATCACGTTTGCCATAATAAGCCAACAAATCAACATTCTCTGTCGGTGCGCCATAAACGGTTGCTGAAGTGAGTAGCTCGTCGTTATTGCTGCCGTAACCTGCATGTAATTTGGCACCGACTTTTTGACCAGGTTTGAGCAAGTCTGCCGCATCCACGGTTTCAAAAGCCACACCGCCACCAATCGCATCATTACCCAGCGTGACAGAATTGTTGCCCACCGATACGTCTGCTTGTTTTAGTAAGTCTGGGTCAATCGTGACATCGCCCATATGATAAAACATCGCGCCTTCTTGACGCGCACCATCAATCGTTACTTTTAGATTGGTATCATCAAGACCGCGTACTCGCACACGCTGGTTCACCGATGAAGTACCACCGACTTCAACCCCTGGTATGACGTCCAAAAAATCACTTAAGTGGCTAGCTTGCGCGGCTGGCGTGTAGTCATCTATGTAGACAGAATCTTCTTGTACACTATCACGGACTGAGCTATTGGCCGTCACAGTAATCGTCTGTAATGTCGTACTTGGCATATCTTTTACAGCAGCTGTACTGGCTGCTTGTGACCCTTGCGACCACAATACCGCTGCCACACCCATAGACAATACGGTCAATCGACTAGATAGCTTTGCTGGTTTTGACGACTTTGATAACTCTACTTCACGCATAACGCACTCACTTTAATTACTATCAGAATTGGATTTTTGAAAATCACTATTAAAAGCCATTTATCAACGGTCTTTTCCCAGAACTGCTTGTTTATACTTCTTAATGCTTTAACGTCATCTAGCGGCACATGCGAATCGCATTGTAAACGTTAATGATAATGATTAGCATTTAAATTATAAGAGGCATAATAACGAAGTATTAACAATTTGGCAATAATTAATGTGAGAAATTTAGCATTAAAAATTCGCGCGCGTGTGTTTGTTACCTTAACCGCTTAATACTCATCTTTTCTAGCAACTTTCACGATGCGCTAATCAATTTAATAATTTATGCTTTACAGCTCTAATGAAGAACTTTCCTCGAATAAATAAACGCAATAATATTAAAAAAAACGTTGCAATGCGTCACCCTTTCGCTATACCCTAATATAGCTGACCAAATAGTCAGGTTTTAAGATATGACGGTTAGTGAGATTAATAAATAAATAGTTGTTATCGATAAATAATGGCTGGCTTTTTTATTTATTAGCACAAGGATCAGTGCGACTCTTTGTTAGATAGATAGGCCATACGATTCGTTATAGAGCTTTAAATGAATAGGGAGCTCTAACCCATATGTCTCTTGTATTGCTTAATATTACCGACAGAGATTGGACTAAAAGTCACTTTAGGAGGAAGCCAAAATGAGTGAACACACTCAAGGAAACCCTGATTTGTTATACGGACTGCATGAACGTCCTGCCCCTGCAAAAGCATTTTTGGGCGCGGTACAGCACGTACTAGCCAGCTTTGTCGGTATTATTACCCCTTCATTAATTATTGGCGGCGTCTTGGGTTTGGGCGAACACATCCCCTACCTCATCAGTATGTCTTTGATGGTATCAGGGGTTGCGACTTTCATTCAGACTCGCAAGATTGGCCCTGTAGGTTCTGGACTCATGGCTTTACAGGGCACTAGTTTTGGTTTTTTAGCTGCAGTATTAGCAGCAGGTTTTGTGGTAAAAAATCGAGGGGGTAGTCCAGAGGAGATTCTCTCTGTCATCTTTGGCGTCTCGTTTCTTGGTGCCTTCGTCGAGATTTTCTTAAGCCAATTCATTACCAAGCTTAAGTCTTTGATGAGCCCTATCGTTACTGGTTGCGTGATTGTCACTATCGGTCTGTCATTGACTAAAGTAGGTCTGACTGATTTGGCAGGCGGCGTTGGTGCTGAGGACTTTGGTAGTATGCAGAACCTACTACTAGGTGGCGGTGTACTGGTAAGTGTGGTGCTGATCAGCATCATTGATAATAAAGTTATTCGCTCAAGTGCAATCTTTATTGGGCTAATGCTAGGTTTGGTTGCAGCGATGTTCATGGGACGTATTGACTTCTCTTTAGTATCTGAAGCCCCCGTATTTACTTTGCCTGTGCCCTTTAAGTTTGGTTTTGGTTTTGACTGGCAAGCTTTTATTCCTATCGCCTTTATGTATATTATTACCAGTATTGAGACCTCAGGTGACTTAACTGCAACCTCAATGATTTCAGGCGAACCTATTAAAGGCCCACTATACGAAAAACGTATCAAAGGCGGTGTCTTAGGTGATGGGGTTAACTCATTGATTGCGGCGGTGTTCAATACCTTCCCAGTGACGACGTTTAGCCAAAACAATGGCGTGATTCAGATGACGGGCATCGCTAGCCGCTATGTTGGCTTTTATGTGGGTGCTATCTTATTCACTATGGGTATGTTTCCTATTTTGGGCGCTATCTTCACTCAATTACCAAAACCCGTCGTGGGCGGAGTGACATTACTGATGTTTGCAACGGTAGCGACCGCAGGTATTCGTATTCTATCAACCGTGGAATTTACCCATCGTAATATCTTAATCATTGCGACCTCACTAGGTCTATCAATGGGTGTTGCTTTTGTCCCTGATGTATTTGCCCAAACCCCTCAATTTTTCCGTAATATTTTTGGCTCAGCAGTTACGATGTCAGGTATCGTTGCTATCGCTCTCGATATGATCTTGCCAAAGAACTATGGTGTTGAATTTGATGAGCCAGAGCAACATGCTGATGAAAAGTTAAAGCCCGTGCGTGAATTGTCTCAGAGCGAAATTGAGATAGAAAGTCAGGCGTTGTGATTTGCCTATAATTTAATTGAGCGCAGGAAGAGTATCAGGAAGAGAATTTTTCTGCACCTCAATCACCACTTTAGCGATATAGCGTTAACAAAGCTACTATCGTTAAAGTGGTTTTGGCTATATAAAACGAGGATCAATACCTGCTGTTAAAGACCGCAGCCACGCAAAATGAACGGTACCAAAAACTCAGCTGCACGCGCCTCATCTTGTTCATCGTAGGCACTCTTTTGCATCAAGCCGACGATTTCTGTCTCAAACTCTGCATATCTCTGGGTCGTTGCCCAAATCAAAATCAATAATTGCAATGGATCGGCAATGCCAATTTTGCCCTGCTCATGCCATGTCTTCATCACCTCTATTTTATCAAGTGCCCACTCTTGCATCGTCGTTGACATAAAGTCATGTAGATGCGGTGCACCGCCAATGACCTCAAGCGCGAACAGCTTATGCCGATTTGGGTTTACAAATGCTTGATGCAACTTGGTACGCACAAACTTTTCGATAACGGCTTTAGGGTCACTATCAACCGTCATGGTGACCAGTCCTTCGTTCCATTCTTGAATAATAGAATGCAGCACCGCCTTGTACAGATTCTTTTTATTTTTAAAGTAATAATGAATATTGGCTTTTGGCAGCCCTGCTCGATCAGCGATACCTTGCATAGTCGCGCCGCGATAGCTTTGTAGGACGAACTCCTCTTCAGCCGCTGCTAGAATCAACGCTTGGTTTTGCGCACGAATATCTTGTTGACTACGATGGGCAGGTGCTTCAGGCGCAGGTGAGGTGTCCGCTTGGTTCTGTTGTGCCATAGTTTGAGCCATTAGGTATTGTTATTAATAAACAACCATATTCCAGTGAACTATTAGGATAAAGCCCTAGTTTTTATGAAACATAGCAAGATAAATGAAAGTATTTTGTATAAAGTAGTTGACCAAATGGTCAGGTTTAAGCAGAATAGATAATATCAGACCAATGACTACTCAAGCAATACTACTTTAGCACGGGATTCGCATAGTCTTTATTTGATGGAAAAATATTATCCTATCGTCATAGATGCTTATGAACCTTAAGCTTCTATCTTACTAGAATTTTTGTATAAAAAGAAAAGGATGTCACCGTGAGCTTAACGTTACCGCAATTTAATGAACTATCTCAAGCTGATGCGACCTCACGCCTATTGACCTGTTGCACCAGTACCAGCTGGGCACATGACTTGGCAAACGCGCGTCCTTTTGCAAATATAGACACTTTGCTTACCCGTAGCGATGAAATATGGCAACAGGCTCAAACGACTGAAGCGAATTTGCTTGAGGCCTTTGACGGTCATCCACAAATCGGCAACGTCGACTCGCTGAAAGAAAAATATCGCAACACTCAAGATAGTGCCGCGCATGAGCAGTCAGGCGCAAATGATGCTGAAGATGATGTGATTGCCGCATTGGCTCAAGGTAATCAAGATTATCTCGATAAATTCGGCTTTATCTTTATCGTGTTTGCAACGGGCAAGAGCGCGCAGCAAATGCTGGATTTATTGTTAGCACGTTTGCCAAATGATCGCGCTACTGAGCTGGTTAATGCCGCTGCTGAGCAAAATAGAATTACACGTTTACGCTTACAGAAGCTGCTAGGCGCCGCTTAACGTAAACGCTGCCTTACTGGTTCAATATATAAAAGGAATTATCATGTCAGGTACTCTCTCATCACATATCTTAGATATCCATCTTGGCAAACCTGCCGCCGATATCGCGGTGACGCTACACCGCGTAAGCGCAAGCGGCAAGGCGTCACTATTAGCCAATGGCGTCACCAACGCTGATGGACGCGTGACACCAGATAGCTGGTCGTTTGACCCAACTATTGATATTGCTGAATATCACTTAGATGTTGGTCGTTATACCTTAACGTTTGATACCCAAGCTTATTTTGATGCACAAAATCTAAAGGCTTTTTATCCGCAAGTAGTCATCGATTTTATGATAAGTGATAACGGTCACTATCATGTACCGCTACTACTTAGCGCACATGGCTACAGCACGTATCGCGGCTCGTAAATTTATTACGTCACAGTGTAAAAATACACTGGATGAAAGAACATTGGACAAAAGGACACTTGCCACATGGGCGCATATCTTCTCGATTGGTTAGCTTTATTTTTTCGCTGGTTTCACGTTATCGCTGGGATTGCATGGATTGGTGCGTCTTTCTATTTTGTTTGGTTGGATCTCAGTCTGCGTAAACCACCACAGTGGAAAGCCGATAAAGGTATCTCAGGCGACTTATGGGCAGTACATGGCGGCGGCTTTTATGAGATTGCTAAATACAAGCTTGAGCCTGAAGAGATGCCCAAGACCCTACACTGGTTTAAATGGGAAGCTTATACGACGTGGCTGACTGGTATGGCAATGCTCTCTATTGTCTATTATGCCAACGCAACAGCTTACTTAATTGACCCCAGCAAAGTCGCTTTTGGTAGCAGTATCGGTGCCATATCGACTAGCTTACTGTTCTTATTCGGTAGCTACTTTATTTATGAAGTAATCGTTCGCAGTCACTTAGGTAAAAACGCCTTTGTCTTTAGCTCGCTTATCTTTATATTGTTGATTATCGCGACGTGGGGTTCGTATCAGCTGTTCAGCGATCGTGCCTCATTTATTCATATCGGTGCTATCTTAGGTACGGTAATGGCGGGTAACGTATTCTTTGGCATCATGCCAGCTCAGCGTGCGCTTGTAGATTGTGTGCGGCGCGGTGAAAAACCAGGTAAAGAAGTGGCCGACTTGGCGTTACAAGCAAAAAACCGCTCGCTAATGAATAACTACTTTACCCTACCGCTCATCTTTACCATGATTAGCAACCATTATCCAATGATGTATGCTCATGCACATGGTTGGTTGGTCTTGGTATTCGTAGGTATTATCACTGCCCTTGTACGCCATTACTTTAACCAAAAGCATTTAGGTAATACGCAAACAAAATTCCTCTGGATTCCTGCCTTATTAACAGTGTTATTGATTATTTGGATGCGTCCAGCGCCAATCGAGCCATTACCTGCCGCTAGCGCTCCAGTCGCTGCTGCGCCTGCAGTAACTGACAGCACGCCACCAACTGCTAATGCTAACAATGAAATAACAAGTGCTGCAGCTGTTAATGCTACTGCTATTAATGAGACTGACAAGGCTGACTCTGATGAAAATGTCACCGCCGCAGCCATTCCAGTGGCGGCCTCAGCTGACGATGCCATTATGGATGTTGTGCACACGCGCTGCAGTACCTGCCATGCCGCACAGCCAACCCAGCAAGGCTTTGCTGCACCGCCAGCGGGTATTATCATCCAGACACCCGAAGACATGAAAATTCACAAAGCCAAAATCATCACTGCGGTACAAAGTGGCTATATGCCCCTAGGAAACCTCACTCAATTAACGGATGAAGAACGTCAGCAAATTGTAGCGTATGCTTCCGGGTTATAAATGAGCATTCTAAACACAGATAAGTAAACACTAATCAAACAATTACCTTGACCAATGACCTAGACATCCTTAAAGTGTTAACAATAACCGTTATTAAGTGTTAACAATCTTGGTTTCGATTGATTCCAATCTAAAGGGAGAAAAGGATGTCCACTGCGAATGAGCAAGGAAGTCAGCTCAATAATAAGTCCAACAGCGCGCTCTATGATTGCAACACTTTCAATCCAGAACGCAAAAACTCAAGATTATATAATGAAGATCTTGCCCCGCTACAGCCTGAACAGCGTAATTGGGGCTGGTTTGCGATATTTAATGTTTGGTCCAATGATATTCAGAGCTTATTCGGTTATACCTTAGCGGCCTCTTTATTTTTGAGTTATGGACTGAATGGCTGGTGGGTCATGGCAGCGATTATCTGCTCAGGATTCATCGTCATGCTGATGGTTAACTTGACGGGTAAGCCGAGCGTCAAATATGGTATCCCTTTTCCAGTACTCATACGAGCTAGTATGGGTATCAACGGCGCTAATCTTCCAGCTATATTACGAGCCATTATTGGTATCTTTTGGTACGGCGTGCAGACCTATTTTGCATCCACTGCGGTCGCTATTTTATTAACATTAATGATGGGTAGCTCGGATGCAACCTTTTTGGGCTTAAACGGCACGGCTTGGCTCGCTTTCGTAATCGTTTGGGTGTTTCAGATTTTGCTTTTTTGGGCAGGGGTTGAACCTATCAAGCACTTTTTAAACTGGGCAGGTCCGCTAGTTTATGTGGTGATGGTTATCTTGATGGGCGTGGTCTGGTATCAGTCAGGCTCAGAATTATTACCGGCTATTAACTCCATTTTTGCTAGTGGCAGCGATTATACGGGTAGCTCCTTTCAGGCCTTTACGGCTATCGTTGGTACTATGGTCGCTTACTTTGCCGCAGTGGTCATCAACTTCGGTGACTTTTCACGGTTTTTGCGTAGCGAGCGTGATATGAGACTGGGTAACTTACTCGGTTTGCCGATTAACATGGTGTTTTTCTCCTTCATTGCTCTAGTCATTACCGCAGGTACTCTAGTCTTATTTGGTGAAGCCTTAACGAACCCATCAGATATCGTTGATCGAGTGGACTCTTTGCCATTAACTATCGTCGCTGCCCTAACGTTCTTTGCCGCAACGGTAGGTATCAATATGGTCGCCAACTTCATACCACCGGCTTACGACTTGGCCAACTTGTTTCCTAAACATATTAACTTTCGTAAGGGCGGCTTAATCACTGCTGTTATCGCTTTTTTCGTTGGCGCATTGTGGTTATCTTTTATTAGTAAGATCGGCATTGTGGGTTTTGTAAATGCTGTCGGTGCCGTTATTGCGCCCTTCTTCGGAATCTTGGTCATCGATTATTATATAATAAAGCGCCAACAAATCGATATGGATGACTTGTTTTCGGCAAAACCCACAGGCGCTTATTACTATTATAAAGGTTGGAATGTTCGCGGTTTGATCGCCTTTGCTGTTGGCGCTTTATTCTCGCTTGCCACTGTATTAGTACCTTCGCTCACCTCACTTGAAGGTTACGGTTTCTTATTAGGAGCTGCGTTAGGTGGTATCGTTTATTGGCTACTTATGCGTCCCTACGCCGTAAAACCTAATCAAGCATAAGACTTTAGGTAATAAAAACATCTCAATTGAAATAAAGGAATATCAAACATGACTCAGAAAATCACCAGCGATTTTAATCAAGACACCTACCCACGCGACCTAAAAGGCTATGGTGGCAATCCACCACAAGCGAATTGGCCAGGTGGTGCAAAGATTGCTGTACAGTTCGTACTAAATATCGAAGAAGGGGCAGAAAACAGCGTCATGCACGGCGATGGTCAGTCTGAGCGCTTTTTGTCAGATGTTTTAGGCACGCCAGAATTTAACAATCGTCACCAGTCTATAGAGTCTGCATTTGAGTACGGTAGCCGCGTGGGTGTTTGGCGAGTATTAGATGTGTTTAAAGAATATGGCTTACCCATTACTACCTTTACTTGTGCTGCCGCTGCTGAAAAAACACCGCATATTATCGAGCGCGTCTTAGAGGACGGTCATGAAATCGCCAGTCATGGACTGCGCTGGATCACTTATCAATATATGTATCGTGAGACCGAACGTGAGCATGTGCGTGCGGCGACTAAAATCTTTGAGCGGATGCTTGGCGGGCAGCCGCTGGGCTGGTACACTGGTCGTGACAGCCCTAATACCCGCGAGCTGGTAGCCGAGCAAGGCGGTTATATCTATGACTCCGACTCTTACGCTGATGAGCTACCTTACTGGCTCAATGTGAAGGTAGCAGAAGGCAACAAGATTGAGCGCAAACCGCATTTGGTTATCCCTTATACGCTTGAAACCAACGATATGCGCTTTGCTTCAAGCCCTGGATTTACGCACGCCGAACCCTTTTATCAATATCTAAAAGACAGCTTCGATACCTTATACGAAGAAGGCGCGCATACCCCTAAAATGCTAACGATTGGTCTACATTGTCGCATTATCGGCCGTGCTGGTCGCATCAAAGCCCTCAAACAGTTTTTGCAATACATCACTAGTAAACCCGATGTCTGGATATGCCGCCGAGATGAAATCGCTAAGCACTGGTATGAAAACCATCCCGCCACGGCTGATAACACTGCCAACTGGATGTAGCCATGAGCTCAGACACAAATTTATCGCGGCACAAAACCACTAAGGAACATGAATAATGTCAACAAAAAGTACTTATTATGCACCAACTGGCGGATTACCACCGCAAACACAGTTACTATCCGATCGCGCTATCTTTACCGAAGCTTATGCGATTATTCCTAAACGTGTACTAACCGACATTGTTATTAGCTACCTGCCGTTTTGGGAAGGAATGCGGATGTGGGTACTTGCACGTCCTTTAAGCGGTTTTTCAGAAACCTTCTCACAATACATCGTTGAAGTAGCACCAAATGGCGGCTCAGAAAAACCTGAGCTAGATGCAAAAGCCGAAGGTGTTGTATTCATCGTTGAAGGTGAAATGGATATGACCATAGAAGGTGAATCGCATCATCTTGAAGCGGGAGGTTATGCATTTTTACCGCCGGGATGTAAATGGACGCTGAAAAACAATAGCGATAAGCACGTTAAATTTCATTGGATCCGCAAAGCTTATCAATTTGTAGAAGGTATTGATGCGCCCGAACCCTTTGTAACCAGCGATCACGATGTTGAAGCGATTGAGATGCCGGACACAGGAGGCGTATGGGCAACGACTAGGTTTACAGAGCAATCTGATATGCGTCACGATATGCATGTGAATATAGTTACTTTCCAGCCAGGTGGTGTGATTCCATTTGATGAAACTCATGTTATGGAACATGGTTTGTATGTACTAGAAGGTAAAGCCGTATATCACTTAAACGGCGAATGGGTAGAAGTTGAGGCAGGTGATTTTATGTGGCTGCGCGCATTTTGCCCACAATCTTGTTACGCTGGCGGACCTGGTCCATTTAGATACTTACTATATAAAGATGTGAATAGACATATGCCGTTTATTCGCCCAGAACGATAACCCATCCAGAACGATAAACAGTTTAGAGGCATAATCGTTAATTCGAGTATGTCATTTACTCCCAGATGACGGTTTAAGTCGCGTACGGGTTTATGGTAAAGTTGCTGATACTGCCAATTAAACGACTCTACCAATTAACAGACCCTATTAACCCATAGTAAGGTGAATTCATGAGTACTACAATCATAGCCAAACCTTTGACCAAAGCTGAGTTTGCGCCATATGGTAAGGTTATTGAGCCGTACGACAAAGAGCAAGAAACGCCTGAAAATTGTTATGAGATTAATAATGGCTACGCCAAGCGCCATCATGCTATCGCTGAGTCTAAGCTTGATGGTGGCAATGTCGGCATGAGTATTTTCTGTGCTAAAAAGCGCGAATTTCCTATCGCTTTGTCAGTGATGGAATATCATCCGTTTGGTACGCAAGCTTTCTTTTCGATGCATGGTCAAGATTATATTGTCGTCGTTGCGCCTGCGGGCGAGCCACCCCAATCTGCTGATGATTTAAAAGTATTTTATGCCAAGTCTCATCAAGGCGTGCAATATGATGCCAACGTTTGGCATCACCCACTGCTCGCACTTGGTTGTGACTCTGACTTTTTGGTCATTGATCGTATCAATGGCGAAGGCAATAACTGCCATGAGCTTGATATCAATGATTGGCAAGTTCAGATTGAAATTGATCGTGAAACTGATAGCGAATCTGACAGCGCAACTAAAAGTGAAATTAACAGTGAGCATAGTTAAGTTTATACTTCGCTGACTCGTATTAACTAAGCATTAGACAATAGCTTTAACATTAAATGAATCATGACACACAAAAGACAGCCCTCAATCGGGTTGTCTTTTCTTATTTTAGTACCGCCTTTGAGAAGTTATATTGCGCTGTTGCTCAGACAGTTTGGACAACTAAAAGCCTTGTAAAACATGGCGACAATTGGACATTAATAAGAGAACGATATGGCAAACACCGGTAGCGTAATGTCAGCGCAGCAATCATGGATAGGTACTATTCAAATTATCACAGCCGCTGTCTGCTGGGGTACTTTAGGAATATTCTCGACCTATCTCAACCAAATCGGCTTTAGTGGCTGGCAAATTACCATTTTGCGCATCGTTACCGCTGCTTTTCTTATCCTTATCATGCTGCCAAAACTATGGCCACATCTCGTTAAGCTACGTCTAAAACAATGGCTTGGACTGGCACTACAGTCTTTGATTGGTGTGCTCGGCATGTCGGTATGCTATTTCTTCGCTGTTATCTATGTCGGTGCTGGTCCTGCTGTCGCCCTACTTTATACCGCGCCCGTTTTTAGCCTGCTTTTCTCAGCGTTTTTTCTGAGTGAATCTATTACGCGGCAGTCGGCATTACTAGCATTAATGGCGGTATTTGGCGTCGGCCTGACGATGTTAGGTGAGCAAGCGCAAGCCAATTGGGGTATCTTATTGGGTCTATTGTCAGGCGTGTGCTATTCCTTGTACGGAGTACTCGGCAAGCGCGCTATGCACTATGCGCATCCTGCCCCTTTGGTATTTTTTACCTCTATTGTTATTAGTGCTGGTGTGCTGCTATTACTACCTGAAACCTATAACACTTATGAGCAATTATTGACCTTGCCTTTGCTTACTTGGGGTTACGTCTTAGGTCTGTCTCTACTTGGAACAGTCGTGCCATTTGGTCTTTATATGAAAGCGTTGGAGAAGCTACCTGCTACCCGCGCTTCGGTGTTCACAATATTTGAGCCTTTAACTGCTATCGCCCTTGCGACACTGCTATTACATCAATCATTATCGTGGATTCAATACGTGGGCGTGGTATTGATTTTACTGGCGGCTTTATTTAATGCCGTATTAAACGGTACTACCACGCGTGTACCGCGTTGGCTAAGAAGACGGCAAAAAGTTTAGTTTTTATTACGCGCTACTAAAAATTAACGTTTGATATATTCAGAATACAGCAGCTATTTTTATTAAATTGAAAAAGCCCCAACCATGACATCATAGTTGGGGCTTTATTTCGCCTAAAAGTTTATTTTAGAGTGCTTAAGACTTTGCTTCAAAAAAAATTTGCGCGATAGTCAATCCACTATAAAATAAATACAGCGCTACTGAGATAAATTTTGCGAAGCCTCTGTCTGCGTAGGCACAGCAAGCAAGGAAAAATTATCTCAGTAGCACATTATAATCTTTGTACTTCTTTTATTTAGGGCTGACTATATACAGATTTGATAAATAACTTGGATTACCCTAACCTTATTACTGCACAATACGCTGTAGAAATGCTTGCGTACGAGGGTGCTCGGAGTCTTCAAATAACTGCTTCGCGCTGCCCTCTTCGACCACATAACCATCTTCAATCAAGACGACATGGTCAGCGACATCACGAGCAAAGTTGATTTCGTGGGTTACTACAACCATCGTCCAGCCTTCAGATGCCAGTTTTTTCATAGCCTCGAGTACGTCTTGGACCAGCTCGGGATCAAGCGCGGAAGTTGGTTCATCGAACAACAGTAACGACGGCTCAATGGCCAGCGCACGAGCAATACCAACTCGCTGCTGCTGGCCACCAGATAGCTGAAACGGGTAAAGATCCGCTTTGTCCGATAGACCAACCTTCTCCAATAAAACTAAAGCCTGCTCACGGGCTTGTGCTTTACTTTGCCCTTGTACCACCGTCGGCCCAAGCATTAAATTTTCAATCGCTGTCTTATGCGGAAACAAATTATAAGACTGAAACACCATGCCTGATTTACGTTGCAGTGCCAGCAAGGTTTTTTTCTTAGGCTTAGTGCCAAAGTCGACCGTCAAGCTGCCATCATCAAACGCAATGACACCTTGATCAGGAATCTCCAGCGCATTAAGACAACGTAAAAAAGTGGTTTTACCCGATCCTGACGGCCCTAATATCACGACTACTTGGCCTTTGTGAATGGTCAAATCAATGCCTTTGAGCACTTGATTGCTACCAAAGGCTTTGTGAATATTGGTGACTTGAATCATAAAGGTTCCTGTTGTGCGGATAATACTAGCAATATTATACGGCGTATTTATAAATTATTTAGCGATATAGCGATCAAGACGAATCTCAAGCTTGCCTTGAATAAAGGTCAAGAACAGACAAATACCCCAATATATAACCGCCGCTTCAGTATAAACCAGCATAAACTCATAATTACGCGCCGTAATAATCTGAGCTTGTTTAAACAGCTCAGTGACGAGTACCAATGAGGCCAAAGACGTGTCTTTTACCAAGCTGATAAAAGTATTGGATAACGGTGGCACTGAAACCCGTAGCGCTTGTGGCAAAATTACATGGCGAAAGGTTTGTAGGTACGTTAACCCTACGGTTGAGCCTGCTTCCCACTGGCCTTTTGGAATAGATAAAATAGAGGCACGCACCGTCTCAGACGCATACGCACCGATATTCAGTGAAAAGGCAATAATCGCAGAAGGGAATGGATCAAGCTTCAATCCAACACTGGGCAAACCATAGAAGATGATAAATAGCTGCACCAGCATCGGTGTTCCGCGAATGGCAGACACGTAAATACGGGCAAGTCTATAGATAATCTCATGGAACCAGCCAGCACGCGGCACGATACGAATTAGTGCTACCGTCAGCGCAATTGCCATACCAATTGCAAACGAGATCAATGCCAGCGGTATCGAATAATAGATACCGCCTTTCAGCATTGGCCAAAATGAATTGATAACAATTTGCGCCCGATCAGGGTCCATAAATGGCAATAATGCCAGTAGTTCAGCTAGCACTGACGTGATAGAAGCTAGCATTATTTTTGTTGACTTATATCAGCACCAAAGAACTCTTCGCTAAGTTTGGTTAGCGTCCCATCGGCTGCTAATGCTGCCATTGCTTCGTCTAATTTTGCGACGACGGCTTCATCGCCTTTAATCAAGACTAATCCTGAACCAGTTTGCTCACTGGCCGGTGCAACCAATTTAATCTCAAGCGCGCTGTCTGGGAATTTTTTTAGATAGTCTAATATTGCAAGGTTATCGTTCATTGTAAAGTCAGCACGATCTTGTTTAACCAATTGAATCGCTTGTGCCATGCCATCAACAGGAACGACTTCTGCGCCATAGCGTTCTGCTAGCTCACCATAGTTACTGCTGAGCGACTGTGCTGAACGTAGACCTTTTAACGCTTCCCATGAGCTATAGCGATTGTCATCAGTTGGCGCTAAAACCACAGCGCCTGACCAGCTGTAAGCTTGAGATTTGTCATATTTTGCTAAACGCTCAGGGGTAGTTAGACTGACTTGGTTGGCGACCATATCAAAACGTTTTGAGTCCAGACCTGCCAGCATAGCGTCCCACTGAGTTTCTTTAAATTCAACATCAACGCCTAATTTATCAGCGACTGCACGCGTTACTTCGACATCATAACCCGTCAGCTTTCCACTCTCATCATGATAAGTGAATGGTGGGTAGGTGCCTTCGGTACCGACGTTAATAGTGCCGCCATTATTGATACGTTGTAGCAAGTCAGAACCGGCAGTCTCAGCACTGTCGGTTGCATTGGTTTCAGCTTCATTAGTAGTAGACTGACCACAAGCGGCAAGCAATACAGTACTGGCGGCAAGGGCTAAAAGATTACGACGTTTCATAAGGCGTCCTTATAAGATGAATGGATAATGCAAAAATGTATAAGGCAAACAAAGTTAAATAAAACTATATAATATGAATATCACAATAAAACATGTGCACTGCAATATTTGCTTTGGTTGCCCGATTTGAGGATATTGTTTGTGTCTTTCAATACTATTTTATATTATTTTTCTTTTATGGACTTTTAACAAAAGAATTCGATGTAGTAGAATCAAAGTTAATCCATACTATTTAAACGGCGTCTAGCTCATATACTATCGCAATTTGGCAAGAATAACCGTACAAAAACAGTGAGCACGCGTAAGATTGTTAAAGTTTGCCAGAGAATTGATAGCGATCGCCTGCATGCCACATCTTGACAAAGGTCAGTACCTTCCCTGCCGAATAAGTCTGACGACGTAGAACTAACGTCGGTGACTGCGGTGCAATCTGTAGGGCATCAGCGATCTCATCAGGTGCTGCTAAGGCTCGAATGGTATAGTTACCGCGCTCAAGTGGGCTTTCAGCAATGAGATAGTCGCTGGTATTCACCACGCTAAAATCTTGCTCAATGAACTCTGGTACTTTTGTCGCATCCACCCAACGCTCTTCAAACTGTATAGGCTGACCGTCAGCGAAATGAATGATTTTTACTTCATATAAAACAACCGGCTCAGTGCTATTAGTATTGCTATCAGTGTCCTTTGAATCATCACCTTTAGAATTAGAAGATACAACTGCTTCATCAATACCAAATTTACGGCGCATCTCATCATCTAACATACTCGCGGTAATAGCGCGTTTGCTCACCACTTGTGCCTGATAATCGCGATTGGCTGATTTTAAATCTTGAGCGATATTGCGCACTTCTACAAAGGTATGATTGAACTGCTGCTGTGCGACAAATGTCCCCGACCCTTGCCGACGCTCTAATACCCGCTCTTCGCTTAATTCTTTTAAGGCGCGGTTTACTGTCATTCGCGATACGCCAAACTCTTCCGCCAACGCCATTTCGGTAGAGATAGCTTCGCCCGCCTGCCATTTTCCAGAATGGATATTATCCAATATTGCGTTTTTAATCCGCTGATATGCTGGAACTGTTTTTGTCATGTCACTCTTCACCTTTGTCATGCTCATCTTTAACCGTCGACTTCAACTATACAGGTATGCAGCTATAAAAGTGCTGACATAATATCATGACAGTTATCATAATCACCATGAGAACAGCCTATCTAACAAAGCAACTTCATAAATAATTTAACTATTTATAAAAAAATGCTTGCATGAAAAAATAATCTTTGATAATTTGTATATACAACTTATTAACAGCACCAAATAATGTTAATAGTAAATCGTATAGATAATCACAAGGACATGATCATGACTACCGATAATGGAATGAGCAACAACGGAACCAGCAACAATAATGAATTTACGCGTCGTGATGAGAGTCGTAATATTGCTGCGCCGACTGGCAGTACGCTCAATTGCAAAAGCTGGCTGACCGAAGCGCCTTATCGCATGCTGCAAAACAACCTACACCCTGATGTGGCCGAAAACCCAAAAAGCTTGGTTGTGTATGGCGGTATCGGACGTGCAGCCCGTAACTGGGAAAGCTATGATCAAATACTCGCGTCACTCAAAGAATTAGAAGACGATGAGACCTTATTAGTGCAATCAGGCAAACCAGTTGGCGTCTTTCAAACTCATGAAAATGCGCCACGTGTGTTGATTGCCAACTCCAACCTTGTCCCGCGCTGGGCAACGTGGGAGCATTTCAATGAGCTTGATCGCAAAGACCTATTTATGTACGGCCAAATGACTGCCGGTAGCTGGATTTATATCGGCACTCAAGGCATCGTCCAAGGCACTTATGAAACTTTTGTCGAAGCCGGTCGCCAGCATTATGATGGCAGCTGGGAAGGACGTTGGATTTTGACCGCTGGTCTTGGTGGTATGGGCGGCGCACAGCCATTAGCCGCGACCTTTGCCGGCGCAACTTCTTTAAACATCGAATGCCAACAGTCTAGTATTGATTTCCGTTTGCGTACTGGTTACGTCGATAAGCAAGCAGACGATCTTGACCATGCTTATGAGCTGATTAAACAACATACGGACGCGGGTGAAGCCGTCTCAATCGCGCTACTTGGTAATGCGGCGGATATCTTGCCTGAGATGGTTAAGCGTGCCAATGCAGGCGAGATAAAACCTGATTTGGTCACTGACCAAACCTCCGCTCATGACTTAATCAATGGCTATCTGCCAAGTGGCTGGACAGTTGAAGAATGGAAAGCGGCACAAGAAAATCCGGACCAACATGCCGCATTAACCAAAGATGCCGCCGCGTCTTGTGCCGTACACGTGCAGGCCATGCTAGATCTACAAGAAATGGGTATCCCAACGACTGATTATGGTAATAACATTCGTCAAGTTGCCTTTGATGAAGGGGTGAAAAATGCCTTTAATTTCCCGGGTTTTGTCCCTGCTTATATTCGCCCGCTGTTTTGCCAAGGCAAAGGCCCATTCCGCTGGGTAGCATTATCAGGTGATCCAGAAGATATCTACAAAACCGATCAAAAAATTAAAGAGCTGTTCCCTGAAAATCAGCATATTCATCGCTGGCTAGACATGGCAAAAGAACGCATTCAGTTTCAAGGCTTGCCAGCGCGTATCTGCTGGTTAGGTCTTGGTGAACGTGATAAAGCAGGCTTAGCCTTTAATGAGATGGTTAAAAATGGTGAATTAAAAGGTCCTATCGTTATCGGTCGTGACCATTTGGATACTGGCTCTGTTGCCAGCCCAAACCGCGAAACAGAAAGTATGAAAGATGGTTCAGATGCGGTATCTGACTGGGCGTTATTAAACGGCATGCTCAATGTCGCAGGCGGCGCCACTTGGGTGTCATTACATCATGGCGGCGGTGTTGGTATGGGTTACTCGCAGCACTCTGGCATGGTCATCGTCGCTGATGGCACAGATAGCGCCGCCAAGCGCTTGGCGCGAGTACTGGTCAATGATTGCGGCTCAGGTGTGATGCGTCATGCGGATGCAGGCTATGAGCTGGCCATCAAAACAGCAAAAGACTATGGCTTAAATCTGCCGATGATTAAATAGCTTGCCCTTGTCCTTATATGCTCAAATGATATAAGGACATCATCAACACTTTATCAAGGACGATAATATGTCTGAACGTGATATTTTGCCCCCAGGTAGCTCCGTGCCTAGAACGCCTCTAGACAGTCCAGCACCTGCTAGCCCGCCGCCTGAAAAGCTGCTGTCCAAACCTGTAGCGCTAATACAGCTAATCGTATTTAGTGCTATTGGTCTGGTGATGTTCTTTGTGCCCTTCACTATTGGTGAAAAGAGTACCATTTTATTTGATCACGGGGCAACTTATCTAGTCACTCAGCAGCACACCCTTGCGGTATTTTTACTGTTTTTACTGATGATTTATGGTGTTGGCAAGCCCATTTACGATGGTTCATGGCGTAAAAATATCACTAATATGATATTAACCGCCTTTAAGATTATCGGGCTGGTACTCGCCATCATGTATATCACTGATATGGCGCCTGCTATCATCATGGAAAAGGACATGCTGCCGTTTTTGTTTGAAAAACTGGCATTACCAGTCGGTATGATTGTCCCTATTGGTGCATTAATTCTCGCTTTTTTGCTCGGTTTTGGCTTGCTGGAGATGTTTGGAGTACTCATGCAGCCTATTATGAAGCCAATTTGGAAAACACCCGGCTCATCAGCGATTGATGCGGTCGCCTCTTTTGTTGGCAGTTACTCTATTGGGCTGCTCATTACCAATCGGGTCTTTCTGCAAAATCAATATTCAGTTCGTGAAGCTATCATTATTGCTACTGGTTTTTCTACGGTGTCGGCAGCGTTTATGGTCATCGTTGCTAAGACCCTTGGTCTAATGGAATTTTGGAATCTGTTTTTTTGGTCGACACTGATTATTACCTTTATCGTCACCGCCATTAGTGCACGTATTCCACCTATTCGAGGTTTTGATGATAGCGTCGAGCGTCCAGACTTAGAAAACCAACAAGGCAATCGCTTAGCAGCAGCTTATCATTTAGGACTGGCTACTTCGCGCCGTGCGACTGACCTCAAACAAATTATGTGGTCGAACTTTCGCGATGGGGTGACGATGGCGGCAGCGATTGTACCTTCGATTATTGCGGTAGGGTTGACAGGCCTTTTATTAGCCAAATATACGCCAGTGTTTGATGCCTTGGGCTTGCTCTTGTATCCATTCACTTGGGTAACCGGTATGCCCGAGCCACTAGTTGCTGCCAAAGGCATGTCAGCGGGACTGGCTGAAATGTTTTTGCCTGCCCTCTTGCTAACGGAAGCTGAGGTCTTGACCCGCTATGTAGCAGGAGTTGTTTCGATTAGTAGCGTGCTGTTTTTTTCAGCGATGATTCCTTGTGTATTGGCAACTGAAATTCCGCTGTCAGTACCTAAGATGGTCATTATTTGGTTTGAGCGAGTGGTACTTAGCATTCTAATCGCTGCGCCTTTTGGACATTTAGCGATATATTTGGGCTGGATCAGTTAGACCGACTGAAACAAGCAGGATTGGTTAAGAAAATTTAAACAGCATAGCTTTTAACTGTTTATAAACAACAACGCATAAACTAAAATGTATAGACAACAAAAAATACAATTAATATAGCTTATAAAATTAGGATGAATCGCATGACTGATATCAAAAAACTAACCCTACACCCACGCCAATTAAGCTTCGAGATGTTGCGCGATATTTATGAGCGACCTGTCATATTGACACTACCTGAAAGCGCTTATGAAGCGATAGATGCCTCACATGAAGATGTACGCACCATCATTGCGCGTGATAAGAGCGCTTATGGTATCAATACCGGTTTTGGCCTATTAGCAAAAACCCGTATCAGTGATGATCAGCTTGAGCTACTCCAGCGTAACCTTATCGTTTCTCACTCGGTGGGTACGGGTGAAGCGCTGCCAGACAATGTAGTTCGGCTAATTATGGTGATGAAAGTTGCAAGCCTCGCGCAAGGCGTTTCTGGCGTCCGCCGCGTCGTGGTCGATAGCCTACTCGGTTTGATTAACAATCAAATTACGCCAAATATTCCGGCTAAAGGCTCAGTTGGCGCCTCTGGTGACTTAGCACCTTTATCGCATATGACACTGGCTATGATGGGCGAAGGCGATGTCTATGTTGGCGGCAAAAAAGTACCCGCTGCCGATGCGTTAGCGCAGCATGGTCTTGAGCCCATTACCCTTGCGGCAAAAGAAGGGCTTGCCCTGATTAATGGCACCCAAGTATCCACCGCACTGGCATTGCGCGGTTATTTCTTAGCGCGAGATTTACTTGAGACAGCAACCATCGTTGGCTCCATGTCTATTGATGCCGCCAAAGGCTCGGATGCCCCATTTGACGCACGTATTCATGAAGTGCGTGGTCATCATGGTCAAATTGAAATCGCTAAAGCGCATCGTCAGCTCATTAAAGGCAGTGCTATTCGCGCCTCCCATGATGGTGAACAAGACGATAGGGTACAAGACCCTTATTGCTTACGCTGCCAGCCACAAGTCATGGGTGCTTGCCTTGATATCATCAATCAAGCAGGAAAAACCTTATTAATTGAATCTAATGCGGTAACCGATAACCCACTTATTTTTAACAATGATGACGGCCCAGTGGCTATCTCAGGTGGTAACTTCCATGCCGAGCCAGTTGCCTTTGCCGCAGACATTTTAGCCTTGGCAATTGCTGAGATTGGTTCTATGTCTGAGCGCCGTGTGGCTTTATTGATTGATGCAACCTTGTCAGGCGGCTTACCACCATTCTTGGTGGATAATGCGGGAGTGAACTCAGGCTTTATGATTGCCCATGTCACCGCAGCGGCACTCGCCTCAGAGAACAAATCTATCGCCCATCCTGGCAGTGTCGATAGCATTCCAACTTCTGCCAATCAAGAAGATCATGTGTCGATGGCCACTTATTGTGCACGACGCCTATATGAGATGGCGCAAAATACCGCTACTATTATCGGCATTGAGCTATTGGCTGCTGGTCAAGGTATCGACTTCCATCGTGGACTAGATACCTCAGAGGCGTTACAGACAGCGCATCAGAAACTACGCGAGCAAGTGACTTTTTATGATAAAGATCGTTACCTAGCCCCTGATATTGAAGCAGCAAAACAACTTGTATTAGATGGCACGCTCACCAAGTATTGGCAGTCATTGCGCAGCGATTGGTACGAGTCTAAATAGGAAAGTTTTATATATTTAAAATCCACTCTCAATTATCTAATTTTATTGGCGTAGGCCATCCTGAATTGAGAGTCAGGTTTTATATTATGAAAGGAGGTCAACAATGACAATAGCCGTTAGCCATACCGCAGCTGATATGAGTCGGTGGACAGGCCGTGCAGAGCCGTTTGAGTCTGCGCGCGCCCGCTACTGGTATCAAATAGCTCAGCCTTATGCTTTTGATAGCACCAGTCAGCAAAACGGTCAGCGCATTGGACTGGTCGGTTTCGCTTGTGACCAAGGCGTCAGACGTAATCAAGGACGCGTGGGTGCACGAGCTGCGCCGCCCTTGATTCGTCAGGCATTTGCGGCGCTGCCGGTCATCGCTGAGTTACAACAACGCTTTGATGGTCAATTGCCAACCCTGCTGGGTGATGCTGGCGATATCCATTGTCATGATAATGATGATTTTGCCGAGCGTACTCTGGAGCAAGCTCAAGTAAAATATGCCGATAAGATAAGTGATATTATCCGGGGAGGCGGTCTACCTATCGGGCTTGGTGGTGGTCATGCCATCGCTTATGGCAGCTTTTTAGGATTATGGCAGGCGCTGTCATCAAAAACCAATAAGCCTACTAATGACGTTAGCAATGTCGAAAGTAATGTTAAAAATGATGTAAAAAGCCATGCGAGCGCAATACCTACTATCGGGGTGATTAACTTTGATGCGCATCTAGATATTCGCCAATCTGATGTGGCCACGTCTGGTACGCCATTTCGTCAAATTGCCGAGCACCTTGACGCACAAGGTCAACCATTTCACTATTGCTGTATCGGCGTCAGTCGGTTTTCCAACACTGCCGCGCTCTTCGACCGTGCTGAGCAGTTGGGCGTACACATTATCAGTGACGAAGATTGCACCAATAAGAAATGGAAAAAAATTGCTGCTCAAATAGAGGATTTTATCAATGAAGTTGATGTGGTCTATCTAACTATCGATATGGATTGCTTGCCATCGAGCGTCGTTCCTGGTGTCAGTGCACCAGCGGCCTATGGTATCGAGCTACCCTTCGTTGAGCGCGCGGTCAAACTTGTTATGGCATCAAACAAAGTAAGAATAGCTGATATTGCCGAGATTAACCCGACCTTTGATGTTGATGGACGCAGCTGTAAAGTCGCCGCTCGCCTCTTGGCGACTATTATCGAGCAGCATCTACTATTAACATAGACGAAATACAGTCAGTTCATTATAAACAAGTTACAGTGCTACTAGAGTACATTTTTCGCAGCCTCTGTCTGCGTAGGCACAGCAAGCAAGGAAAATTTACTCTAGTAGCACATTATAATAGTTATAACGCTATTATTTGAACTGACTGTAGCTTCTTACTCAAAATTGCTAGCTCTAAACTAAAATAAGCAGGAGCACATCATGACTAATACTACAAATCCTACAGACCAAACGCCTATAAACAATTCCACCCTGACATCATTTGACCACATCATCATTAATGCCAATCTTGCCACCTTTTCAGAGCAATACGGGTTTGATATTTATAGCGACAACCAAGAAAAAAGCACCCCTTACGGTCAGTTAGAAAACGCCGCTATCGGTATCAAAGACGGTAAAATTGCATGGATTGGCACGCATGAGCAAATAAAGCCGCACCTCACTCATTATAAAAGCGATCAAATCAAAGATGTTGATGGCAACTGGGTCACGCCTGGACTCATCGATTGTCATACCCATATCGTTTATGGCGGTAACCGCAGCAACGAGTTCGAAGCGCGATTGCAAGGTGCCAGTTATCAAGATATCGCGGCACAAGGTGGCGGCATTGTCTCAACCGTTAGCGCCACCCGCGCAGCGAATGAGGAAGAATTGTTTGCACAAAGTGAAAAACGTCTGCTCGCGCTCATCAAAGAAGGCGTGACCAGTGTCGAAATCAAATCTGGCTATGGACTGGATTTAGAAACTGAACGTAAAATGCTAAAAGTCGCCCGCGCGCTCGGTGATAAACACAACATTCATGTCAGCACCACTTATCTGGCCGCCCATGCGCTACCTCCGGAGTATAAAGACCGTGCCGATGACTATATTGAGCAAGTTTGTCAGTGGTTGCCAATCTTGCATAGCGAGGGTTTGGTCGATGCGGTCGATGGCTTCTGCGAAAACATCGCCTTTACTGCTGAGCAAATTAAGCGCGTCTTTGAAGTTGCTCGTTCGTTAGGCTTGCCAGTTAAGTTGCATTCTGAGCAGCTCTCAAACATAGGCGCTAGTGCTTTGGTAGCAGAATACCAAGGACTATCAAGCGACCATCTTGAGCACTTAGTAGAAGACGATATTAAAAAAATGGCCGCAAGCAACACGGTAGCGGTGCTACTGCCGGGTGCTTTTTATACGCTACGTGATACCAAACTGCCACCGATTGAAGCATTGCGTAAACACCAAGTTCCGATTGCCGTTTCAACAGATTGTAACCCCGGTACTTCCCCATTAACGTCGCTGTTATTAGCGATGAATATGGGCTGTACACTATTTTATTTAACCCCTGAAGAAGTGTTGGCAGGCGCAACGGTTCATGCGGCACAAGCGTTAGGTCTCGCCAAAAAAGGCAAAATAGAAGTGGGTTACGATGCTGATTTAGCATTATGGGATATCGCGCGCCCTGCTGACCTTGCTTATCAAATGGGGTTAAATCCTATTGCGGGTGTTATGGTTCAAGGTAAATGGCGTGAGACGGTATAGCGAATTTATATAAACATTTACCATTAAAAAAGCCCCAATGATTGATTGGGGCTTTTGATGGGAGCTGCTAAATTGCTATCACATATCAGTCTATTCGTTATTGACTAAAAATGAATAACTAAATTTTATTGTCGAAATTATAACTCTACTGCGGTCATATCTGGCACAGCGTCTATATCTTCGATTGAATTTTCAAATACAGTACCTGTTTCGGCATCGATATTTAGTTCAACAATTTGATCAGCCTTTAGTACTTTGACTTCGTAGTAGGTCTGATGATCAGCATAATCATTATCATTTTCGAATTCAATTTCTAAGACACGACCACTGGTTTGTTTTTCCGCAGTATTGATAGCATCCATAATCTTGATTTTTGCTTGCTGCTGAACTTCATAAATATCGACATCATCTTTATCTAAATTTTCGGTTTCAGACTTTACGACTTTGCCAGTTATAGCATCAACTTTGATTTCATAACCAGTGGTATTAGTACTGAATTCCAGCTCATAGACACCGCCATCACCCTCAGCATCGCTATCATCGTCATCAAACTCTGCGCTAATCAAAGTACCGGAAGCTTCTTTGCTCGCGGTAGTAATCGCCTGCTTTAGGCTAATTTTCGCTGCTTGAGCGGCACTCACTTCGTCAGAATGATTGGCAGCACTAACAGCTGTACTCACTACACCTGTGCTCAATGCTAAAGTTAAACAAGCGCCCAATGTAGTAAGTTGAAATTTTTTAATAATATTACTCATATCTCTTTATCCTTGTAGCTATTATGGAATTGCTTTTATGATACGGATATATAAGGATAAGCATGAGACAAAAAGGTAGCGTAATGTAGCACTAATGTACTGTAAAACATTGTCTAATAATTACCTTTTTTCTATGACTATCATACACTTAGGTAATGCTATTGCAGTAGAAATAAGGTATAATATTATTCCGTTTTTTATAATGTTACTTAACCTTTTTAGGTCATTTAAGCCTCTATGCTAAATACGTCCCACCTAACAGACTCACTATACGATAATACTTATCACTCTTTAACGGGCGTTGATTTTGACATTATTGCTGATTTTGATACTTCTAGTTTTGATACTGAGTCGGCCTTGGCTTTTGCAAGCTTACCGCTTATCATTCAAGAGCAAATGTTGCAGAGTAAACGAATTGTGTTAATAGCAAATAACCCTTCAATAGATACAGCGAGCTTAGAGGCGCTGTTGCAGCCGACAGATATGCTGGTTTTGTTTAACGACTTTATTCATGCTGATTTTTTTGCCCACCATCCTAGCGCTAAAGATCTACCAAAACTATTATTTTTTAGAAAAATCGGCGACAGTTTATTGCATTTTGGCATGCCACCGCGTAGTAATAATTTGACGGCGATGCTCGATATGGCAAAGCATGCACCACTTGGCATCTTGTTTGGGAATACTAACTACCAGTTTCCATTACCAGCTGACGACCCCAGCCCTAATGATGACCCGATAACAGCCAGCCGAGTACTAGAGATTCCAGAACTGCTAAATGATTTATTGCATAGCGATGAGCATTGTCGCGTGTTATCAGAGCAGCATAGCGTGGTGGCAGATTATCCTATTTTTACTGATATCCATTCATCTGCGCCGACCTCAGGGTTTCTGTTATATCGGCTATTATTAGCAGCGCGCTTACATGTGCAGCAGCGACAAAATGCTGCGACTCCGCTATCGATAGTCATGTTGGGCTTTAACAATGATGATAAAACAGCGCACTTTTGGGATGGGCATAATTGGGCGTTTGAGAGACAAGAGCTTGCGATGCCGCCTAATAGTGTCGAGATTATTCGTCAGTATTAATACATCAGCACTAATGAATCAGTGTTAATAAAACAGAGCCTCTACATCATTTGGATATACAGCACACTAAACATAAGGCGCATCCGGATGATGAGCCGCTCTAATCTCAACTTCACTTGGCTGTCGATTAATACTAATCGGTACTGTTTGCTCGTCTTGCCAGCGAATCAACTGCAACTGCGCAAACTCTGCTAACCATCCTGACATCGGCCAATGTTGCCATTTTTCATAAAAGCGATTGGCATTGATAACGATACTATCTAAATGATTAAGCGGCGGTCTATAGACACTATGCTGTTGATGGTAAATAACATCGTTAGTTAAGTAAAAATCGATATTCAACGCACGCGCCATAAAAGCAAAATCCGTATCTTCAGCGCCATAGCCGACATAATCCGTATCAAAGCCACCGATCCGCTCAAATTGACGGCGCATTATCGCAAAACAAAGGCTCCAAAACGCACCGTAATCTTGCGTCTGTTTAATAAACGTACCCTGATGTTGTAACTCAAAGTTATCCCGATAAGGGTTAAATACAGACAGCTTGTCTAAAAAATCGGCTGCTAATTTACCTTGTTGTAGCTGACTACCCTCATCGTCTGTTAAAGGACGCGTCAGATAACGCGGTTGACCCATTAATAAGGCTTTGGAATGTGCTTGGAGTTTATAATGTAGCTGCTCAATAAAGGTTGGGGCGACGATACAATCTACATCCAAGAAAGCCATGGCGTCATACGTGGCGCGCGCGGCTCCAAGGTTACGGTTACGACCAATATCAAATGATGCGCTACTTGCTAATCCATCCTCAGTCGCTGTAGTCGTTGCTATCTTAATAATATTTAAATCGTACTCTGCTAGACGTTCATGCTCAGCATCGTCATTAACGATAATAATTTCTGCTGGTTTGACACTACCCTGCGCCAAACTACTGAGTAGATTGTAGAGGTGTCGATTGCGTCCATAGCAGGTAGTAATTACACTCATGGGAATGGCGTCTTGCGCTTTGGTTATCGTTGTCATAGAAATATTTGCTCTTATTATCTTTCAGGTTTTATACCTAGCTGCGGCAATAGCCATTCCTCAAACCAGGTTTTAACAGAAACATAGTCAGCGACACTATCCATAAATTTTTGCGCTGGCGTATTAGCTTGGTTACCCGTCAAAGCAGTCTTATCAGTGTTGATTGATTCATTGATAATTGATTCGTTGTTAATTGACTTATTGTTAACTGATAAAAAAGACGGTATATCCTGACTACCCAAACTTGAAGTTTGAGCGATAAACTGCGGCCAACTTAAAGCACGGCCTTGCTCAATCAGAGCCTCTGCCATGACTTCTTGCTCACGATGCGGACGCTCATCTGGCAACACGACGAGCGGCGTCGCATAGTCATACGCTTGCGCAATACCGTTCAAACCACAAGCCATCAAAAGCAGATCACTATAGGCAATAAATGGGGTCACATCATCTACGTGAGCAGCAATATCGACATAATCACGTGCCTCATCATTAATAGGCCCAAGCGATATAATCAATGCGTTCGGTAATGCACGGCGTAGCTCTGGCAGCTTGGCATCAATAGCATCATGCCCACCATAGCCCTTGATGACAGTAACAATGTTGCCTTCGTTAGCATTGTCTTCAGCTGATTTATTGACAGCGTCTAAACGCGAGTAAAGTCGCTCATGAATAGTATTATCAGTAGTGAGCGTCATGAGCTTATTTGTAAAGGCGGTAAACGTTAACAGCTCATCCGTCTTATTGGGCATGAAATCAAGATATAGCGTTTTTTGGCGTACCCAGTCCGGCGTTGCTGGCGCTTCAAGCGCCTTTGGATAAGGGGCTAATAATCCCAGCGCGCCAGCAAAGGCATTCAAATGTGGCTCATCATCGCGCTCGCCTGCCAGCCTTACGTATAAGTAAGGCACGCTAGCTGTACGGCATAGCATGGCAACTTCGGCGCTGACATCAATAATCATCAGGTCAATCCGGCGCTGACGAATCTCATTGAGCAGCTGCCAACTGCGCGTCTGCACATGACGATTACCTACTGGCGAGTAATGCAAGCTACTCGGCTGCCAATATTTTCCAGCTCGTCCTGGCAGTACATCTTCTGGCAGCTGATCCTCAGCGCTTAAACGTACGATTTGCTCATCAGCTATCGCGCTAAAGCGATAACCATCATTAGGCAAACTGGTAAACACTGTTATCTGCGAGCGTAATGTAGGCGGCAGTAGAACAACCAATTTATCTGCTTGGCGGCAGTGACCTGAACCATGATGATGGGCATAATAGCCAATACGCATAAAAGATGTCCTAGAACTTACTTGTTGAGAAATGACAATTAAATAGCTGGTCAAGTCAGTCTGTTTTTTTGGAAAATTTTCAGTAGGCTGAGTTTTAATTAAGCCTTGAAGCTTTGCAAAAGCAAAATGCTGGGTTGAAAACCCAGCCTACATCTAGAATTTGAATCATAAGTATCATCTAGAAAGACAAGGCCTGAATCTGAGCACTATTACTATCACCACTTTCCAAAGCCTGCTCGTATAGCCGCAGATAACAATCAACCATCGTAGCAACGGAACAAAACTGCTCAGCACGCAGACGACATGCCGCGCGGGAAATATGTTTGATATCAGCAAAAGCTTGAATAAAAGCGTCTTTATCCATTTTAGGTACGATAATGCCAGTCGATGATGTGACAATCTCAGCGCTCGCACCAACATTAAAACCTATGACTGGCGTGCCGCAAGCCAAGCTCTCAGCCAATGTTAAGCCATAAGGCTCGTCCCATGTACTGGTAAATAGCATAGCAGTCACTTGGCTTAAGCGTTCGTTGATTTGATCTTTACTCAGATGGCCGACGTAATTGAATAAAGACCCATCGTTTTTATCTTCTTCTAGTAGCGGCGCAACATATTCGTCGAAATATTCCTCATTACTCTTAGGCCCTGCAATAATGAGGCGCTTGCCTGCCGCTTTGCAATACTCCATCGCTAGATGTGTGCCTTTTTCCACACAAATGCGCCCATACCAAAAGTAAACCTCATCTTCAATTGGGTTTGTATTGGCATCAAATGACTGTACATCAATACCGTTATAGACCACATGAGAAGGCACGAACTCAGCAAATAACTGCTGCTGATGACCACTAATCGCGGTGAACTGGGTTTGCGTGCCTTGACGTAGTGTCAATAATGCTAAGCGCAGCTGCGGAAAAATCGGCGTATGAAAGGTGGTAAAGAAGCGCGCACCAAACGCCTGACCCATCATCATCGGTATATGATGCAAGCTGTGATTGTGTACGACATCAATCATACCCTGCTCATCACGACTAATGATATCGCGCATGGCTTGCTGATAAACCAAATACTGATACAGCTCTTCGCGACTCATACCTACCGAATCATGCTCATTGTCATAGACCAACGCATCAAACTGCGTACGCGTCATAAAGGGCACGAGTGTCGCATTAGTCTGACTGTCTGCATGCGCATAGAGCAACACTTCATGTCCTTGAGCGACCAATTCATCACAGATAAGCTCGGTAATCATCTCAAGACCACCTGCGTATGGCTGAGCGATTGGATATAGAGAATGCGCAATAATGGCAATGCGCAATACAGGAGTATCTATTACTCTAGCATCACGGTAAGCAGTAATACTTGATATATCGACAGTAGGGCTAGATAGCATAACAAGTCCAATATGAATTGATTAAGTATAAATTAACTAAATATGAGTTGAATGACAGTTATTAGGTACAGATAAAAATTGTAGAGATTAAAATTAATGTTGTTAAAAATTAACAGCATTGTCGTCTTTAAATGAAGACGTCAAAGGTTTGTCTTTTGATTTAGCAATACTAATCATGTGCGGCTGAGACAAGTTTTTAGTAACGAAGCTTTTAGCACTGATAGCACTGAGGTTTTTAGTAATTAAGGTCTCAGCAGCTACCCTTTTATTTGCAACCTTATATTCTTCATAGCTATAATTATCCAGCATCACTTTGGCAGCCCATACTTTTAGAATACAAACCATCACAGCGCAGCCAAATAGTAGCGGTGAATATAACAGTGAAAATGGCGATACGATTATGGCTGTGGTTATATTTAACATTAGCAGTACTTTAGGCATCGCCATTAAATTGGCAACATAAACTGATTTTCGCGTACGTATCAACTCTTGCTTCGGCGTACAGATAAACGGCTTTTCTTGTCCCCATAGTACTGGCCACCATGATAAAGCGCCCAACTCCCAAAAATTCAGATGCACAGCCCAAGCCCGCAACCGACTACCCAAAATTGGCGCAGCTCCATTGCTAGTTTGCTGATTGAGCGGTGCACTATCCTGCATATATGCCCATAAGCGCCTACCCAAGAATATGGCATAGCTCGCATACACGATATACAACGGAGCGAGCAAAGCATGAATATTCAAACTGCTGCCAAACAACAAAGCACCCGTAATGATAAGTAGCGTCAATAGCTGCAATACGATAAAGATACCAGTAAAATTGACCCAAGCACTAAGCTGAGATAAGTGCGCACCCATATAAGCTAGACGCTCACTAAGTTTCTTTTTTGTGGTGGTTAAGTTTGTGACGAGTGAACTTGCGGCGAATAAACTTGTTGAAGGCAAGTTTGATGACGCTGAAAAGTAAGTATTAAGCACTTGCATATTGCCGTAGATCCAGCGTCGGCGCTGACTCATTAGGTCGTGTAAGGTAGTCGGCAGTAGACCTGTTGCGATAACCTCAGGAACGAACTGACTACGCAAGCCGCGACCATGCATCAGCACACCCATCTGCGCATCTTCGGTAATTGATGCGCCTGACCAACCGCCCAAATCTAGTAGAGCGCGACGGCGAATAACCGCATAAGTCCCTGTCGAGAGCGCGCGTTTACGGTTAAACGGACGGTATAAATGATGATTGAAATAATGATTTAACTCGCTATGAATATCGACTCGACCTGCGTCCCGATAAAACTGTGGAAATTGCAATAGCGCATGAGACGGATAGCGTTCGATGGCGTTTGCAATTGACAATCGCGCCTGCGGTAACGCCTGATAGTCACTGTCGACTACCACTATATGGCTGCAATTAGGATCCATGAGTCCTAACGCTAAATTAAGCGCGCCTGCTTTAAAACCTGCTACTGAATCGATATGATAAAAATGTACATTATGACGCGCATCAAGACTGGCGCAGAACTGTGCTAGTGGCTCGTATAAGGTCATTTGAGTATTATTATTATCAACGATTAAAATCTCATCGTCGTCTGCTTTGATAGCCAATAATGATTTAATTGTCTCAATGACTAGCGCTGCTGGCTCAGCACGAGTCATTAGCTGAAAACTTAAACGTATAGGCGTTTCTTTACTAACATAGGCATTCTTTGATACAGCTTTGTACGTCTGGCTGTCTGCTCTATTTAGAATGTTTTTATTGAGAAGAGTTTTGTTCAGGATATTTCTATTGAGATTTTTTTCTTCGAAGTTATTGCTACGATCGCTTCTGCCGTGACTCTCAGTTTGAGCTTTAGAATTCTTTAGATGATAAGCAGGTGAACTATCAGTCTTTGGTGAACTATGAATCTTTAATGTATTATTCTTGGTTAAACTCAAGCTATTTATGTTTTTTGTTTTATTATCTGTGACAACGTATTGGTTTGCATTTACGTCAGCTTCTTTCATACCATCTCTCCTTATGGCACCTTTTGCTATAGCACTCCTTTCTATAGCATTCTGTCTTATGGTTTCCTCACTTATAAATAATGACGTTTTTGTAGAATAATTTACTTTATTGATACTCATGTCTTGTCCCTGTGTTTACCCGTTAACTAAGAAGGAAATTAAAACGAAAAATAGAAACTTGTCGGTTTCTATAATCGTCATAATTTATCTATCAGCGAGAGGGTCAACCCATGTACTTATAGCTGCTTAATTGACACTCAGTTTGTATTAGTCTTAAATTTTATCTGAGTAATATTATTCAAAGTCTTATCGTTATTTGCCTGTATAAAAATCTATGATAGTTGAAAGAAATGATAGTCTTTACCTGTGAAATGTACATAATCACCCCGTAGTGTAACGCCACGTAATTATTGTAAAAACGCTGCTATATTAGTCGCTTAGCGTCCATATAACTCTATCTATCGTCTTTGATACATTAATCATATTGTTTGATAGCTAACGATAAATACTCGAAGATACACGTCATGTTAATAGCTATTTCTTTAATGCTATAAAGGTTGGTTAAGGTGATGCTTGTCTTATGTATAGATTGATTTCTATAGCTTTATTTTGCACAAAAAAATACCGCACCTATAAGATATAGATGCGGTATTTAAGAATGCTCTAGCACTGCTTTCAGACTGCTTTAAGAGAGCTGAGAACAAGCTACCTTACAGTCTTATTAGCTTATGTCACAAGCTAGCTTATGTCACAAGCTAGCTTACATCACAAGTTAGTTTAAAATACCATAAGCACATAATGCATCAGCCACTCGTTTGAAACCGACAATGTTGGCACCTGCTACATAGTCAATATAACCATTGTCAGTCTGATTGTACTTCTCTGACGCTTCAGCCGCGCAATCATGGATATTCTTCATTATAAGTTTTAGACGCTCATCAATTTGATCAAAACTTTTATATTGACGTACTGAATTTTGTGACATCTCAAGCGCAGATACTGCGACCCCTCCAGCATTTGCTGCCTTACCTGGCGCATAATGCACACGATGCAGACAGATATAATCAACTGCTTTGGCAGTCAGAGGCATATTAGCGCCTTCGACTACGTATTTTATGCCGTTTTCAACCATGAGTTTGGCATCATCTTCATCAACTTCGTTTTGAGTGGCTGAAGGGATAGCGATATCGCCCTTAAACTGCCATGGCTTTTGATCGGCAAACCACTCGCCACCATAGACATCGACATAGTCAGCTAACGGCTTACTTTGTTCTTTTTGCTTTTTAAGCCAGTCGATTTTTTCTTGATCGAGACCTGCTTCATCATATAAAGTACCTTTTGAATCAGACACCGTAATTGCAATGCCGCCGAGCATAAAGACCTTTTCAGCAGCATGTAGTGAGACGTTACCCGCCCCTGATATCAACACCCTCTTACCTTTGATATCTTCGTTCTGCGCGGCCAGCATATTCTCTAGGAAGTAAACTGCGCCATACCCTGTGGCCTCCGTACGCACCAAGCTACCACCAAAACCTACGCCTTTACCGGTTAACACACCGCCGTGCTCGTGAGTCAAGTTCTTGTACATGGCAAACATATAGCTGACTTCACGGCTGCCAACACCGATATCGCCTGCTGGTACGTCAACGTCTTTACCAACATAGTGATGCAATTCGCGCATAAAAGCATAGCAAAAACGACGAATATCATTATCAGTTTTGCCTTTAGGGTCAAAATCAGAACCCCCTTTACCGCCGCCCATAGGTAGACCGGTCAATGCGTTTTTGAAGATTTGCTCAAAGCCTAAAAACTTCAAAATAGATTGATTCACCGATGGATGAAAACGTACGCCACCTTTATAAGGTCCCAAAGCGTTGCTGAACTGAACACGCCAGCCGCGATTGACTTGAACTTCGCCTTTATCATTTTCCCAGTTAATACGAAAAGCAATAATACGATCAGGCTCTACTAGACGCTCGAATATTTTGAATTTTTGGTATTCAGGATGAGCATCATATAAAGGGGCAATGGTAAGCGCAACTTCTTTGACTGCTTGAACAAACTCAGGTTGATGTGCATAGCGCGCTTCAACTTTTTCGATGGCCTGACTGATACTCATAGATCTTCCTTAACTATAGAACGTGTGATGGTACTTGATTACATCTCTACAATACCGTACTCAGTAGACTACGGCATTGCAAGTACTGATGCAGGATTGGTTTTTTGCGTTCGGTACACAAAAGGCTAGCGGGATTAAAAACCGATAAGTTAAGCAACCGACAGGCGTCATGACATTTATATGTCTATTGCATATCACTTTGAGACTACTGAGTATGTACAGATGGGATCGGTATGACAAAGACAGTAATTGTGGTGCGCAGCTTATAGGGTCAAAACGGTTGGTTACTTGACATCTCCTATTTAATTTACCCTGCTACTGAAAAAAGTCAATCCCGTATTGCAATATAAATGCTACTAATTATGAACGGCTATGGTTATAGACGAATACATCCTAAGGCATCTCATTGATTCTTATCATATATTGGCCTGAATAAGCATATGAGCGGTATAAAAAGTAAAGCAAATGGCAAAAAACTTAACTTAAATTCGATAATTTCATATCATTATTAATAGTAAGGCATTATAATAATCCACATTGCTAGTAAGGTATTATAATCGTTTACCTGAATACATCCTTTGTTTAAATACAAAGTTATTTTTGAATATTATCAATGAATGGTTTGTGTCCATTTAACAATGAGAGATTGTGAGATATCTATGCGTACAGATTCGTTCCAACAAATACTAGAAGACCTTAATAGCTCATCAGCAGACGTCGAAGCCTCTGCTCTAATCTCAAACGATGGCTTAATGATAGCTTCAGCTTTGCCGACAGGCGTGGATGAAGACCGCGTTGGTGCTATGTCAGCAGCGTTATTATCGTTGGGTGACCGCGCAGGTCGTGAGTTGGCTCGTGGCAGTATTGACCGTATTATGATTCAAGGTGAAAAAGGCTATGTAATTATGACTTCATCGGGCGATGAAGCAGTCCTTACGATTATGGCCAAAACCAATGCCAAACTTGGGTTGATATTTTTGGACATTAAACGCGCCTCAGAAGCACTTGCCAAGCTGATCTAAGTAATAGATCTAGGTAATAAAAATCATTCTTGTCGTCTAGCATAGTCGATCCACAATAATATCGACGCCAAAAAACCAAAGCAAACCAAGAGCAAGCTATAGATTAATATGGCGAGCGAAGTTGAGACCGTAGCGGTTTTATGACTATAGACGACTGAAAATTTATAATGATAAATATAGGAGGTTATTATGGGCTCTCCCCTTCTCGATGCCGCGAAGCCTGATATGCCAGCTGAGAAAGTTGCACTGACTTATCATGACGGTACTTCACGCAGCGTTTATGACTCTGCGATTGAACGTCCCTATCCTGATGGCAAGCTAATCGTCTCGCGTACGGATTTGGACGGTATCATCACCCATGTGAATGATGCGTTCGTCGAAATAAGCGGCTATACGACAGACGAGCTGATCGGTCAGCAGCACTATATATTGCGTCACCCTGATATGCCCAATGCCGCTTATCAAGACTTATGGCAAACGGTGAAAGCAGGACAAAAATGGCATGGCTATGTCAAAAATTTATGCAAAGATGGCAGCCATTATTGGGTATATGCGACTGTCGTGCCTAATGTACGCCGTGGACAAACCGTCGGCTATACGTCCGTGCGCCGTAAGCCCTCGCGTAGCAAAATTGAAGCGGCGACTATGCAATATGCCGAAATGAAACAGAATGAGGAAGGTTAAATCATGAACGAGAAGATGTATAACCTATTAATCGCCCCTGATTTTTCACCTGATCGTTTTGCAGGTTGGCATATGTTTAACACCTTAATCCAAAAGCGTGCGGACATTCACTTGCATCTCAATACACCTACCTCTCATGCTGAACAAGAAGAGATGGTCGATGCCGGTGACATACATATTATCTATGCCAATCCTTTTGATGCTGCCGCTTTGATTCGTGAAAAAGGCTATCGCGCCATCGCACGCCCAATCGGTAAATCTGATGAAATGGTCATTGCAGCGGCCGCCAATAGTGACATTAATCACTTAGAAGATTTGACCAAAGGCGCAACCGTCGCCATGGCAGACAACCGCGATGTGAAGCTTATCGGTCTGCGCTTACTAGAAGCGGTAGACTTAGAAGAAGCAGATTTAAACTGGGAAGTGACCGAAACCTATCAAGCGGCGGCAAGGCAAGTCATTAAAGGTGACGCACAAGCTGCGTTCTTCTTAGCAGAAATCTTTCATAGCTTCTCACGTTTGACCAAAGCACAACTGTCAGTACTGATCGAAAGTGATTTGGCAGATATTAGCCATGTGCTACTGATTAAAGAGGATTTCGTTGAAGCGGATGCATTAAGTCAGGCGATATTGACCTTTCATGAAGATGATAGTGGTAAAGAGGCGCTTGCCGAACTTGGTATGCCGCAAGGCTTTGAGGCGATGAGCGAAGAAGATGGCGAGTTTATGTTGGATTTGATGGAAACCTTACTTGATTAAGTTTTAAAAGGTCGTTCCCTTATAAAATCATGTATCGTCTGTCGCGCTAAAACCTATAATATCCCTTATATTAAGGATACCGTCATGGCTGATTTATTTCCAACTGATGAGTTACTTTTACATAAAAGCGGCGAGATGACTGCACGTCGCACGTTTCGTTATTACTCTCGGAAGATTTTCGCCGCCCCCAATAACCGCTACTATCACGAACAGCGTATCAATGCCGCTTTGCTGCTTAATGAAAAAGAACCACTACAAGGAGCGGTCGCTGACTTTTTCTTTGGCTGTTGGTATGACATTCCTTACGATGTCAAAGATATCTTTGCTCGTATTCAAGGTCGCCTGCATCCGCAGATAGAGCACGCCTTTCATAACTGTATCAACAAGCTTGATTATATAAGGCACAGCAGTGAGTTTGCGACGCGCTGGAGCGTACTGGTAACGCCATCGTTGAACGTGCAAACCCATCGCCTACGTATCAGCAGTGATGATGCCAAAGAGATCGCTCGGAACATTACCAATGAGCTAATGAGCGCACGTGATGCGGCGGACTGGAATACGATTGAGCAAATTGAGCGTGAATTTTTTGCTCATTGCTTGGCTTGTAATGATCGCTTAGCCTTCTCTATCGTTTGGTTTCGCTTAGGTAAAAGCGACTGGCAATTTGATGAACACTGGAGTGATTGCCAACAGCAATTAGAACAAACGGGTTCAACTTCTACAAAAGAAATCTTAGGCTCTAAGCCAGTAAAAAACACGCTAAGCTTAGACAACGAGGCAAGCGCGTAGCTATTGCTGGTTTAACATTGCAACTGATTAACCCCTATTTTATTCCATCCTGTCGATAAGGTAACTTTTATGTCCACTTTTGATGATGCTGACAAAACCTATATTACCTTAACCCCTGCTGGCGTGTTTGAAGCATTTTCCCAAAGTGAACCAACCGCACAGCAGTTGGCATTACAGGCACTGTTGTCACATCGCGAGACGATGCTGGTCGCAGCATGGCTGGAGGAGTATTCAGAACGATGGTTAAATAACTTCGTTGAACAAGGTTTCATTGAAAAGCTATCTACCTTTTTGCCCGCTCCCCACTTACCACTTGATCAGTTTTTGCCGTATGTGGTGGCAAGCTTATCCGGCAAGCGCCGCGCTGCCATCGCCTCAGATGAAGGGTTTTGTTTGGCGCGCATTGGCTACAGCCAAGAAGAAGCCGACATGCTTAGCGTAGCGGCAGCGGACTTCTCTGGATTTATGTTACGTCAAAAACAGCGCGGCTGGGCAGTTGAAAGCCAAGCGATATCTTTCTTCCAACAAGTTGATTTATTGATTCCTGAGACCAGCTTTGTATTTTTGTGGATCGATGGTGGCGGCTATGCACTTATTATCGACGGTGAACCCTTGACCAATAATCGCGCCTTTGTTGAGCTAATCTGGGGCATCAAAACCTCTGGGCTACGATTTGATAACTAAAGCTCCATTATAAAAAAACGTCAATGCAAAATATAACTTCGTCAAGGCATGACTTCGTACTGAAACTCTCCGATATCAAGCAATCGTGCATCTAATATGTCCAAACTAAGTGCACGCTTACAACCCATTCACTTTAAAAGTCAGCCAGTGCTGCTGGAATGAATTTTTGCAGCCTCTGTCACGCTGGCGAACAGCACACAAGAAAAGCTTATGCTAGTAGCACGTCTTATAGAAGACTCCTTTTAATAGCAGACTTCAAAAAGCTAGCAACATCAGTAATGCTAGTAATATTAGTACCTTGCGAAATAACAATAACTCACCGAGCTATCAGGCATAATATTGTCCAGTTAATCTTAAATTAATTACACTCACCTCTTTATATAGGCTGTTACTCAGTCTTTCCCACCTTTTTATTATCCAACTCCTGATAGTGGCAACCTCTGCCAATCCTTGCACTCTTGCTCATTTTTTAGGACAGTTTATGACTTCGCTTACTACTGTGCGCGTGCGTTATCAAACGATTGAAATTGGCAATACCGATATTCACATTTGCACCTTACGCGACAACCAACAATTCAGTGACCCTGACGATGAGGCACTCAATTTAGGTATTTGCTCGGCATCTTGGCCGCTGTTTGGGGTGATATGGCCGTCAAGCTTGGTACTGGCTAACCATATGCTCGATTATAATATCGCGGGTAAGCGTATATTGGAGGTCGGCTGCGGGATGGCACTATCCAGCCTACTACTTAATCATCGGCATGCGGACATCACGGCGACGGACTATCATCCGACGGTCGAGTACTTCCTTGATCGCAATACCACGTTAAATAATAATAAAGAAATTAACTTTGAGCGCTTAGACTGGGCCGAAGACAACAGTCAACTTGGACGCTTTGATATGATCATCGGTAGCGACCTACTCTACGAAGATCAGCATATCGATATATTGGCCGCATTCATTGATCGCCATGCCAGCTCCAACTGTGAAGTCATCATCGTTGACCCCGGTCGCGGACGCAAAAACAAGCTGACGACAAAAATGATTGAATCAGGCTTTAGTAGTCAACACATAAAACCTGAAGATACTACTTATTTGGATCTACCGTTTAAGGGGCATATCTTGACGTTTTCTCGAAATAGTTAAGATTTTTGAGAGATTTTAAAAAATCTGACTTAAAACTATAATGGCAATTTATTAAATTTCTAACAAAAATGTTTCTGATTTGTAAGAAAAAATCCTACTAACCACTATGGTTTGTATTTTTGCCTTTAGAGTTTATTAATCAACTATTAACAATAGATTCCTGCCACTGCTGTTGAGTAACCTTATACAAGACATGCTCAGCAAGTGGATGGCTGGGATTAAGCATTGGATGATAAAAGTTTTCTTGTGTATCAGTCATACCAATACGCTGCATAATCAATTGCGAGTGCTTGTTAATAACGGCAGTAAAGGCGACGACTTCATCAAGCTCTAATGTTTCAAATGCGAACCTTAACGAGGCTCTTGCTGCCTCAGTTGCATAACCTTGTCCCCAATAGTATTTGTGTAGTCGCCAACCAATTTCCACATTGGGCGCAAAAGGCATATCAGCATGTGCTTCATTCAAGCCAACCATACCGATAAAGGTATCCTTCTTTTGTAAACTGCCTTTTAGACTCACCGCCCAAAACCCCCAACCTTTATCTTCAATAAGCTGCTGGCACTTACTGGCTATCACATCGCTCAATGTTGGCGATAATAGCTTGGGAAAGTATTTCATTACCTCGGAATCAGCATTCATCTCTGCAAACACAGCAAAGTCGCTTGGTTGCCATTGCCTGAGGTAAAGCCGTTCTGTTGTTAGCACTCTTTGCGTCATGATATTTTGCCTGCTTCGTCCAATGCCTAACTCTCCTAACATTTACTACATTCTGCCGCTATACATTCACTTTATACTTCAAATTACGTGCCTCATCACCCATCAGCCCACGAAACCCCCGACAATGCGCTGGTTGCTCTTTTATCGTAATCTCGATATCTATCAGTGCGATTCCTACCTCTGATTCAATACGTTGAAACAATGCTTTGATCAGCGCCTTCTGAGTAGCGATAGTACGACCAGCCATCATATTAATCTCAATGACAGTATAAGCTGCAGACCTATCAGCAGGATAGTAAAAATCCTCAGAGTCTAGCGGTATGAAGCGCTGTGCCCTTTTATCCTCTGGTAGTCCAAGCACCGACTGCTTGCAGCTATGAATGACAGTAGACAGCGCTGCTTAAATAGGATTGAGATTCTCTTTAACACCATAGATAACGATCATAAGTAAGCCTATATACTTTAGAGAAAATTATTTTATTTAATTTAATTTAATTTAATTATAAATTATATTTCTTAGGAATAATAAAAAATATTTTATTATAGTTAAATTTATATAAATTAAAAAAACAATCCTTAGCTTATTATTTATTTACATATTTAAAAATATCATTATTTTTTAATTAATTTCTAATATAATATAAAACTATAATTTTATTTAAAATCCTACATCTTAATATTTTAATATTAAAAATTAATAAATAAAATTTAATATATTTTATTATTTGTTAAATCATATTTGTTTTTTATATTATCGAGAATCCATATATCAATAATGCTCATATAGTCTAATCGATACTTCGTACACTATACCTTACAAGGCATTGATAACACCTGCTTAATAATCTTAAAACAATCTCAAAACAATGACTTTTAAAGCTATTTTTTTAGTTATATAAAACTTACAACTCATCTATAAAAAAATAAAAACCTCTTATTTATATTCGTTTAAATGAATATAAAAATATTTATATAAAATACTTATATTCTTTAAATCGAATATTAATTCTCGGTTAAAATAAAAATTTAATTATGGTTTATACAAATTAATTAACTTCACTTTGTATTACTTTTGTATTACCATTAATTATAAATTATTCTTTAATTAAAAGTATTAGTTATTTCTTCTCTACTAATGTCAATTTATTATCAGCAGATCTTACTGTTATCAGGCAGGGTTTTGACCACTACAGGATGTTACCTTATGAATCGCAATTATAAAGTTATTTGGAATCAGTCATTAAACTGTTTTATGGCAGTAGCAGAATATGCGAAAAGTCGCGGCAAATCATCAAGTGCCGTCGTAAGCTCTAACGCTGCAAGTGCTTCCAATGACACGCTAACGGGAGGCGCGCAACTCTTGCGCCTTAGTGCATTGTGCGTGGGGCTAGCTAGTGCTGGATTTAGTATGCAAGCAGTAGCTGTTGTAGGAGCTAGTTCAATAGATACTAACGAATGTCTTATTTCTGCTCTTGGCACAGATACCATGGCAGATAAGTCTACTGGTGATATCGCTATAGGCTGTGAGAGCGATGCTAGTGGCACTAATAGTATTGCTATAGGTAATAACGCGACTACTAATGCAAGTGATTCAGTAAGCTTAGGCGCGAATGCTCAAGTAACAGGCTCTAGATCTGTAGGCATAGGCGTTAATGCTCAAGTAACAGGCTCTGGATCTGTAGGAATGGGCGTTAATGCCCGTGCTGATGGTAATAATACGGTAGCCATTGGTGAAAATGCTCAAGCAACAGGTGGTCAGTCAATAGCAATCGGGGGAGTAGGTGGTGGACAATTCACTACAGCGAGTGGTGATCAGTCTACTGCTATCGGTGCGAACACAGTGTCGTCAGGTAGCTCGTCAATTGCCATCGGTGGTGATGATCTAAACAAAGCCTCTGGAACTACTGTAAACCCAGATGGTACAGAGACTGTTGGCGCAGTCAACAGTGGTGAAGTCAATACGACTTTTAAAAAGTACTCTGGTGGTCGAGATTTGGTGAATACCGCTGCAGGTATGCAATATCCAAATACTGCATCAAGCGGTGCCGCTTCTGTTGCCATTGGTGTACAAGCAGTATCATCTGGAGCACTGTCGACTGCGTTTGGTACGCAGGCCAATGCTGGAGGTACTGCATCCGCCGCATTTGGTGTCTCTGCTAGTGCGTCCAAAGAAGGCTCGGTTGCTATCGGTGCAGGCAGTAAAACGGATGGTAGCGCAACAAAGGTCGAAAGCCAGACAGTTAACGGCATCACCTTTACAGGGTTTGACGGTGCGTCAGGTTTTGCTGGTAATGTAGGCGATGCTGGGCGTCAAGTATCTGTAGGTCTCATAGGTAATGAGCGCCAGATCAAAAACGTGGCGCCAGGTGAGATCTCTGCATCCTCTACCGATGCGATTAATGGCAGTCAGGTTTTTTCAGTCACGAATAAGTTGGTTGATGATATCAGAGGTGCTCAGGCAACGGCTGATGCTGCCGCTAGTGGCACATCCGGTATCGTCCGTCAAGATGCCGGTACAGGCGCGATTACGGTTGGCGCTCAGACTGGCGGTACAAGCGTTAACTTTACTGGTACTGATGGCGTGCGTACCTTAAGTGGTCTTAAAAATGGTAACGTTGCTGCGGGTTCAACCGAGGCGGTGACTGGTGATCAGTTAAATACTACTAATAGCAATGTCACTACTGCTCAAACAACAGCAAACACGGCAAACACTACGGCAAATAGTGCCCTCGCCCAAGCTAATCAAGGCTTTAACATCAGCGCGGCTGGTGGTGCTAACGATAACGTCCAACTTGGTGAAAATGTCAACTTCACAAATACTGATAGCAATCTAGTTGTAACCAATACTGTTGATAATGGCATTAATTACGACTTAGCGGACAATATCAGTGTCAATACCGTATTGTTGGTGATGCCACCAACAATACGGTATTGACCAGTACGGCTAATGGTTTAAATGTCGGTGGTGATAAAATTACTAATGTTGCAGATGGTAGCTTGAATACTACAAGCACTGATGCGGTTAATGGCAGTCAACTTAACGCGACAAATACTAATGTCACAACCAATACAGGTAATATTACAACCAATACTGGCAACATCGCTGACCTCGCTTCTGGTAAAACAGGTCTTGTCCGTCAAGACGCCGGTACAGGCGCGATTACCGTGGGTGCTGCCACAGGTGGTACAAGCGTTAACTTTATTGGTACTGATGGCGTGCGTACTTTAAGTGGTCTTGCCAATGGCAACGTTGCCACAGGTTCAACCGAAGCTGTCACAGGTGATCAGTTAAACACTACTAATACCAACATCACCGACAACAGCAATCGCTCTGTTGGCAATATAGCTGCCTTGGGCGATGGTGCAGCTTATAATGCAGCAACTGACACTTATACCGCTCCAAGCTACCTCTTAGATGATGGGACTAACAGCAGCACGACCTCCACCTTCCGCAATGTCGGTGATGCGCTAGGCAACCTTGATACTCGTACTACTACTAATACCACTGATATTGCGAAAGGCATCAACGTTGGCGATGGCACGACAGACAACAACTTTGCGTTAGGCGATACCATTAACGTCACTGGTGACAGCAATCTAACCAGCAGCACCACCGCTGATGGCGTACAAGTAAGCCTCAATGAGCAGGTTGACCTTGGGGTAAATGGTAGTGTTAGAACTGGTAATACTACAGTTAATAGATCTGGCATTACTTTAACCGGTGGTACGAACCAAACAGTGACTCTAAGCAATGATGGTCTTAACAACGGTGGTAATCGTATTACTAAAGTTGCTGACGGTATTGTGTCTGACGACGCTGTCAATAAAGGTCAATTAGATGCAGCAGCAGGGGCTGGTAACACTAAAACTGATGCTTTAGGCAACAGCACGGCAAGCAACTTAGGAGGCAATGCAGCTTATGATTCAGATACTGGCATTGTCAGCGCACCTACTTATACCCTGAACAACGGTAACAATGATGCGATAACAACCGACTTTAATGATGTTGGGAGTGCTTTAGGTAACTTAGACACTCGTACTACGGTCAATACTGGTGACATTGCCAACGTTCAAGCACAAGCAGATCTTGGCTTTAACATCAGCGCGGCTGGTGGTACTAACGATAACGTTCAATTAGGTGAAAATGTCAACTTCACAAATACTGATAGCAATTTAGTTGTGACCAACACTGTTGATAACGGTATCAATTACAACTTAGCGGACAATATCAGTGTGACCCAAGCAACCATCGGTGACACGACTAACAATACGGTGTTGACCAGTACGGCTACTGGCTTAGACGTCGGTGGTGATAAAATTACTAATGTCGCAGATGGCACTATTGCAGCTGGTTCAACAGATGCAGTGACTGGTAATCAGCTGAATGCTACCAATGCTGACGTTACTGTTAATACAGGTAATATCACTACCAACACTGGCAATATCGCTGACCTCGCCTCTGGTAAAACAGGTCTTGTGCGCCAAGATGCCGGTACTGGTGCGATTACAGTTGGTGCTCAGACTGGTGGTACAAGCGTTAACTTTTCTGGTACTGCTGGCGTGCGTACGCTAAGTGGTCTTGCTAATGGCAACGTTGTCGCAGGTTCAACCGAAGCGGTGACGGGTGATCAATTAAACACTACCAATACCAATGTCACCGATAACAGCAATCGCTCTACTGGCAACTTAGCGGCATTAGGCGGCAATGCTGCTTATGATGCGGCAAACAATACTTATACCGCTCCAAGTTATACCTTAGATGATGGGACGAACACAGGCACTAATGCCCCAGCCTTTAACAACGTTGGTGACGCGCTAGGTAACTTAGATACACGCACCACCACCAATACAGCTGACATCAATAAAGGTATTAGCTTTGGGAATGGTACGACAGATAATAACTTTGCGCTAGGTAATACTATTAATGTCACTGGTGACAGCAACCTAACCAGCAGCACCACCGCCGATGGCGTACAAGTTAGTTTAAATGAGAGCGTTGATCTTGGTGCAAATGGTAGCTTCACCACAGGTAACAGCGTCTTGAGCAACACCGGTCTGACTATTACTGGTGGACCGAACGTCACCAGTGCTGGCATCAATGCCGCTGGTAACAAAATCACCAACGTCGATGACGGTACGGACGCGGGTGACGCGGTGAATTTCGGTCAGCTAGAAGCATCAAGCAATGCTGCTGATACTAAGGCAGATGCTTTGGGCAACAGTACCGCCAGTAACTTAGGTGGCGGCGCGACCTATAACGCAACCACTGGCGCAGTCAGCGCTCCAAGCTATACCTTAGATAATGGCGCTAATGCTGGTGTCAACACTACGGTCAATAACGTGGGCGCTGCCCTCACCAATCTTGATGGCCGTACCACCACCAATACCGGCGATATCGACGATATCAACGCTGGTCGTACCGGTATTGTCCGCCAAGATGCCGGTACTGGTGCGATTACAGTTGGTGCTCAGACTGGTGGCACTAGTGTCAGCTTTGCCAATGTAGATGGCGATGCTCGTCAACTCACCGGCGTGGCAAGTGCAGGTGACATAAGCTTACCTGCCAATGCTAATACTGCAGTGAATGCTGGTGATGTAAACACTGTGGTAACTGGTCTCACCAATACAGGTTTACAGTTCTCAGGTGACAGCACTACCCCATTCACTCGTAAGCTTGGTGAAGAGCTAAAAGTACGTGGCGGTGCGACTGAAGCAGATCTGACCGATAACAACATCGGTGTGGTTGCCAGTAACGGCGATACTTTAACCGTCAAGCTCAACAAAGATATTAACTTGGGTGCAACTGGTAGTGTCACCACGGGCAACACCACAACCAACACTACTGGTGTGAGAGTTGATGACGGTACTGTTGATGGTAATGCCACCACTATTACTGCCATAGGCACTAACGTCACAGATGGTACTAATACAAGCAACTACGGTGCAAATGGCTTCACAGCGACCGACGGTATTACCAGTACGGTCTTTAACCAAAGTGGGATCAGATTTTTAGACAATAACAATGATGCTATCGGTCCTAGCATCACTGCTAGTGGTATCGATGCTGGTGGTACCGTCATTACTGGTGTGGCAGATGGTACTATTGCAACTAATAGCACAGATGCTATTAACGGTGGTCAATTGGCAGCAACAAATGCAACCTTAGAAGCTCAAAAAACCAAATACTTCAGCGTCAACTCAACTGGTGGTACTAACGAAAACAATGAGGGGGCGACAGGTGAAGATGCAATTGCTATCGGTAAAGACACTTCAGCTACTGGCTTCAAGGCGACTGCTGTGGGTTCTGAAAATCAGGCTTCAGCTAGTGGTAGCTCGGCCTTCGGTACATTTAATGATGTATCAGGTGAGGTTGGCTCAGCCTTTGGTGTATTTAATAACGTAACAGGTCCAGCCAGTTCTGCTATAGGTGCATTTAATAACATATCAGGTGAAGCTAGCTCAGCTGTAGGTATTGAGAACACCATTGATGCTGACAACGCCTTTGTCATAGGTAACAACGTCACTATCGCTACCGGCTTAAATGGCGCAGTAGGTATCGGCAGCGATACCACGGTGACAGCCTCTACCCTCGCAAGTTTTGCCCCTACTGGTACAACCGTTGTAGGAACAGCAATAGGTAGCAATGTAGTCAGTATCGGTAATGCAGGTAGTGAACGTCGATTGACTAACGTCGCCGCCGGCGGTGCAGATACCGACGCTGTCAACGTCAGTCAGCTAAAAGGCTTAAGTACTACAGTTGATGATAACTCAGCTTTATCTCAAGGCAACCTTACCGCTTTAGGTGGCAATGCAGCATACGATGCGTCAACTGGTGTTTACACTGCACCTGTTTTCTCTGTCGTGAGCAATCCATCAAACGCAGCTACTAATGTCCGTACCGTTGGTGATGCAATCACTGCACTAAATTCAGCTGTACAAACACCGCTTAGCTTCACTGGCGACAATACAACAGTTACAGTGACTCGTAAACTCGGTCAGGCACTCGTCGTAAAAGGTGGTGCACCGTCTACAGCTGCTCTGACGGACAATAATATTGGTGTGGTCGCTAATGGTGTTGATAACTCATTAACTGTGAAATTGGCTGAGAATATTAATCTCGGTACGAATGGTAGTGTTACCACTGGCAACAGCGTCTTAGACACCAATGGATTAGTGGTCAATGATGGTATAGGCGACGACGTCACCAACTTAAGTGCCACTGGCACCAACGTCACCGACAGTACCAACACTAGTAATTATGGTGCGACAGGCTTTACGGCTACTGACGCTGCGGGTCACAATGGCACAATCGTTAATCAGACAGGCATAAGCTTTACTGACAACGTAGGTGCTCCTACTGGACCGAATATCACGGCAGCAGGTATCGATGCCAATAATACGCTTATCAGTAATGTTGCAACTGGCGTCGCTGACGGTGATGCTGTCAACAAAGGCCAGTTAGACGCAACAGCGACCGCTGGTAACATAAAGACCGCTGCCTTAGGCAACAGCACCGCCAGCAACTTAGGCGGCAATGCAACTTATAATGCAACAACTGGCGCGATAAGTGCCCCAAGCTATCTCTTAGATGATGGGACTAATCAAGGCTCTAATGCCCCAGCCTTTAATAACATCGGTGATGCGCTAGGCAACCTTGATGGCCGTACCACCACCAACACCAGCGATATCGACGACATCAACGCCGGTCGCACCGGTATCGTCCGTCAAGACGCCGGTACAGGCGCAATTACGGTTGGCGCTCAGACTGGTGGTACAAGCGTCAGCTTTACTGGTACTGATGGCGTGCGTACTTTAAGTGGTCTTGCCAATGGCAACATTGCCGCAGGTTCAACCGAAGCGGTGACTGGTGATCAGCTAAATAGTAGTGCGGCTTCTCTTGCAACTGTCATTGGTGGCAATGCAACGAACGCTGACGGTATTGTTACCGCAACCAACATTGGCGGCACTGGTGTTAATACGATTGACGGTGCCATCTCTTCTGTTAAAGATGCGGCTACGAAAGCGAAAAGTACCGTCACTGCAGGTAAGAACATTACCGTCTCCGAAACGGTCAACACTGATGGTTCTACTGACTATGAAGTCAAAACCAAGGATGACTTAGCACTTACTAGCGTGACGACCGGCAATACCGTAACCAACACTGCTGGTGTAAGCATTGATGATGGTGCAGACAACATCACGACCATGACTAGTGCAGGCACCGACGTCACTGACGGTACTAATACCAGCAACTATGGCGCAGAAGGCTTTAGTGCCACAGACAATGCTGGTAACAATGGCGTCACTGTCAACCAAGGCGGCATAAGCTTCATTAATGGCACAGGCGACACAACAGGGCCAATCATCACGGCACAAGGCATCAATGCAAATGATACTAAAATTACTAACCTAACCGATGGTTCAGTAGCTAGCGATGCAGCAACCTTTGGTCAATTAACCGCTGTTGCTGGTGGAATAACTGCAGGTGGGGTTCAGTATGATCGTAATACTGACAGCACAGTCAGCACAGTGAACTACGATAAAGTCAGCTTTGCTGGTACACCGGCGGTGATTGGTAAAGACGACAACGATAATAATATCGTAGTCAACGGTGGTACTACTCTTACCAATATTGCTAATGGTATCAATGCTGCTGATGCAGTTAATAAAGGTCAGCTTGATAGCGCTACTAAAGTCAAAATCTTCGATAAAAATGGTGATGAAGTTACCATTAATATCGCTGAGCAAGTCGCTAATACGTCTGTAGATAACAGTAATTTGGATTCGTTGTTCTTAACCTACGATGTCGAAGGTCAAGAAGTTACCGATCGTTTAAGTATCGGTCAAACCGTGCAAAAAATGAATACCGAAGGGGTAAAATTTGCTCATACCAATGCCGTTAGTGCTGACGGTGATTTGGGTATTACCAATGACTCAAGTGCTGGTGGTGCTAACTCAACAGCTATTGGTGTCAATGCTATTGTAGAGTCTGGTGCAGATAGTACGATTGCCTTAGGATTTGATACCAAAGCGACGACAGAAGCTACAAACTCTGTAGTCATAGGTAAAGGCTCTCAAGTCAATGGTGCCTCTTCTGTTGCCATCGGTGATGGCGCTCAAGCCAACGGCACTCAGTCTATTAGTGTAGGTACAGGCAACATCGTCAATGGCAATAACTCTGGTGCCTTTGGTGACCCAAGCATTATCGATGGTAATAACAGTTACTCAGTAGGTAATAACAATACTATTGATAGTGATGACACCTTTGTTTTCGGCAACAATGTCACCCAAACCGTTGAAGGCTCAGTGGTATTGGGTACTGGCTCTGCGGCTATAACAGGTGGTGGTATTGCAGGGTTTGGCGCCAATAGTAATGCCGCTATTGCTGCCACAACCAGCACTACAGGCGCAGTTGCTGTAGGTAATGCTGATAATGGCATATATCGCCAAATCACAGGTGTTGCTGCTGGTACCGCCGACTCTGACGCCGTCAACGTCTCGCAATTAAAAGCAGTCAGTGACGCACTTGGTGATAGCAATGCATCCCTCAATAATGCAGCAGTCCAATATGATAAAAACCCAGATGATACTGTCAATAAAGGTAGCATCACGTTAGGTGGCGGCACTGGAGGCACTACTATTACTAACGTGGCTAATGGGGTTGGAGCAACAGACGCAGTTAATAAAGGTCAGTTAGATAACCTTGGTAGCGGTGTCGCTGGGATTATCGGTGGCGATGCCACCTATGATGCTGATGGCAACCTTACTGCCAATAACATTGGTGGTACTGGTCAAGGTAATATCAGTGATGCGATTGCCTCTGTTAACCAAGGCAATGCTCAGGCCAATGAAGATATCCAAGCCAATAACGAGAAGATCACAGACAATACTGGTCGTCTTGACGCAGGTATCAGCTTTGGCGCTGATAATGGCGATAACATCAGTCAGAGCGTCGGCGGTAATAGTGGCAGTATTCAGTTTGAAGGCGGTAATAACATTACGACCAGCACTGCTAATGGCGGTATTCAAATTGGCCTAGATGGCAACATCGAAGTCGATAGTATCACCACAGGCAATACGGTGGTTGATAACACAGGCGTCACCATCAAAGATGGTCCTAGCATGACAACTGAAGGCTTTAATGCTGCCAATACCGTCATCACTGGAGTTGAAGCTGGTACCAATGAAAAAGATGCGGTCAACTTCGGTCAACTCACTGCTCTTGATAAAAAACTGGGTGATAGCGTCAATGCCCTAGGCTACAGAATTGGTGAAGTCGAAGACAATGCAAACGCTGGTATCTCAGCAGCGATGGCAATGTCTTCATTACCGCAAGCTTATATTCCAGGTAAGTCAATGGTCGGCGGCGGTATCGCGTCATACAATGGCGAAAGTGCAGTGGCTGTTGGTGTATCTAAAGTGTCTGATAACGGTCGTTGGGTAATTAAAGTGAATGGTACGGCAGATACGCAAGGGAATGCTGGCGGTGCAATTGGTGCAGGCTTCCATTTCTAGTATAACAACGTTACTTCACGACAGCGTTTGTCTGCCAGTAGGTTTGGTTATAAATAGATAGGCGCTGTCAAATTACTCATAAAATATATTAAGGAATGGATAATGAAAAAATCTGCATATCATTACGGCTTGCTGGCAACGACTGCTTTACTATTCACAGTGACTGGCTGTACCAAAAAAAATATAACGCCGACTTGGCATTTGTCTCCTGGTGCCCAGCATGGATCTGTTGATGCCAATGACTTGGTATTCCCTGATCCAAACAAAGCGTGGCAAAAAGGAGGTAGTATTGTCAATCATGAAGATGTTGCTAATATCAAAGTAGGTACTACCAAAGATCAAATCTACCAGTTGATTGGCACACCTCACTTTAGTGAAGGATTTAACGCTCGCGAATGGGACTATATTCTCAAATTCTACGATGCTGATAAAAAAGTCGAGACTTGCCAATACAAAATAATCTTTGATGATAGCTATGAAGGCAGAATACGTAACGACGAATTCTTTGCCACTGAGTTTTATTGGCAACCAGCATCCTGTGCTAAGTATGCGCGCTAATCTATTTAACTCATAAGCCATATAATTAAACTGAAAAGCCATACAATTGAACTAAGAAGCAAAACATTGAAAGCAAGGCATCTAATGCCTTGCTTTTAATGCCGAAAATGCCTTACTCAAAATAAATGACTGCCTAATATACTAGCCAAAATCAATTTCATCATTCGGTTTTACTATTGGCATGTCAGCTTCAGTCCATGCCTCAAAACCACCTGCAATAGATACTACTTGCTTATAGCCAAGCGCTTCTAATGACTGCGCTGCCAACGCTGCACGTCCGCCGGTCTTACAATAAAGCACAATATTGGTATCAGCACCAGTAGTGGCTGTTAGGTCGTCAATTTTAAACTCTAATAACCCGCGAGGTATCAGTACTGCCTTTTCAATATGACCAGTAGCGTATTCCTCAGGTTCTCTTACATCGATAACGATATCGGCTTTATCACAAGCAGCAGCTGCTTGCGCCAGTGCAACTTCAGTGATTTGTGCTTTAGCAGCGCTTACTAAATCCTGTGGGGTTTTCATAGTTATACCTCAAAATATGGTAGACAAATCAGAACAGCTTGATAGGTATTGTTATGATAAAAACACCTAAGACAGCCAACTTAAACATCAAAAAGTATAGGGCATGTTGAACATTTAAAATTACTATCAAAGACCATTCACTATTAAAAATAGTATATTATTTTGTATATTATATCTACAGATTTCAACTTATTTCAATATATTCATTTATATAATAATACATTACTCTGTCGCTGCTTCCACTCTGATATCTAACGTCAGATTTCTCGTCATTCCCAGTAAGGCGTATTTATTAATCTTCCATTTAGTGCGATCAATCGTAGTGGTAAAACCTCCCCCACAAACTGAATTTTTACGTGAGGGGCTAACATAGCAATCAAAATTGGTAGCCGTTAGCGTGACCGGATGAGTCTCCCCATGTAGCGTTAGTTTGCCATCGACTCGGATAACCTCTGAGCGTGTTTTGTCAGTCATAAAATACCACTTAGTAGACTCAAAGTAAGCCAAGGGAAATTGTGCCACATCAAAGAAATCACGACTCGCCAGCTTTTGATTGAATGATCGACTACCTGTACTTAAGGATTTTATTGGAATGATAAGCGAGATGTTGCCCGTGTGTGCATTTGGATCATATTGTAGCTGCCCCGTCACATTGTAAAAGCCACCCGTATGGGTGGAGTTTTTATTAAAATAGTCGATGGCGAAACGTACATTGGTGCGGGCTGGGTCAATATTATAGGTCGCAGCATGACTACTGGCACAAGACACTATTAACAACGACGCCATTAGTGGCTTGCGATAGTGGGATAGCTTTCGATCGGGTAAAAGACAACTCATAGTGGCATTCCTTTGCGCAGTTGTTTCAACGATACAATTTCAACGATAAAATAGTCATTAAACCACTGCTTATGATCGTAAACTTAAGCTAAAAATTTAGACGATAAAGAAGCTGCCATTACTTAGATTCACTTACTTAACACTTATTATTAAACTTTGGCGCAGCAGACTCATGCCTGTTTTTTAGTTAATCAATACCTTGATAATACTCCAATTATTCATGGTTAAATTTGCAAATACATGAGACACCCGATAAAAAATTACGTTACAAAACGTATTGATTGCATTCCGCATTGTAGTATTTCACGATATATTCGGCTAGAATAATATATTACCTTTTCCGAATATACTAAAATATACAAGTAGAATGTTATGATAAATACTGGTGATAAACTACTGTGTACGGCTGGCAATACTTTTTATGCAGCAGGAAATACCTACGTTGTAGGTGACTTTGTGAATGAAAAGTACTTTCAAGTGCTCACAGGCTATAACGATGAGCATTGGTATGCGACATTGAATAATGAAAAAATATACGTGCACTTTGATTCTGCTGCTACCGTATATGACGATGCATGGTTCGATTGTATGAACAACAAAAGAAGCGCCTAATAAGCTCGTACACCCTTTATTATATTTGTAGATGTTGCCACGCAAATATCAAAACAGCAGCAGCGATCAACCAGCCTGCCACACCTAGTAATAATGCTTTGTACAAGCCAATATGGCTAAAGCTAAAAAATACAATCAGCGTATAAATGAGATGCGGTATTACACCTAGCATACTAAATATCAATGCAATTTTAAAATCTGCAGCACTACGCTGAGTGCCAACTAAAAAATGGCTAATTAAAGTAAAGGTCGGAAAAAGTGGCGCAAGTGCTGCCAAATAAAAGAACCTGCTTTGAGCGAATAGTTGAATCAACAGTACCACCAACGCGCCAACAAGCATTTTTAGCCAAATCATGATGAGATTATCTCCTGTTAGGCACTGATTGATTGTACATTGATTGGCTTACTATATAGCAGTTACGAGTCTTAATGCTAAATCCAGTATTATTTATCATAGAAAAACCTCATAAATATATCTCATTTATGAGGTTAGTTATCACTGATGGTTGATAATTTTTTTGCTTGCTGTGCCTACGTAGACAGAGGCTGCAAAAAATTCATTCCAGTTCCACCGTATTCTTTTTATATTGAACTAACTATAGCTTAGTAAAACCTATATCTTGATAAAACTTATAGCTTGCTAAAAACAACCTCTTCACTCAAGCGCGATTTCGGTAATTCTACATTGTAACCATCACCACTACGATAACCAAGACTGACAACGCCTACAGCGGTTAAGCCTTTACTATTCAAATCAAGCTCTTCGTCGAGCACCTCAAAATCAACACCTTCCATCGGTGTTGCATCGATACCGAGCGTTGCCGCCCCAAGCAATAAAGCACCCATCGTAATATAAACCTGCTTAGCCAACCAAAACGGCTCATCTTTTTCTGTAAAACGGTGCTTATTAACTGATTTCTTACGTTTTTCATCCATTTGTATTTTGCGTTTCGGTTCAGTAAAACGACCATCAGCGTCTTCTTTTTCGAGTAATTCACTCAAATACTCATTATCTGCATAAGCACGACTACAAAAAACGATAACGTGTGAGGCATTCTTTATTTTTGATGAATTAGCCTCGTGATGCCCATCAGTCCCTTTAGCAACTCTAGCTCTACCAGCATCATCATCGGCAATCACATAGTGCCAAGGTTGAATATTGGTCGCTGAAGGACTCAAGCGCAACACATCTTTTAGACTCTGAAAGTCATCAGCTGACAGCTTTTTGGTAGGGTCATAGTCTTTAACGCTATAGCGCCAATTCATCGCATCAGTGATATCTTTCATACATTATTCCTGTTCGTACATTTTCAAATGTTTTAAGTTTAAAGTGGAATCGTTATCTATCTTATTATTAATGATAGATAAATGCACAGGTGAAATTTACGAAATAGCGGTCATTTCAGTTATGACAAATTCATCGACCATGCCATCTGTTACCTTTACATAGTTCTGAAAATGCTGGCTTTGTACATGCTGCTGCAAAAGCTCATTGTTTTCCCAAATCTCATAAACGATAAAACCATTAAGATTTGCATTATCTTGATGTAAGTCATATTGGATACAACCTTGATCAGCTTGTGATGCTGCTGTTAGTTTAAGTAATTCAGATTTGACTCGCTCAACGTGCTCAGGTTTGGCTTTGATAGTAGCAACGATGGTGAGTGGCTTGTTTGCTTGCGTGTTCATAAATTCTTCCTATGTTTTAATATTATAATTATTTCAAATAAATTCATTTAAGCAGGTTCAATATATTTGCTCAAAGCGTTAAATTAGACTTGTAAAGCTAAACGATAATTTAACGCTTTATACAGGCCAGCCTTCTAATACGATTTTGCCATGTGCTTGACGATTCTCTAGCATTTGGTGCGCACTGCGTAAATGCTCGGCTGTGATAGTGCCAAGATTGTGAGCAACCGTGGTTTTAATCTCGCCAGCATCAATTAATGTTGCCACTGCATTTAATAAATGGTGCTGTTCAATCATGTCTGGCGTATTAAACATTGAGCGCGCAAACATAAACTCCCAATGTAGGCTTAAGCTTTTAGTCTTAAGCGGTAGGACGTCTAGTGCTGCTGGGTCATCAATCAGTCCAAGCTTACCTTGAGGTTTTAAGCATTTAATAATTTCTTCATAATGGTCTTCAGTGTTATTGAGACTCACGACATAGTCTACTTCAGCAATACCCGTTTTTTGCAGCTCATCAGACAATGCATTACGGTGATTGATAACGTAGTCAGCGCCCAAATCTTTGAGCCACTGTATACTCTCATCCCTTGAAGCGGTACCAATAATGGTGGCTGTTGTTTGAGATTTTAATAGTTGGGTTAATATTGATCCTACCCCGCCCGCTGCGCCAATCACTAATACTGAAACGTCATTAGTATTCTCATCATTACCATTTTTTCCCATTGAGGTATCAGACACAGGTACTTGTAAACGGTCAAATAACATCTCCCATGCAGTAATAGTAGTGAGTGGTAGTGCAGCGGCCTCAGCGAAAGATAAGGATGTCGGCATGTGACCAACGATACGCTCATCGACCAGCTGATATTCAGCATTGCTGCCTGAGCGGGTCAAATCTCCAGCGTAATAAACGTTATCTCCTACTGAGAACAGACTGACTTCTTCACCGATAGCCGTTACGATACCAGCAGCATCCCAACCAATAACAGCATACTCACCCTCTGGTGCAGGACGCGATGCACGGATTTTATAATCTACCGGATTGACGGATATGGCTTTAACTTCTACCAAAATATCATGGCCTGAAGCAGTCGGTTTATCAAGGATAATATCTTGTAGCGCTTGTTCATCATGGATAGGTAGGTTATTTTGATAACCAATGGCTTTGACAGTTTGCATAAGGGTATGTCCCAGTTTTTGATGATAAGTTTAATGAGATACTTTGTAATGGTTTAATTTCTAACCATTAATTGATGCGGCTAGATATAAATATCATGTAGAAAGCGACTGCAATACTGTCTGAGTCTGGCGTTCAAGCTCTGCAATGGCTTCTTTATTTAGAGCGTCTGCATGCGGTTGTCCGAACTCTCCTCTTGCGTCACCATGTACGCCATCTTTAATATCATTATCAAAATATTTACCGCTATCGTCAGCGAACTCATCTGAGATGGCAAGTTCAGTTAGGATATTTGCCCCTTTATCTGCTGATGACCAATGTTGACCATAAGCTTCATCGACCATTTTTGTATTCAATAGCGAGCCTGGATTCACAGCGATTACATTGATGTCATCTGCTGCGACTGTGTCAGCTAAATCCATAGTCCACATCGTTAATGCTAGCTTACTTTGAGCATAGGCATCTTTATCAGCGAGACGGTCCTGTCCTGCAAATGCCTTATAGGATATCGGAGCTTGAGCCGCTGAGCTTAGATTTACGATACGAGCTTTACTAGACTTTTTGAGTAGTGGTAATAAGGCGTTGGTTAACTCGTAAGGCGCTAAGTAATTGACCACGAAGCGTACGTCCAACTCATCTTTAGTCGTTGCCGATGCGGTTGTATAAATCCCTGCATTGTTTATGAGTACATCAAGCTTTGGCAGCTTTTCGCTCACTTCTGCTGCCATCTTGAGTACAGCGGTTAAATCGGAGAAATCAGCCACAAACCCGTCAATATTATCTACTGCTGCGCCTGTCGCTACCGCTTTGACCTCTGCAATGACACTGGCAAGTTTGTCGGCATTTCTGCCATGCACATACACTTGATGTCCCGCTTCTGCCAGTTTTAAAGCTGCAAGTTTGCCAATGCCATCAGTACTACCAGTGATTAAAATAGTCTTAGTCATGAGACGTCCTTATTGTTTGAGTTGTTATTTAAATTATTATTCAAGTTTTGGATGTGTGTACTATTTTATCCATCGTAATAGCGCCCATTGTAATGAAAGTGTTGTGCTTCAAAAAGTAGCTATAGCCGGAAACACTTTCAATATCTTTCTAAAATGAGCTAACTTGCTAAGTGTAAAACCACCTTTTTAAGCTACTTCATTAAATTATTTTGTCAAATTAGCGTTGCTATCAATGAGATAACAATTAAGTAGCTATGTTTATAAGCTAATTGATTCGTCACTTAATTGATTTGTAACTTGATTGAGCAATCACTCAATCAAGGTTGAACGTTCGCTCAAAATCATTTATAGTGGCTTTAGTTGATTTACTTAGGCAAGCATCACCTATCAATTTGAGCAATCACTCAAATATAATATTACGTCTATTGTTGATTGAGCTACCGTACTTTAATAATCATTAAATAATTAACAACCACAATAAGGGTTTTTACATGACTGAATTTACTTTACACGACAAACAGAGCGCACCAGCAGATAGCAAAGAGCTGCTTGATGTTTCTATCAATGCTTTTGGCATGGTTCCAAATTTACACGCGGTAATGGCCGAAGCGCCAGGACTACTCGAAGGTTATCAACGTCTACATCAATTGTTTTTAGACAGTAGTTTTGATGATGAAGAAGTTACTGTTGTATGGCAAACCATCAACGTTGAGCACGCTTGTCATTACTGCGTTCCTGCGCATACTGGTATTGCTAAAAGTATGAAAGTAGATGACACGATTACCGAAGCATTACGTAATGAAACCCCATTACCGACTGATAAGTTAGAAGCGCTACGTAACTTTACGCTCTCTGTCGTCCGTGATCGTGGTAACGTTAATGATGACGCCGTACAAGCATTTTTGGATGCAGGCTTCACTAAGCGCCAGATTTTAGAAGTCGTCCTTGCTGCAGCGCAAAAAGTGATGAGCAACTATACTAACCATTTAGCCAACACGCCAATCGATAAGCCTTTCCAAAAGTTTGAATGGCACAAAGCTGACTAATGACGCCGACTAACGAAGTTGAATAACGATGCAACCAATCTAGGGTTGTAATAACCCTTTTGGTGTTTTTATACTGTTGTTTAAAAGTCTGCTGTTTGCGAGATTATTGTTCAAGAAGCTGTTGTTCGGAAAATGTTCGAGCAGCAGTTTTCTCAGTTAAAATCCTACGTATCAGTTAGAATCATAAATAGTAGCTAACGAGAGGTCATATGGAAAATTCAAAGCAGTTATCATCAGAGCAGCCACTGCGCATAGACATCGTATCGGACGTGGTTTGTCCTTGGTGTGTCATCGGCTATCGCCAGCTGGCAGAAGCGCTTGAGCAAACCAATACCGAGCATGAGATACATTGGCATCCGTTTGAGTTAAATCCTAATATGCCAGCCGAAGGTCAGAACTTGCGCGAGCATATCACTGAGAAGTACGGCTCAAGTAGAGAAGAATCTGATGCTAGCCGTGCAAGAATGACTGAGGCTGGTAGCGAGGTTGGCTTTGATTTTAATTTCACCGAAGAGACTCGCACTTATAATACCTTTGATTTGCATCAACTGTTGCACTGGGCAGATCAGCAAGGACGCATGCACGACTTAAAGCAAGCGTTATTCACTGCTCACTTTACCAATGGTCGTAATATCTCTGATAAAGGAGTGCTGGCAGATATTGCAGCGGAGATTGGGCTAGATCGTAGCGAAGCGGTAGCAGTATTAAAGGATCAGCGCTTTGCAGAAGAAGTACGCCAAGCTCAACAACAGTGGCGTCAGCAAGGTATTCAAAGCGTACCCTCTGTTATCTTTAATCAAAAACACTTGGTTAGCGGTGCACAAGGGGTTGAGAACTTCAAAAATATCTTACAGCAATTGGCAGATCTGCCAGAATAAACGACACTTTTGATAAATATTAAAAATTGGCAATTGAAAATTGGCCATTAAAATTTAGATATAAAAAAGGCTACTTGAAACTTCAAGTAGCCTTTTTTATGGTTTCATCAATTTATAAGGGTGATTTACACTGTTAATTAGTTCTCAGTTTGACCTTTGATTAACTTAGCAAGCACACTTAGCTAGACCTATTATTCAGCGCCAGTTAGCGAACTAGCCAGCAAACGTGTTATTACGCAATGCTTCTATCGATTGCGCCATATCTTCGGCAAGCTCATGTACGGCAGCACTGTCTACATCGCGCTGTGCAAAAGCGCGCAGCCCCATTATTTCAGCCTGTAAACGCCGAGCCAGCCTAACAGGGTCAAGCTCACTATCAAGCTCCCCTATTCGCTGAGCTTCCGTAAAGCAGTCAATAAATCGCGCTTCCATACCAGCCAGCATGGCCTCAACCTTTTGTAAGGCTGATTGCTCACGGGCGCCAAGCTCCAACAAGCTTTTTACTAGCATACAAGCGCGACTTGGCAGCCCCTTATCGAGAATTCCGCCAAGCTGTCGCAAGTAGGCAGCTAGCCCCATCAATGGCGAACTACGAGTCTTCAAAGTATATTCTAGCTCAGCCAATGTCAGACGAGCATAGTATTCTAGTACTTCTTGGAACAGCCCATCCTTGCTACCAAAAGCTGCATAAATACTCCCCGGCCGCATATCGAGTGCTTTTTCTAAATCTTTTAAGGATGTCGCATGAAAACCCTTTTGCCAGAACAGCTGTAAAGCTCGTTCTAAAGATTCTTGTCGGCTATAAAGTGCGGTGCGTGACATAATATATTCCGTTTTCTCACAGCCTTAGCGTCATATAATAAAATGAGCATGACTGTACAACTTGAGTGACTGCTCAATTTTATCTTGACTAGCTATTACAGTCCAGTTAAAGTTTATTAACAAGGCTCAGACTATTGATTGTCGAGAACGACTAGCCACAATAATACTGAATAAATAAGCAAAGGAGAAAGGAGGATTGTCGTTACTGTATCAGCACATCATCAGCACCTTCGATTTGCATCTTGTCTGATTCAATTTTGGCAGACTAGGTTGTCCGCATAAGCTGTACGTATAATAGAGGTATTAACTGCTTTTAAAATCCGAGTTAAAAGTGTCTTGAATAGCTTTCCTGCATAGCTATAATACAGTAGGTAAAGAACGTAGGCTTCACAGTAGTCCAAACACTTTGGGGTAGCTTGAATGCGTATAAATATATCTACTTTCTGTGACAATCAGCTTCAGAGATTTCCAAATAAGGAAATTTCGTCTCGATTATGCTCCGCATTCTTCCTATTAGCCATTACTCTTATATCCAGCTTGTTGACGGGTTGTACGAAACGAATCTGGAACAAGCCAATAACGGATAAGACCACCACAAGTCGCTACGATTTTCGCAATAACTTACCTAAAAACTCAGATGACGTCTTTGTTGTGCTCGCATTTTCTGGTGGCGGTACACGAGCGGCAGCGCTTAGCTACGGTGTGCTAGAAAAGCTCCGCGACACACCAGTGACTATAAACGGCGTGGAGCGTCGACTGTTAGATGAGGTGGATGTTATTTCTTCGGTATCGGGCGGTAGCTACACAGCAGCCTACTACGGCTTATTTGGCGATGATATATTTAAGCAGTTTGCGCCAGATTTTTTGTATGAGGACTGGCAGTCTCGACTGATAAAGCTCGCGATACGTCCGCAAAGCCTTATAGCGATGAGCAGCTCTGAATACAATCGTGGCGATCTGGTAGCGAATAACTTAAATCATAGTCTGTTTCAGCAAAAAACTTTTGCCGATATGGGGCGTGGAAAGTTACCTTACGTTATCCTGAATGCCAGTGACTTAAATAATTCAACGACATTTTCCTTTACCCAGCAGCATTTTGATTTTTTGTGTTCAGATTTGTCGAGTTATCCGGTGGCAAATGCTGTGATGGCATCTTCCTCAGTACCTGGCATCTTTGCACCTATAGCGCTGCGCAATTTTTCCGACTGCCCTCAGCGTTACCAGTCGTGGGTCGAGGATGCCTTAAATCAAGACAGTCATCTGCCGCGCAATTATGCGGTAGCCCGGGCGTTAAAGCGTTATTCTTATCCAGAGCGTATGCCCGTCCTACGCTTAGTAGATGGCGGGGTAACCGATAACTTGGGTGTGCGTGGATCTATGATGAGTCCAGTGACTCAGTATGGTGATGTGCCCAATATGGCTGGTGCGTTTAGCCCTGAAAAATTCCGCCAAGTTAAACAAGTGCTGGTCGTAGTCGCCAATGCTCAAACCTACTCTGAGCATAAATGGTCATTGGAAGGTAAAGACCCAGGGTTCTTCGAGACAGTTTCAGCTTCTAGCGAAGTGGCATTAGGTATTTTAAATAACGAGACCGTCTCATTAGCTAAAAAAGAATTTTTGCAATGGGGTGAGCACGTGAATGCACAGCGCAGCTCTGACTCGCCTCAAGTTGAGGTGCATTTTTCCATATTAACTTTCGATCAAGTTGAAAGTAAAAAAGAGCGCGCAAAGTTCGATGCCATGCCAACTACTTTTCATCTGCAACCTAAACAAGTTGATGAGTTGCGGGAGTTAGGCAGCAGCTTACTTGATCAATCTGAGGAATTTCAAAATTTTCGTAAAGCGTTACAGTGACGAATAACAAAGTTGTGGTCTGGACTAAACATGCTATTTGAAGTCAAACAAGACACTCAATTACATCCTAACTCTAATGTATTGACACTTCAGTGCCGACCCTCCAAAGATTTCGATTCAGTAGATCCTAACAAGGGTGAAGCGTCACCTACCCTGTCAACAATCCAATTTTTCTGTGTCTTAAAATCGTAACATTTACATATGATAACAAAGCATAACAATATAATTTGAGTGATTACTCAAATTAATCTTGAATGACTGCTCAAGCTAGTTTAAAGTGAAATTAACCAGTTTTATAATTATAACTGTAGTTATCAGCCTACTTTTTTCACAGACGCAATTTACCATTATTAAAAAAGGATTTTTTATGTCCTCTAACCAATCGCCCTCGATTATCGTATTTGATGTCAATGAGACTCTACTAGATATTGATACCCTTACGCCTTTATTCGCTCGCCTGTTCGGTGACAAGCACATGTTAAGGGAGTGGTTTGCTCAATTAGTTCTTTACTCGCAGACCATGACTTTGTCAGGACTTTATACGCCTTTTGGTGAGCTTGGCGTCGGTGCGTTACAGATGACAGCTGATATCCATGAAGTAATACTGACAGATGACGATATTAATGAGTTAAAAGAGCGCATGAGCAAAATGCCTGCTCATCCTGATGCAATACCAGCCTTAACCAAACTACGTGACGCAGGATTTCGACTAGTGACGTTGACGAATTCAGCCAGTAGTGCTTCTCCTACACCACTTGAAAAGGCAGGATTGAGTGAGTTCTTTGAGCAGTCTTTTAGCGTTGAGAAGGTTGGCAAGTTTAAGCCTGCGCCTGAGACTTATCAAATGGTCGCTAAAGAGCTGGCTGTTGAAATGTCAGATTTATGCCTAGTGGCTTGTCATCTTTGGGATACGATTGGCGCTCAAGCGGCTGGCTGCCAAGGGGCGTTTCTCAAACGTCCTTATAACGCCATGTTGCCTGCCTCCAATGTGCCAACACCGAACTTTATGGCCTCAGATCTTGTCACGCTTGCTGAACAGATTGTTAATGGACAACATGAGTAACCTTAAAACCTGAACAAGTAAAACCTGAACAAGGAATGTTTACCATGAATAAATATATGTCAGGAATTATTGCAGGCTTCATTGCCACCGTCGTTATGACTATTTTACTAATGCTAAAAAGCATGATGGGTCTGATGCCTGATTTAGACATCATAGCTATGCTCGCATCAATGATGGGTGACAGTCTAGTATTGGCATGGCTCGCTCACTTTATGATTGGTTCTATCGGCTATGGTCTAGCAATGGCAGTAGTGGCTGGTGCGGATAGGAGTAAGAATTTTACGCTGATTGGTGCGGTTATAGGTGCTGCTGGTTGGCTTATGATGATGATTGCTCTTATGCCGATGATGGGTAATCGCCTATTTGGTCTAGCTATGCCAAGCGGTATCATGATTCCTATCGCAACCTTAGTGCTCCATTTAATCTTTGGTGTGGTATTAGGTAAGGCTTATGCCAAGCTCGTTTTTAAACATTGAAGCTTATTAAAAATAGCCAACTTATTGTAGAAGGTTTAATTTACCTACCAAGCCTTCTATGTCTCAACACGAATTACTCACATTCATGCAAACCATTAAATAAAGGATAAATCATGCAATCAAATTACGCACAAAAACTTCAAGCTGGTGTCAAATTTCCCAATATAGATGTACAAATGCTAAATGGTGATATGAAGTCGCTTGGCACGCCTGAAAACGGTCACGATTGGAAATTAGTCGTTGTTTACCGAGGTCAACATTGTCCAATTTGTACGAAATACCTTAACCAGTTAGAAACCGTAAAAGCATCATTTGCTGAGGCAGGTGTCGATATCATTGCGATATCAGGTGACAGTAAAGAGCAATTAGAGAGTCATTTAGAAAAATTAGATATCAATTTTCCTATTGCTTATGGTTTAACTATTGAGCAAATGAATACGCTAGGGCTCTACATTTCTGACCCACGTTCAGAGAAAGAGACTGATCATCCCTTTGCAGAGCCTGGTTTGTTTGTCGTTAATGCTGATGGAGAGATTCAAATCGTCGATATCTCCAACGCGCCTTTTGCTAGACCTGAACTTGAAACCCTTGCGAATGGTTTATCCTTTGTTCGAAAAAACGATTACCCTATTCGTGGTACGCATCGTTAGATATAATTTTATCTAATCTAAAATTCTTATCGATAGAAGTAGTTAGATTGACTCATTTATTCATAATATTATTATGAATAAATGGGATTTCCAGCAGCTGTGTGAGAATGCGCGCTCAATTACCTAACTCAAGGACGACACATGAAAACGCTCAGAACCCCCGATTCGTGTTTTGCGAATCTGCCCGATTATGATTTTGCCCCGCACTACCTAATGGTTGACGATAGCGAAGGGGGTGAGTTGCGCGTGCATTACCTCGACGAGGGCCCAAGGGACGCCAATCCGGTGTTACTGCTCCATGGGGAGCCTTCATGGTGTTATCTGTATCGTAAAATTATCCCGATACTGACTGCAGCAGGACACCGCGTGATTGCACCAGACCTCCCCGGTTTTGGACGCTCAGACAAACCCGCATCCCGTACTGACTACACCTACCAGCGTCATGTCGACTGGCTACAATCATTACTCGACCAGTTAGATCTAAAGGACATCACCTTGTTTTGTCAGGACTGGGGTGGCCTGATCGGTCTGCGCTTGGTTGCCGCACATCCAGATCGGTTTGCTCGGGTAGCGGCTGGTAATACCATGCTCCCCACTGGCGACCACGATCCAGGTGAAGGTTTTCGAAAATGGCAGAAATCCTCACAGGAAACACCAGAATTTAATGTGGGAGGCGCTATAAAGAGTGGTACTACTACACCGCTATCACAGGCGGTAATCGACGCTTATAATGCACCTTTTCCTGATGAGTCTTATAAGGAGGGTGCTAGGCAGTTTCCATTACTAGTACCTATAACTCCGGATGACCCTGCCTCTGAGAATAACCGCACTGCTTGGATTGAGCTGAGCAAATGGACTAAGCCCTTTATTACTCTATTTAGCGATTCTGATCCGATTACTGCTGGCGGTGATCGAGTAATGCAAAAACTTATTCCCGGAACCAAAGGCCAAAATCATACGACTATTGCCAACGCTGGACATTTTCTTCAGGAAGATCAAGGCGAGAAATTGGCCGAGCTTTTGGTCAAGTTCATTAAGGATAACTAGGGCGTAGTGAAACCATAAGTTATAAATAAAGTCCCATATTGTCGCGATAATGGAGCCAGCCACAGTGATGAATCCCATTAGCTGGAAATCAAAATCGAATACCTTAAAACCAATGTCTCAACATGCAAAATGCTGCCCCTATATAGGAGCAGCATTTTTATAATTTTATTTTATAGCGCTGATTTTATCATTGCTATCGTTAACCATTACTTTTAGAAAGCATCTCTTAAAAGTGAATAACCGTACGAATACTCTCACCTTTATGCATCAAGTCAAAGGCTTCGTTAATGTCTTCTAATGGCATCGTATGAGTGATAAAGTCATTTAATGGGATGTCACCTTGCATATAACGATCGACGTAGCCTGGCAATTCGCTGCGTCCTTTGACCCCGCCAAATGCTGAACCCTTCCAGACGCGACCAGTCACTAGCTGGAATGGACGGGTTGAGATTTCTTTGCCTGCACCAGCGACACCGATGATGACCGACTCGCCCCAGCCTTTGTGGCAACACTCAAGCGCTGAACGCATGACATCGACATTACCAATACACTCAAACGAATAGTCTACGCCGCCATCAGTCATCTCGACGATGACCTCTTGGATAGGCTTGTCATAGTCTTTAGAATTGATGCAATCAGTCGCGCCAAGCTTCTTAGCCAACTCAAATTTATCTTCGTTGATATCAATGCCGATAATACGACTGGCTTTTGCCATTTTTGCACCAATGATAGCGGCGAGGCCAATACCACCAAGACCGAAAACAGCAACGGTAGCCCCTTCTTCAACCTTAGCGGTATTCATAACCGCGCCCATGCCGGTGGTCACGCCACAACCTAGCAAACAAACTTTTTCTAATGGTGCGTCTTTATCCACTTTGGCCAATGAAATCTCTGGTAGGACAGTATATTCAGAAAAGGTTGAGCAACCCATATAATGATAAATTGGCTGACCGTCTTTATAAAAACGAGTGGTGCCGTCTGGCATTAAGCCTTTACCTTGAGTCTCACGTACGGCAGAGCAAAGGTTTGTTTTGCCTGATAAGCAGAATTTACAGACGCCACACTCTGCGGTGTATAAAGGAATAACGTGATCGCCGACTTGGACGCTGGTCACGCCTTCGCCGATCTGTTCAACGATACCGCCACCTTCATGACCTAAGATAGCTGGGAATACGCCTTCTGGATCTTCACCAGATAAGGTAAACGCATCGGTGTGGCAGACGCCACTGGCGATGATTTTTACCAATACTTCGCCTTTGCGCGGTAGCATGACATCCACTTCTTCAATAGATAGTGGTTGGTTCGGGCCCCAAGCAATAGCGGCTTTAGATTTAATAAATTTATCTGACATAACATTCTCTCTTCTAATTAATTTTATTGTTGATTAAACGCAGACCAATTTAGCTTATAGCGCTTAATGTATAGAGGCAAGCCACAGTTGTCACAGTCTGTAAAAGGTTTGATTTTATACTTACCATTATAGTCGTTTCTGAAATGATAACAATGTGTTATATTTGAAAATATCTTTTACACAGTGGTAATAATCATGCGCTGGGATGGTATTAGCGAGTTCGTCTATGTGGCAGAGCACGAGAGCTTCACGCATGCCGCAAAAGAGTTGGGCATCTCAACCGCGCAAGTCAGCCGGCAGATAAGCGCCTTAGAGAAGCGCCTCAGCATTAAGTTACTGTATCGCACAACGCGTATGGTATCGCTGACTGAAGAAGGCCGCGTGTTTTATCAGCATTGCCGCAGTGTACTCGATGGCTTGGATGCTGCTGAGCAAGCGGTGAGTAACTTACAATCAAAGCCGCAAGGTAGGATTAAACTGACCGCCCCTGTCACTTATGGCGAGCAGCAATTATTGCCACTGATCAATGACTTCATGGTGCAGTATAGCGATATCGAAGTGACGGCATTTTTGAGTAATCAAAAAATCGACTTAGTTGATGGCGGCTATGACTTGGCAATTCGTATTGGCAAATTAAGCGACTCGACGATGATGGCAAAAAAACTTAGCCGTCGTACCAACTTCGTCTGTGCCGCACCCGCTTATCTTGAAAAATACGGCACGCCTCATGCTCTGTCCGAGCTGAGCCAACATAACTGCTTACTTGGCACTCGTGACTATTGGCATTTTATAGATTTTAAAAAAACAGGTTCTAAAAAAACAGATTCTGGAAAAGATGCTGATAAAGAAAAAAACCTGCGCGTGTCTGGCACTGTGCAATATAACAGTGGTCATAGCCTAGTTGATGCCGCTTTAAAAGGTCTGGGTATCGTGCAGCTACCTGATTATTATGTGCAAAAACACTTAGCATCAGGTGCGCTGGTCAGCTTACTGGATAACTATAGAGAGCCTGAAGAAAGTATCTGGGCCGTCTATCCGCACAACCGTCATTTATCACCAAAGATTAGGTTGCTCGTAGATTATCTAGCAGAGCGTTTGGCTGTGTAATTAGTTTTGGCTTAGTCATTCTTTAAGAGGTGTTGTAATGCGACCCTTTACTATACGCAGTTTATTACGCACAATGTTATGGTTCACAATGTTATGGTTCACAATGTTATAGTTCACAATGAATATTCAATATTACCAGCCATCACTCACTTAATAAACAAACACAATAAAAAAGGACTTTTTATGATTAAAATTATCTCTATTACTGCTCTAGCTTTGGCCGTTTCCTCTTGCGCCAGTGTTGAAAGCATTTTAAACGCGCCGGATAAGGTGCAGTCAACGCCAGAAACAATGACTGCTATCAATGCTGAAAAGGGTCTGGTTACGATGCAAAGTAATCACTCTGTTCAAGATACCGCTGATAAGCTGGCGGCGATTATTAAAAGCAAAGGCATGAAAGTATTTGCGCGCGTCGATCATCAAAAAAATGCGCAAGGTGTCGATTTAACATTAAGACCGACGCAAGTGATTATGTTTGGTAATCCGAAAGCGGGTACGCCATTGATGAATTGCGAGCAAAGCGTCGCTATTGATTTGCCGCAAAAAATCCTAATCAGTGAAGATGCTGGTAAAAAAGTTTGGTTGTCGTACAACAATCCTGAATATCTCAAAGACCGTCATAATATAAAAGGTTGTGATGCCCAGTTAGCGAATATCGCAAAAGCCCTTGATGGTGTCAGTAAAGCAGCTATTGCAAAGTAAAATATAAATGAAAATCTGAACAAACGAAAAGGTGGGATGCAAAAGCACTCCCACCTTTTTTATGTTTTTAGAAAATTAACTTATTAGGAGTTCTCAGATTGTGATATTTGCTCATGTAACTCTACTTTCAACTTCTTTGCACATTCGATAATCTTTTTTCGACCAGCAGGAATAGCGCCATATTCAATCGCTGTCTCTCGCATTTGTACCGTGACATCATAGTGCGGATAACTGGCATTACGGTGGAATAAACGCTTATCCACTTCAATCATTGCGGCAAAATCATGCAACTCTTGCAGGGTATCTGCCAGCATGTGGCACCATTTATAGCCTTTAAATTCTATCTGCATAAAATCTACGTATATCGCCATAGAGCTGTACCTTTGAAATTCTTAAATAATCTGATTTCATTTTAATATAAAACTAACTTAACTTTACGTTTTGATTATTAACCTACTTTCAGAATCGGCTTAATGGTAATGCCACTTGCCGAATCTTCAAACGCTTGGTTAATGTCCTCAAAATCGTAAAATTTAACCAGCTTATCAAATGGGAATTGACCCGCCTTGAAGTAAGCAATCAATTGCGGGATAAATACGCGCGGAATAGAGTCGCCTTCGATGACGCCAATCATGCTCTTACCTTCGGCCATCAAGTCATTATGGACATCAATATTCATCTCTGGTGTAATACCGACAATTGCGACTGTACCCAAAGATCGCAAGGCATTCAATGATTGCTTAACAACCGTAGGCACGCCTGTGGTTTCAACGGCATAGTGGCTGCCACCGTCAGTTATTTTTTTGACTTCTATTACGACATCGACATTTTTACCGTTGAGAGTATGGGTCGCGCCAAGCTCTTTTGCCAGCTCAAGACGACTATCATGTACATCAACGGCAATGATATGCTGACAGCCAACAATCTTGGCTGCCATCACTGCACTGAGGCCAACTGCACCAGCACCATAAATCACGATACTAGAACCAAACTCTGGCTTTAGACGATTTAACACCGTTCCAGCGCCAGTCTGAATACCACATCCTAACGGTCCAAGTAGCGCTAAATCGACATCCGGATCGACTTTCACGGCATTTCTAGACTTAGCAATCGCATAAGTGGCAAATGAGGACTGTCCAAAAAAAGTCGCCAGCGTCTCACCATCTTGCGCAAGTCTACGGGTGCCATCGTCCATCGCACCACCGAAGTTCAGCTCATTAAAAGTGTCGCAAACGGTTGGATGACCCGTCAGGCAATGCCCACAATTACCGCAGTGCGCAAATGATAACACTACATGATCACCGACTTGCAAATCAGTTACCCCTGCGCCGACAGCATCCACTACCCCAGACCCTTCATGACCCAGTACGATAGGAAATGGCGCGATGCCCATATCACGCGCGACCACATCGGTATGACAGACACCAGCTGCAACGATTTTAACCCGTATCTCGTCAATCTCAGGCGTTGCAAGCTGTACAGGCTCTAATTCGAACGCCGCGCCTTGGTTATGAGTTACTGCTGCTTTAATATCCATTAGTATTACCTCTTCAATTAGTTACTTCAGCCAGTTTCTCTCAGGAGCCATATGCTTATAATTTAGCTACGCCTCAACAATGACAATCTGATTTCAATATAGATTACTACTCAGTATATTACTGCTCAGTCGTTTAAGCTCAAAAAGAGACACAAAAGCTAGTCTGCCTCTACATCTCTCTTGAGATATCAATTCTCTTTAAAGTTGTTCTTTAAGCTTATTCTCAAAATGATTTCTATCTACCAAGAACCCAGCCACCATCCATAAATACGTTAGAACCATGCATGTAGTTAGAGTCGTCAGAGGCTAGGAATACAGCAAGGGCAGCAATCTCCTCTAACTTTTCCGCGCGCTATGTCAGGCATTGATTCGGCAGGCAGTTACAGTAGTCATTGTAGATCTAACTACCATATTAACCCTTCAACCTCGCCTAGCTAACTTCCAATAATTTCAACGTCTGACATGTCTTAGCGCACCAAAATCACCGGTGTCAGTGTGCTGGCGATGATTTCTGTAGTAGTACTGCCAAGAAACAAGCGCTGCAATTTAGAGTGGCCATAAGCACCAACCACAATAATATCGACATCATTATCTATCTGAAACGACAACAGTCCATCAACAGCATCAAGCTCAGGCAAATGATGAGCCTCTACCTTAAAACCCGCTGACGTTATATGTTCAACGGCATCAGCAAGACTTTTTTTGGCGGCGTCTTTGTCATTACCTACCATCACGATATAACCTTGCAACCCTTTTAATAGCTCACTTCTTGCCACCATCTGTGTAGCTTTGATAGCGGTTTTACTAGCATCAAATGCGACCATGTATGACTTGGGCTCTTCAAATTTCTCTGAGCAAATCAAGACAGGTATGCTTGATGCCCGTGCGACAGTTTCGATTTGGCTGCCGATATTGATGCGGCTATTTTTATGATCTTCGCCGCGACGCCCCATAATGATGGAACGATTTTCTTCTTTAAAATGTTCAATGGCAGGTAACAATTTGCCGCGACGTTGATAGATATTGACTTTTATACCATCGAAGCTATTTTGCAGATAACTTTTTGCATCTTGTACCAAGGCATTACTATAACTGTTCACAACCTTTGCTCTTTTTTCATCCAGTTCCGTTAATTCTTCTAATAAATATTCACGACTATTGAATCCTATTGCTCCCGATAAGTCACGTCTAGTCGACGCCGGAACATCGCTAACATGCAATAACGCAACCGGTAGACCTAACCTGCTGGCATACCATGCCGCATAATCACAAACCGATTCAGTAACCGCTGAGCCGTCAATACAGGCTAAAACGTGCTGTTCTGTTTTCATGATTCATCCTTAAATTTTTAATTATTGAATGGATAGAGTTATCAATGCGTGTCAATAACGCTATTGCGCCTGTCGCTACAGAAATCATTACTAGCTAACTACTAAGCAAGCCAATCACTGCTTTAGTCACTGCTGCAATGACAGACGTACAATTCGACTTATAGATTCACACCTATCATCATTAAAATACAATAACTTAGGAATTAAAGACTTAGGCGATGACCATACTATTCAGCATATCATCTCTATCATTTGATAACCATTTCAAGATGTACCTTTACCATCTGCTCAAATCAACGCCCATTCAACCTATTCACACTGGCTATTAAAGCCACTATAATCATGCCTATAATGATAAGAATACCTGACATCAGGTGTGCCGCTTCGTAGTTGAGTGCTTCGACTTGCTCATA